>JBEKSB010000007.1:0-39284 GCA_049517455.1 Xanthobacteraceae bacterium
TTTTGAGTGGGCAGAAGTCTGCATTTCACCAGTCGCGAAGATGCTCTATAAGCCTTGCGGATAACACTTTTTTGGGAGGAAAATTGCCATGAAGCTCTACATGCATCCGGTTTCCATGACGAGCCGCCCGGTCCGGCTCTTCATCGCCGAGAACAAAATTCCGGTCGAAGAGGTGACGGTCGACCTGTTCACGGGCGAGCATTATGGGGCGCCCTACACAGCGCTGAACCCGAATAACCTCGTGCCGATGATCGAGGACGGCGACTTTCGCCTGACCGAAAGCTCGGCGATCCTCAAATACCTCGCCGACAAGATTGGCTCGCCCGCGTATCCGAAGGATTTGAAGCTGCGTGCCAAGGTCAATGAGATGATGGATTGGCTCAACACCAATTTCTATCGCGATTGGGCCTACAATCTTGCCTATCCGCAGCTGTTCCCAAATCAAAAGCGGCGCAGCGACGAGGCACAGGCGGCGACGATCGAGATCGGCCAGCAGAATGCGCGGAAATGGCTAAAGGTCCTCAACGACCACTGGATCGGACCGAAAAACCAGTACCTGTGCGGCAACCAGATCACGATCGCCGATTATTTCGGCGCAGCTCTGGTGACGCTCGGCGAAGTCATCCGTTGTGACTTTTCGGCCTATCCCAATGTGGAGCGCTGGCTCAACAATATGAAGAAGCTGCCAAGTTGGGGTCCGGTCAACGAGGTGTTCCACGGCCTGGTCGCCTCGGTGAAAGAGCAGCCGTTCCACGCAATTTGAGCTAGCGGGTAGCGCAAACACCACGGGTGACGGACGAACGAGGTAACGGACCTGCTTGTCCGTCCTGTGTCGTCCGTCTTCCGTCGTTCAGCGAGCCCGTGGGATTTTCTCCAGCCGGTGAGACGCGATGAGAAAGAGCAGCGACCATATTTTGACCAGTCAGGCCGGTAGCCTTCCGCGCCCCGACGATCTGATCGAAGCCAATAGCGCACGCGAATCCAGCAAGACGGCCGACGAACAGGCCTTCCAGGAGACGCTGAAATCGGCCGTGGTGGACGTCGTGCGCCGACAAAAAGAGATCGGCATCGACATCCCGGGCGACGGCGAGTTCGGAAAGGCCATGGGCCACAAGGTGAACTACCGGGCGTGGTGGAGCTACTGCTTCAATCGTTTGGGCGGGCTCGATCTCTCTGGGCCAGGTCTTTACGATGGTGCGCCAAAACGGGCCAAGCCGGGCGAGGTCATGCTCACCAGCTTTGCCGACCGCCGCGATCGAACCAAGTTTTTGCAGGTCTATAAGGACGAAGTGACGACCGGACCGCCAATGGCGAAGTGGCCGATATGCACCGGCCCTGTCGTCTACAAGGGACAGGAAGCGATCAAAGCCGACATCGCCCATTTCAAGGCCGCGCTCAAGGCCAGCGGAGTCGAAGAGGGCTTTATGACCTCAGTCGCCCCGGCGAGCGCCGCGCGATTTGCCAACACGTATTACAAGACCGACGAAGAGTTCATGTACGCCGTCGGCGAAGCCATGCGCGAGGAATACAAGGGTATCGTCGATGCCGGAATAATCCTCCAGCTCGACGATCCGGCCATCGCTGAGAATTGGGACATGATCAATCCCGAGCCGTCGGTGGAGGGTTATAAAAAGTTCTCCATGGTTCGGATCGAGGCCTTGAACCACGCCATCAGGGGGCTACCCGAAGACCGCATCCGGTTTCATTTGTGCTGGGGCAGCTGGCACGGCCCGCACACGACCGATATCCCCATGCGCGACATCGTCGATGTGATGCTGGCGGTCAAATGCCAAGCCTACTCGTTCGAGGCCGGCAACGTGCGCCACGAGCACGAATGGAACGTGTGGGAGGACGTCAAGCTTCCCGACGGCAAGATCATTTTGCCCGGCGTTGTCAGCCACGCCACCAACGTGGTCGAGCATCCCGAGCTCGTCGCCCAGCGCATTCTGCGCTTTACGAAAAGCGTCGGCAGGGAACGCGTCATTGCCGCGACCGATTGCGGGCTCGGCGGACGCGTGCACCCGATGGTCGCTTGGGCAAAACTCGAAGCTCTCGCTCAGGGTGCCGCCTTGGCAAGCCGCCAGCTTTGGAGCTGAAATCATCACGGCCGAGTTTATCCCGCCGCCGGGGCCGTAGCATCGCGCGTGTTGCGATCGAATAGCCCCCGGCGTGGCGAAGGCCCGGCCGTAACGAGTCTCCTGTTGCCGGATGATACGGCGCCGCTAGGCGGCGCGCCGTTGCGTCTTCATCCAAGCATCGATCTCTCGCTCGGCTTCACCCTTGGCAAAGCCGTAACGCGCCTGCAAGCGTTTGGCCAACTCCTCCCGGCGGCCGCCGATGCGGGTGAGATCTTCGTCGGTGAGCTTGACCCAGTTGGTCCGCACGCCGGTCTTGAATTGCATCCAATCGCCCTGAATCTGATCCCAGTTCATCGGTGTCTCCTTGTTGAGGACGGACAAGCGACGTTGCGCCTCACGCCGGAATGACAGCCCGGCGATGCGGCTGCAATTCGGCGACATCGCGGTCATTCGGCGAAGAATCATGGTCCGGATCGGACGAGGCTAGCGAAATGTAAATGAACAAGCGTACACACGCCTTGACGCAACGCGCTTGCTCGCCGAAGAGACATTATGGCGTCGTCTGCTTCCCTTCCTGACGTCGGCCGGCTCGCGCGTGACATCCGTGGCGGCGACCGCACCGTGCTTTCGCGCGCCATCACGCTAATCGAAAGTAAACGCGCCGATCACCGCCGCATTGCCGCCGCGCTGACCCAGGCGCTGCTCGAAGCGACCGGCAACGCGGTGCGCGTCGGCATCACCGGCGCGCCCGGGGTCGGCAAGTCGACCACCATCGACGTGCTCGGCACCATGCTGACCAAGCAAGGACGCAAGGTGGCGGTACTTGCGGTCGATCCTTCGTCGCGGCGCACCGGCGGCTCGATCCTCGCCGACAAGACGCGCATGGCGCGGCTGGCCAACGACACCAATGCCTTCATCCGCCCATCCCCCACCTCCGGCACGCTCGGCGGCGTTGCGGCGAAGACGCGCGAAACCATGCTGTTGTGCGAGGCCGCGGGTTACGACGTGGTGCTGATCGAAACGGTCGGAGTTGGCCAATCGGAAATCGCCGTCGCAGACATGACCGACTTTTTCCTCGCGCTGATGCTACCCGGCGCCGGCGACGAGCTGCAGGGATTGAAAAAAGGCGTCGTCGAGCTTGCCGACATGATTGCCGTCAACAAGGCCGACGGCGACAATCTCGTTCGCGCCAAAGCTGCGGCGGCCGAGTATCGCGCTGCGTTGCATATTCTCTCGCCGCGTTCGCCGAACTGGTCGCCGCCGGTTGTCACCTATTCGGCGCTGACCGGCGACGGTATTGCGGCGCTATGGGCGCACGTCCTCGACCACCGCGAAAAGCTCAGCGCTTCGGGCGAGCTTGCCTCGCGCCGCGGTGAGCAGCAGGTGAAATGGATGTGGGCCATGCTCGAGGAGCGCCTGTTCGCACCATTGCGCTCCGATCGGACGCTCAAAGCGGCGCTGCCGCGGATCGAGGCAGATGTCGCAGCGGGACGTCTCGCAGCCAACGCGGCCGTCGAGGAGATCGCCGACATGCTCGGGCGGTGACGCGCCATGCGCGTCCTCCTTATCGGCTTCGGTCCCTTCCCGGGGGCGCCATTTAATCCGAGCTCGGTTTTGGTCAAGAGTCTCGCCCGCCGGCGGCGGCCGGCATTAGCCGACGTCATTTACACGACCCACGTCTTTGCGACGACTTACGCGGCCGTCGATCGCGATCTGCCGAAGCTGTTCGCGCAGAAGCCCGACGTCATTCTGATGTTCGGTCTTGCCGCGCGCAGGCGTCAGCTGTGTATCGAGACGCGGGCGCGCAATGCCGTCTCGGTATTGTACCCGGATGCAAGCGGTCATCACCCGCGGCGCGGCGTCGTCGTGCACGGCGGACCGGCGGCGCTTCCGACCGCCGCACCGTTCGCCGATTTGCTCGGCGCCGCAAAAGCGCGCGACTTCCCTAGCCGTCTGTCGCGCGATGCCGGACGATATTTGTGCAATTACGCCTACTGGCGCGCACTGGAGCGCGCTCGCGGCGGCCGGCCGCTGATTCAGTTTGTTCATATCCCGCCCATCAGGTTTTCTCCACGGCGGCAGCGGGCCGAACGCCACTTGCTTTCCTTTCCGCCGCTCGTCGCCGCTGCCGAAGCGCTGCTCATCGCGCTCATTGCCGCAAGCCGCCGTTAACTGTCCCCGTGGAATAGTCACTAGCGCCGGAGCGGAATGGTCTTATGGCACAGGGCGTGGTGCGCCTTCTGTTTGCGTTGCACGAGGAGTTCTTTGATGAGCATCGATCGCCGCCGCCTGTTCGCGGCCATCGCCGGTGCCGGCGCGGCAAGCGCCGTCAGCGAAGCTCAATCCATGCCGGCGCGCGACGCCGGATCGCGCGCCGAGATCGACGCCACCTCGTTCGGGCTCCGGCCCAATGCTTCCGAAGACCAGACTCAAGCTTTTCAACGCGCCATCGAGCAAGCCTCGGCCGCGCGCGCGGTGCTGCGATTGTCTCCCGGCTTCTATCGCGCCGGCGCGCTGCAATTGCCGCCCTATGCCGCCATCGCCGGCGTCGCGGGAGCAACACGTATCGTCATGTCGGGAGGGCCGTCGATGATGTCGGCTACCGGCAGCGATCACATCCGCATTATGGGTCTAGTGCTCGATGGCGCCGGCATTCCGCTTCCCGAACGGCGCGGACTTTTGCATTTTGCCCAGGGCCGCGCGGTGCAGATCGTTGACTGCGAAATCGTCAACGCCGGCCGCAACGGCATCGCGCTCGAATCCATCGAGGGCGAGGTGAGCGCAAACACGATCACCGCCGCCGACGCCGCCATTTTCTCGATCGACGCCCACGGGCTACGGATCGCCGGCAACACCGTGCGCGGCGCCGGCAATGGCGGCATCCTGGTCTGGCGCACTCAGCCCGGCGATGACGGCACGCTCGTCATCGATAACCGCATCGAAGGCATCACGAACAAAGCCGGCGGCTCCGGCGAGTGGGGCAACGCCATCAATGTCTTCCGCGCCGACAATGTCATCGTGCGTGGCAATCGCATCCGCAACGCCGCCTTCTCCGCCGTGCGCGGCAACGCGGCATCCAACCTGCAGATCGTCGGCAACACCTGCACCGGGCTCGGCGAGGTCGCGCTCTATGCCGAATTCGGTTTTGAAGGCGCCTTGATCGCCAACAACATTGTCGACGGCGCCGCGCTCGGCGTATCGGTTACGAACTTCGACAAAGGCGGCCGGCTCGCGGTCGTGCAGGGCAACATTATCCGCAATCTGGTCGGCCGGCGTCCGCCCGGCACCGACCCGAATGACAGCGCCGGCATCGGCATCGGCATCGAAGCCGACACGGTGGTGACCGGCAATGTGGTGGAGAATGTACCCAATGCCGGAATCGCGGCCGGCTGGGGAGCTTATCTGCGCGATGTTGCTATTACTTCGAATGTGATCCGCCGCGCCGATTTCGGCATCACGGTTTCCGTCGCGCCGGGAGCCGGCGCTGCCGTGATCGCCGACAATCTTATCTCCGACGCCCGCAGCGGCGCCATCGTCGGCATGGAATGGAAAAAGGCGGTGACCGGCGACCTTTCCCGGGATGGCGCCGCGCGCTACGCGCAATTGTCGATCGGCGGCAACCGCGTGCGCTAGATGATCGACGATCAAATCGCCTCGGTCACGCGCACTTCGCCGACCTTCATGTCATTCCAGTTGCGCAATGTCGGCCATGCGAAGCGCGCAAGCGCCGCTCCCTCCTGATCGACCAGCGGAAGAAAGCGCGCGATCAAAGCCGCCATAATCGCCTCGGCGGCGCGCCCGGCGCCGTCGTCGCATTTGATGGCGATGCCGAGCCCCTGCTGCGGCAGCGCACCGCAAAATACGCCCTCGGCACCGGTCTTCACCAATGCCCGCGGACCTAGAAGCCGCATTATCTCGGTACAGAAACGGTCGGTGCCGGCGACGTACCACGGCTTTTGCGCACAAGCTGCCCGCAGTCGCGCTGCGGCACGGGCGCGCTCAGATCCAAGGCCGCGCCCAGTGCCGAATTTCGCGAAAGCGCCCGCGAGATTTTGCAGCGGCATTGCCCATGTCGGCACCGAGCAGCCGTCGATCGCCCGGCAATCTTCCGGTAGCACCGCGCCGGTCAAATCCTCCAGAACGGCAAGCACCGCGCGCTGCACCGCGTGCTCCGCCCGCCAATAGCCGGCGTGATCGACTCCCGTCGCGCAAGCGACGCAAAGAAAGCCGGCATGCTTGCCGGAGCAAATTGTTATGCAGCGCCGAGGGCGCGCCGGTTCGCGCCAAAGCAAAGACCGCGGCATGCGAGCTCGGCCAATGTGTCCCGCACGCCAGCGCCGTGACGTCGAGTCCGGCCTTCGCCAGCATGCGCGCCACGCCTTCAACATGCGCGGGCTCGCCGCTATGCGAGGCGCAAGCGAGCGCCAGTTCCTCGTCGCCAAAAACGTAACGATCGGCAGCGCCCGATTCCACGAACGGCAACGCCGGTAGCGGCTTGATTGCCGAACGCGGGAACACGGGTCGTGCCACATCGCCGACGGCAAGCACTGCTGCTCCGTCTGCCTCGACGACTGCGACCGCACCGCGATGGCGGCTCTCCACCAAGCCGCCGCGGATGACCTCGACGAGAACCGGATCGCTCATTTCAGGCGCGCGGGATCGCCCCGGGCCAAAGCGCCGGTGCCGCGCGCTGGTATTGCGGCGGGTGCGTAACTTCGCCGCCGAGCACCTGTGCGGCGTGCCACGCCCAATGCGGATCGTCGAGGAACGCCCGCGCCAGCGCGACCATGTCGGCGCGGCCATCGGCAATGATGGCCTCCGCCTGCTCCGGGCTGACGATCAACCCAACCACGCGCGTGGGAATGGCGGCTTCGCGCCGAATTTGATCGGCAAGCGGCACGTTGTAGCCGGGGTTTTTCGGCACACTGGCTTGACCTTGCGTGCTCACGCCGCCGGAGGAGACATCGATGTAATCGAGCCCCGCTTCCTTGAGCGATTTGGCGAACATCACCGCGTCGGCGACGGTCAAGCCGCCGTCGAGCCAGTCGCTGCCAGTGAAGCGCGCACCGAGTGGAATACCTCGCGGCACAACGGCACGGACCGCGCGGGCCACTTCGAGGGGAAAGCGCATGCGCCCTTCGCGCGAGCCGCCCCACGCATCATTGCGCGTATTGGATATCGGCGACACAAAGCCGTGCAACAAATATCCGTGCGCGAGATGCAGTTCGACGGCATCGAAGCCGATGCGCACGGCACGCTTTGCCGCCTCGCTAAAGGACGCGCGCACGCGCGCCATGTCGTCCTCGGTCATGGCGCGCGGCATATGCCAGCCCGGGCCGAAGGGAATCGCGGAGGGCGCAATCGTCGGCCACGGGTCCTCGGTCTCAGGCAACGCCTTGCCGCCTTCCCACGGCCGTTGTGCGGAGGCCTTGCGGCCGGCATGCGAGAGCTGAATCGCGAGCCTAGCGCTGCCAATGCGCCGGCAGTGAGCAACAACCCGTTCCAGCGCTGCCTCGCAGGCGTCGGAATAAAGGCCGAGGCAACCGTGGGTGATGCGGCCGTGGCGCTCAACATGCGTCGATTCAACGACAAGCAATCCGGCGCCGGAATTCGCCAACATGCCGAGATGGGTCATATGCCAGTCGTTAGCAACGCCATCGTCGGCGCTGTATTGGCACATGGGTGAGACAACGATGCGGTTGGCGAGGTTGAGATCGGCAAGCCGCAGCGGCGAGAACAAAGCGCTCGTCATGGCAATCACATAGGGTGGCGGCGCCAATTTAGGAAGAAGCGCGATGCCGGGAAGCAAACAAATCAGACCGGCGCCTCGCCGTGGTCCAGCCCAGCGATTCTTGCCCATTCGTCGCAGCTATTCACCACCTCGTGCAACACGTCGAGGAGCTCATCCCAAGTGTAATAGTACCGCCAACGGCCGGAGTCGCGCAGCTCGAAGAAATGGGCCCTCCGACGCTCCGCCAATGCGTGCCATTTGCGCGCGACACTGTCGTACGGACCTGGTTGCCGTGCCGACATGAAAAGACCAGAAGCGCCCGTCTTGCCGGGGTTTTGGAACGTTCAATGAGGGACGCATGCACACGGGAACATACCCATGACTCGGGATCACAATTCGCGACGGGATTACAAACTGACTTGGGAAAACAAACCTAATTGACGGCTCAACGCGCGGGGCCGTTCAACCTCACTCCGAACGCGCAGTCAGGCAACAAAAATGCGAGCTTCACGTATTCGTCTTGTGCACCGAATAGCGCTGATAAACTGATTCTGTTGATAAGTGTGTGGAAAAATGCAGATCAGAGCTGCACCCGCAACACCTGCGCAAGCTCGCCGACGATGCCGCGCCGGAACAGCAGCACGCAGACCACGAAGATCGCGCCCTGAATCACCAGCACCCACTGGCCGAACGGCGCGAGATAGTTCTCCATGGCGATGACGAGAAAGGCGCCGACCACCGGTCCGAACACCGTGCCGAGACCCCCGAGCAACGTCATCAGCACGACATCGCCCGACATGCTCCAATGCACATCGGTAAGCGAAGCGAGCTGAAAGACCAGCGAGTTCAGCGATCCGGCGAGTCCCGCTAATGTCGCCGATAGCACGAAGGCGACGAGCTTGTAGCGCTCGGTCTTGTAGCCGAGTGAGATCGCGCGCTGCTCGTTCTCGCGTATCGCCTTGAGAACCTCGCCGAACGGCGAATTGATGATCCGATAGATGAGCAGGAAGCCGGCAAGAAAGACGACGAGAATAAAGAGATACATCGTCATTTCATTGGAGAGGTCGAAAACCCCGAACAGGTGGCCGCGCGGCACTCCCTGGATGCCGTCCTCGCCGCCGGTGAATTTTGCCTGCAAGGCAAAGAAATACAGCATCTGCGCCAGCGCCAGCGTGATCATGGCGAAATAGATGCCCTGACGACGAATGGCGAGGCTGCCGGCGACGACGCCGAGGACCGCGGCGGCGGCTGTACCGACGATGATCGCGAGCTCCGGCGGCCAGCCCCAGCTCTTGGCGGCGTAGGCGGTAACGTAGCTCGCCCAACCGAAGAACATGGCATGGCCGAATGAAATCAGGCCGACATAGCCGATCAGGAGATTGAAGGCGCACGCGAACAGGGCAAAGCACAGCGCCTTCATGAGAAAGACCGGATAGACCACGAACGGTCCGATGGCGAATATGGCGACCATCACCACGAACGCTGCGGTAAGGCTCCAACTCGTCTCCCGCTGGCGCGCCAGAACCGGCGGCTCGATGACGCGCTCCATCACGCGCTCCGTCCAAACAGGCCGGACGGACGAATAAGCAGCACGATCGCCATGATGACGAAGATGACCGTGTTCGATGCTTCCGGATAAAAGACCTTGGTCAGCCCCTCGATGATGCCGAGCGCAAAGCCGGTGAGGATAGCGCCCATGATCGAGCCCATGCCGCCGATCACCACGACCGCGAACACGACGATGATCAGATCGGAGCCCATCTGCGGCGAGACATTGTAGATCGGCGCCGCCATAACGCCGGCGAGCGCCGCGAGTCCGACGCCGAAGCCATAAGTCAGCGTCACCATACGCGGCACGTTGATGCCGAAGGCACGAACCAGAACCGGATTTTCCGTGGCGGCTCGCAAATATGAACCGAGTCGCGTGCGCTCGATGGCGAACCAGGTGGCGAAACACACCGCCAACGAGAGCACGATAACCCAGGCGCGGTAGTTCGGTAGGAACATAAAGCCGAGATTACGGCCGCCCTGTAACGCCTCCGGCACCTGATAAGGAAGTCCGGAAGAGCCATAATAGTTGCGGAACAGACCCTCGATGACGAGCCCTAAGCCGAACGTCAGGAGAAGGCCGTAGAGCGGGTCGAGGTTGCGCAAATGCTTGAGAAACAAACGTTCGATGAGAACGCCGGTCAGGCCGATCAGGATTGGCGCGATCACCAGAGCTTGCCAATAGCCGATGCCGATGTGGTGGAGCAGCAAATAAGCGGCGAACGCACCCATCATATACTGCGCGCCATGCGTGAAATTGATGATGTCGAGCATCCCGAAAATGACGGCGAGCCCGAGGCTCAACAGCGCGTAGAACGAGCCGTTGATCAGGCCGAGCAGCAACTGGCCGAACAGCGCCTGTGAAGGAATGCCGAAAACTTCGAACATGTCGCGCCCCGCCCACCGGCCGCTTGCTCCCACAAGCGGCCGTTCCCCTTTGGGATGACCTATCCGCCGATCAACGGACAGCCGCCGTCCTTGAGTGGCCGGAACGCTTCTGCCGCCGGAATGGTGGCGCGCAGCTTGTAATCGTCGCCCGGATATTTCGATTCCTCCGGCGCCTTCACCTCAAACAAATAAGCGTCGTGCAGTTTGCGCCCATCGGCACGGATCGAGCCCTTGCCGAAGAGCGCATCATCGGTCGGCATCTCCTTCATTTTGGCGACAACTGCCCGGCCGTCGGTATCGCTTTTAAGCGCAGCGACCGCTTTCAGATAATGGATGACCGACGAGTATACGCCAGCCGGCACCATGCTCGGGAATTTGCCGGGCCGCGATGCCTGCCAGCGCTTGGTGAAGGCGCGATTGGCATCGGTCATGTCCCAATACCAAGTTTCGGTCAGGACCAGACCCTGCGCCGTTTTGAGCGAAAGCGCCTCGATGTCGTTGATGAAGACGAGCAAGCCGGCGAAGTGCTGTCCGCCACTGGTGATGCCGAATTCGGCGCCTTGCTTGATCGCGTTGACGGTGTCGCCGCCGGCATTGGCAAGCCCGATAATTTTTGCCTTCGAGGCCTGCGCCTGCAACAAGAATGAGGAGAAATCGCTGGTTTGCAGCGGATGGCGTACGCTGCCGAGCACCTTTCCCCCGTTGGCCAGAACGACCTTCGTGGTATCGCGCTCAAGCGCCTGACCGAACGCATAATCCGCGGTGAGGAAGAACCAGGTGTCGCCGCCGGTTTTGACCACCGCCTTGCCCGTGCCGTTGGCGAGCATCCAGGTGTCGTAGGTCCACTGGATGGTGTTTGGAGAGCATTTCGGTCCGGTGAGGTCGGAGCTCGCCGGGCCCGAGCCTAGGAAGACCTTGTTCTTCTCCCGCGTAATCTCGCTTATCGCCAGCGCGACGCTGGACGTGGGCACGTCGACGATCACGTCGACGTGGTCGACGTCGTACCACTGCCGGGCGAGGTTGGCGCCGATATCCGGCTTGTTCTGATGGTCGCCGCTAATGACCTCGACCTTCATGCCATGAGCGGCGGGATTGAAATCTTCGACCGCCAATTTAGCGGCGGCGACCGAGCCAGGTCCGCCGATATCCGAATAGAGGCTCGACATATCGGTCAGGACGCCGATTTTGACGACGTCGTCTTCCTGCGCCTGGGCGGCTGCGACCGAGCACATCAATGCGGCAACCGCGAACGCCAATCTGCCGGTAGGTGTCATGACAACCTCCCTATGTGCGGGCTCAGCACCCGCAATTGGATCGATTCAAGCTATTCGGTCCTTGATATCAAACTCCGAGATACTCGTGCAGCTTTTCCGTATTGGCCTTTAGTTCAGCGGCAGAGAAGTGATCCACGATACGGCCATGCTCCATGACGTAATAACGATCGGCGACGGTGGCGGCGAAACGGAAATTCTGCTCGACAAGCAAAATGGTAAAGCCCTTCGCCTTGAGCATGCCGATGGTGCGCCCGATCTGCTGGATGATGACGGGCGCCAGCCCCTCGGTCGGCTCGTCGAGCAAAAGAAGCCGCGCGCCGGTGCGCAGGATACGGCCGATCGCGAGCATCTGCTGTTCGCCGCCGGAGAGCTTCGTGCCCTGGCTGCCGAGCCGTTCCCGCAAATTGGGAAATAGCTCGAAGATCTGGTCGAGATCGAGCCCTCCTGGGCGCACCTGACGCGGCAACAGCAGGTTTTCCTTAACGTCGAGACTGGAAAAAATGCCGCGTTCTTCCGGACAGAAGGCGATGCCGGCACGCGCGATCACGTCCGAGGGACGATCAATCAGCTCTTTGCCTTCGAAATGCACCGAGCCGGTGCGATGTTCGATGATGCCCATAATCGCTTTGAGCGTCGTGGTCTTGCCGACGCCGTTGCGCCCAAGAAGCGTCACCACTTCTCCCGCCTGTACGTCGAAATTCACGCCATGCAGGATGTGCGATTCGCCGTACCAAGCTTCCAGGTTCTTTACGGAAAGTAGCGCGCTGGTCTCAGGCATGTCCGGTCCCGAGATAGGCTTCGCGCACCGCCGGATCGGCCGACACCGTCTCATAGTCGCCCTCGGCCAGCACTTGCCCGCGGGTGAGCACCGTGATGCGGTCGCAAAGGTCGGCGACAACGCTGAGATTGTGCTCGACCATGAGCACCGTGCGGTCGGCGGCGACCGATTTGATCAGCGCACTGATGCGCACGATGTCCTCGCGCCCCATACCCGCCATCGGTTCGTCGAGCAACAAAAGCTCGGGTTCCAGCGCCAGCGTCGTGGCGATTTCGAGCGCGCGCTTGCGGCCATAGGACAGTTCGACGGCCAACGCGCCGACGTAGGGCGAAAGCCCGACATCCGAGATGATCGCCTTCGCCCGATCATCGAGAGCACGCAGCGCGCGCTTCGAGCGCCAGAAATCGAACGAGTTGCCGCGCCGGCGTTGCAGCGCGATGCGCACGTTCTCCAGCACGGTCAGGTGCGGAAACACTGCCGAGATCTGGAACGAGCGTCCGAGCCCAAGCCGCGCGACGTCAGCCGGCTTCAGCGAAGTGATGTCGCGGCCATCGAACACGATGCGCCCGCGCGTCGGTGCGAGGAACTTCGTGAGGAGGTTGAAGCAGGTCGTCTTGCCGGCGCCATTCGGCCCGATCAGAGCGTGAATGCTGCCGCGCTTGACGCGCAGATTCACCGATCGCACCGCGACGAAACCGGCGAATTCCTTGGTCAGATCTTGCGTCTCAAGGATCGGAGTATCACGCACGACTTCCCCCCACGAACACACTCATTGTCGGCGCGTTCAAGGCATGCGTAAAGGGCGACAGGTCACCGCAGGCGCGGCACGGTGATCCGCGTCCGGCCGAGCGGGCTTAATGCTTGAGCGCAATGGCGACCTTGTAGCTTGCCTCGGTCCTGGCCTTGATCTCGTCGAGCGTCACGTCAGGAGCAAGCTCGATCAGCGTCATGCCGCCGCCCTTCCTGTCGACAGTGAACACGCCGAGATCGGTGATCACCATATCGACCACGCCGGCGCCGGTCAGCGGCAGCGTGCACTGGTGCAGGAGCTTCGCCTCGTTCTTGGCCGAATGCTCCATGACCACGACCACCTTCTTGACGCCGCCCACGAGGTCCATGGCGCCGCCCATGCCCTTCACCATTTTTCCGGGAATCATCCAGTTGGCAAGGTCGCCATTCTCCGCGACCTGCATGGCGCCGAGGATGGCGATGTCGATGTGACCGCCGCGGATCATGGCAAACGAGTCCGCTGAGCTGAAATAGCTCGTGGTCGGCAGCTCGGTGACGGTCTGCTTGCCGGCATTGATGAGATCGGCGTCTTCCTCGCCCTCGAACGGGAACGGACCGGTGCCGAGCATGCCGTTCTCGGATTGCAGCTGCACGCTCATTCCGGGCGGGATGAAATTCGATACCAGCGTCGGAATGCCGATGCCGAGATTGACGTAGAAGCCGTCACGCAACTCCTTGGCGGCGCGCGCCGCCATCTGATCGCGGGTCCAAGGCATCAGACTTCCTCCCCTGTTCCGGCGGGCACGTCGGCTTTTTCGCGCTTACGGACGGTGCGTTGCTCGATGTGTTTCGTCGGGTTGGGCACGTGGATGATACGCTTTACGTAGATGCCAGGCGTAATGATGTGGTCCGGATCAATGTCGCCGGGCTGCACCAGGTGCTCGACCTCGGCCACCGTCACCTTGCCCGCAGTGGCCATGATCGGATTAAAGTTGCGCGCAGTCTTGCGGTACGCAAGGTTGCCTTCGGTATCGCCCATGAAAGCGTGGACGATCGATAGATCGGCAACGAGACCGCGCTCCATGACGTAGCGCTCGCCGTCGAATTCGCGCTCGTCCTTGCCTTTCGCGATCAGCGTGCCGACCCCAGTCTTGGTGAAAAACGCCGGCACGCCGGCGCCGCCGGCGCGGATGCGCTCGGCGAGCGTGCCCTGCGGGTTGAACTCAATCTCGAGTTCGTTGGCGAGGAATTGCTGCGCGAAGGTCTTGTTCTCCCCGACATAGGAAGCGATCATTTTCTTGATCTGCCGGGTGTCGAGCAGAACGCCGAGACCTTTGCCGTCGACCCCGCAATTATTGGAGACGACGGTCAGATTTTTGACCCCGGAATCGCGGATCGCCAGGATCAAGGTCTCGGGAATACCGCACAGTCCGAAGCCGCCGGCCATGATCATCATGCCGTCCTTGAGCACCCCGGCCAACGCGGCGCGCGCGTCCGCATAGACCTTGTTCATCACCGCTCCATTTCCCCCGGCAAAATTTCAACTACGCATAACCGATACGCATATCTTGGCCGGCGCAAAGGTCAACCGTTTGGAGTGGTGTATGTGGAGATGACCGGCAGCGGCAGCGTCGGGTGCGGGTAGTGATTCCAAAAGACGAAGATCACCGCGAACAGAATTCCTGCAATGATAGCACCCAGGAAACGGTTTCTGAAAGCAATGAGGCTGCCGAGCAAAGCGGCGACGAACGCGAACAGCGCCATCAACCCAACGAAGACCCAATTCACGGTTGATAAGTCAATAGGCATTGTATGCTCCTGGCAATACGAGTTGAACGACCCTCGGTGCGTAGTCTAGCCGAGCTTCTACCGTCGCGCGACGGCTTGGCCTCGCTTAGCACATGAAGTTATATCGGCCTAACGGCGGTTCGTAGCGGGCGCATAACCGACGCAACAAGGGGAATGAAGTCGACATGGAGCAGCTTTCGGAACGCCTGCAAACGCCAATCTCAACGGCCGAGCTCGAACGCCGCTGGGCCGCCGCGCGCGCCGCCATGGAGCGCGAGAAGATCGACGTGCTCCTCTTGCAGAACAACAACGATCATATGGGCGGCTACGTCAAATATTTCACCGATTTGCCGGCAACCAACGGCTATCCCCTTACTGTCGTATTCCCCCGCGACGATCTCATGACGCTGGTCAGCATGGGCCCCTTCGGCGGCGTCAACAATCCGACCGCGAACGGCGACGGGGTAAGCCGCGGCGTCAAGCAATGGCTCACCACGCCGAGCTTCGCCTCGTGCCACTATACGGCGAGCTACGATCCGGAGCTCGCTGCGACGGCGCTCGCGCCCTATGCCGGCGGCACGATCGGTCTCGTCGGCACCTATCAGATGTCGTTTGCGCTGGTCGACTATCTGCAAAAAGGGCGCTTCTCGAATTTGCGTTTCGTCGATGCCTCCGATCTGGTCGACCGCATCAAAGTCATCAAGAGCGCCGAGGAACGCGAGCTCATCCGGCGCACCGCGGCGATGCAAGACGGTGCCATGCGCGCCGCCTTTGCCGCCGTCGAGCCGGGAATGCGCGACCGCGACATCGCCGCCATCGCCCAATGCCACAGTCAACGTAACGGCAGCGAGAACGGCATTTACCTGTGCGCTTCGATGCCCGCGGACAAGCCGGCGCAATTCAGCCAGCGCCACTTCCAGAACCGCATTATCGAAAAAGGCGACGTCATTGCGCTTCTGGTCGAGGATTCCGGTCCCGGCGGCATGTACACCGAGCTTGGGCGCACCTGCGTCGTGGGCAAAGCATCAGGCGAGCTCAAGGACGAGTTCACTTTCGCGCTCGAGGCGCGCAAGTTCAATCTCGGGCTGCTCAAGCCCGGCACGCCGTGCACGGATATTTTCGACGCCTACAACGGCTTCATGCGGCGGAACGGCCGGCCGGAGGAGAAGCGCATTCACTGCCACGGCCAGGGCTATGATCTCGTTGAGCGGCCGCTCATCCGCAATGACGAACCGATGCCGATCGCAAAGGACATGAACATCGTCGTGCACCCGACCTACATCCGCGGCCATGTGCTGTCGTGGGTCTGCGACAACTATCTGATCGAGGCGGACGGGCCGAGCGAACGGCTGCACCACTTCCCCGAAATCATCACCGAGCTCGGATGACCACTTGCGGTCGTTTCGTTTTCTTGCAAAAATATTTTATACTTAAAGGATGACGCTGCTGATAAGGTGACGGACGGGTAGCGGGCAACAGACGTTGGGGGAACGCTGATGCGGGGGCTAGACGGCAAAACGGCAATCGTCGCAGGCGGCTCGACGCTCATCGGACAGTCCGTCGCCGAGACACTCGTGGGCTACGGCAGCAACGTCGTGATTGCCGATATCAATGTGCCCGACGGCGAGGCGACCGCCAAAAAGCTCGGCAACAAGGCGCGTTTCATCCGCTGCGATCTCACTAGCGATGCGGACATTGTCGCGCTCGTCAATGCGACGATCGACGCGACCGGCAGGCTCGATTTTCTCGTCAACGTCGCCTGTACCTACCTCGACAACGGCGCCGAGACGACGCGCGCCGACTGGCTGAAGGCCTTCGACGTCAACATCGTCGGCTCGGTCATGCTGATGCAGGCTGCGCGGCCTCATCTCAAAAAGAACAAAGGCGCCATCGTCAATTTCGGCTCGATCTCCTCGCGCGTCGCGCAGACCGGCCGCTGGGTCTATCCCGTTTCCAAGGCCGCGATCCTGCAATTGACGCGCAATCAGGCGATGGACCTCGCCCCGGACGGCATTCGCGTCAATGCCGTGTCGCCGGGATGGACCTGGAGCAACATCATGGTCGAATTGACCAAAGGCAACCGCGCCAAGACCGACGGCGTCGCCAAGCCTTTCCATCTTCTCGGCCGTACCGGCAATCCGTCCGAGGTCGCGGAAGCCGTCGCGTTCCTTCTCTCGGACAATGCAAGCTTCATCACCGGCACCGACATTCGCGTCGACGGCGGCTATACGGCCATGGGGCCCGAACGCGCCGATCCCGCGATACCTTTGCTTATGGAATAGAGCACGATCCCGAAAAGCGGATACCGGCTTTCGGAAAAATCATGTTCAACAAAAAACTTTGAAGGCAGCCGCACGGCTCGGCTGTACCACAGGAGAGGGCGATGAGTTCGAAACGAGTAATCACAATCGTCGGCGGCGGCCAATCCGGCCTGCAACTCGGCAACGGCCTGCTTTCGTCCGGCTACGACGTCCGCCTCGTGCAGGACCGTAAGGGCGATGACATCCGCGCCGGTAAGGTGATGTCGAGCCAATGCATGTTCGACAAGGCGCTGAGCTACGAACGCGACCTCGGGCTGAATTTCTGGGACAAGGAATGCCCGACGGTCGACTCGATCAGCTTTACCGTTCCCGCGCCCGATGGCTCGGGCAACAAGGCGATCGACTGGAACGGCATGCTCGACAAACCCGCGCAAGCCGTGGACCAACGCATCAAATTCCCACGCTGGATGCAGGAATTCGAAAAACGCGGCGGCCAGATCGAATACAAGGCAGCCGGACCCGCCGACCTCGAAAAATATGTGGCGCAATCCGACCTCGTCATCGTCGCGGCCGGCAAGGGCGACGTCGCCCGGTTGTTCGAACGCGACGCGCAAAAGAGCCAGTTCGACGTGCCTCAGCGCGCGCTCGCGCTCACTTACGTCAAGGGACTGACGCCGCGTCCGCATCATTCGGCGGTGGCGTTCAATCTCATTCCCGGCGTCGGCGAATATTTCGTCTTCCCGTCGCTCACCACCACCGGCCCCTGCGAGATCATGGTGCTTGAGGGCGTTCCCGGCGGCCCGATGGATTGCTGGGAGGGAATTTCTTCACCAGCTGAACATCTGGCCAAGTCGAAATGGATTCTGGATACGTTTTTGCCCTGGGAGGCCGAACGCGCGAAAAACGTCGAGCTCACCGATGACAACGGCATTCTGAGCGGACGCTTCGCGCCGACCGTGCGCAAACCGATCGCGAAGCTGCCGTCCGGCAAGGCCGTGTTCGGCATGGCCGACGTGGTCGTGCTCAACGACCCGATTACCGGGCAGGGATCAAACAACGCGTCGAAATGCGCGAAAATCTATCTCGACTCGATCCTCGCGCAGGGCGACAAGCCCTTCGACCAGGCCTGGATGCAGGCGACGTTCGATCGCTACTGGGATTACGCGCAATACGTGACCGGCTGGACCAACGCGTTGCTGCAGCCGCCGCCGCCGCACGTGCTCAATATCATGGGCGCTGCGCAGGGCAATCCGGTTCTCGCCCGCCGCATCGCCAATTGCTTCAACGAGCCGCTGGATCTGTTCCCCTGGTTCGCGGTGCCCGAAGAAGCGGACAAGTATCTCAAATCTTTGGCCGCGTGAGTTGCGTCAAAGCCGTCATGCCCGCGTTTGCCGCGGGCATGACGCTATGCCTTTTTCAGCGTCCGCGCGACGTAATCGCGGATATCGCCGATCGCCCCGGTCCAGATGTCGGTGACGATCTGGTCCGTCAACGGGCCGCTTCGCTCCACGCGTTCGGCAGCCTCCTGGCGGAGTTGCTTTTTGGTCTGGGCGAAGGCCGGCGGCGACAGCCGTGCGAGTTCTTGCGCGGCAGCGATTGCGCGCTGCATCAGCGCGTCGGTTTCCACCACCTCGTCGACCCAACCGCGCTCCAAGGCCGCGCCGGTATCGTAGGTCGCGCCGCCGAACGTAAACTCCGGCAGATGGCGCCGCGGTACGGCGAAGCGCACGATCTCGAAGGCGAGTGCGGGAAACGGCACGCCCACCAGCAGTTCCGTCACGCCGATGCGGCCGCCGGCGCGTGACATGATGCGCCGGTCGGCGCAGCAGGCCAGCACGCAGCCGCCGGCGATGGCATGGCCGTTGATCGCCGCCACGACCGGCTTCGGATGGAAGAACACGGCGTCATAGAGCCGATGCAATATCGGCAGGAACTTGCGCACGTAATCCGGCCCGCCGGAACTGACTTGCAGCAAGTCGACGCCGGCCGAAAACATTCGGCCTTGGCCGGTCATCACGATCGCGCGCACATCGGACACACGAAGCTCCTCGAAGCGCTTCGCCAGCCCCTCGCATAGCTCGATGTCCAGCGCATTGGCTTTGCCATGCCTGATGGTGACAATCGCGATCCCGTTTTCGATTTTCAGCTCAATCACGTCTCGGCCCTCCGCGCGCCGCTTCCCCGCCCCCGCGAAGCCACAAACAACGATAGCGCACAGGACGAGGATGGTTAAGCGTGGCCGATTTTGGTCCGTGCTTTGCGCGAAAAAATCCGCAATTGCGTCACCTTGAGGTCACTCCGGTCTGTCCCGAATGCTCCGGCATGATGCAGTAACGGAGGGACGCAATGCTCAATATTCGCATTGTCACCGCGGGCGCGATCTTTTCGGCTTTCTCGCTTATTTCGGGCCTGGCGGTCAGCGGCGCAGAGGCGCAAACCGCGCCCACTGAGACGGCCGGCAAGCCGATCCAACTCCTTCAACTACTCAAGCCGAGCAAAGCAAAGACGAATCCGCAGGCCAAATTGGCCGCCAAACCGTCCGGCAAGACCAGAACAGCGTCCAGGAGCAGGATGAGGTCGCACAGCATTCATAGCGTAGTGGCCGAGCGAAAACGGTCGCACTCCCGAACGCAGCTTACACAGGCGCCGGCGCCTGACAGCGCCTGGCCGTCGGCTCCTTCCGCTCCGCCGACGGAGATTGCGGCGGCTGCGCCCATGCTGCCGCAGCCCGTTGTCGCACCTGCCGGACCTACCCCCAACGCACTCATCGTTGGCGGCCATACGGTACAGGTGAGTTCACCGAATGACGCTAATGAGATCGACCTTGCCGCCAATGAGCCGGGCGCGCTGGCAAGCGCCACGCCGCCGGATAATGCGGCCGCGAACACGCCGGCGATGAGGGACATCGCCGAGGCGCAACCGAAATCGAACTCGGTGAAAGTTGCGACGGCGCAGCCGCAGGGCGGCGAGGTCGGCAGCACCTCATGGATTCTGCAGGTGATGGCTGCCCTCGGTGGCGCGGTCGCCGCCGGCTCCGTCGCCTGGTTTCTGATCGGCGCCGCACCGCAACGAATTTACGGGTGAGCGGGGAGTCATTCCGAGGCCAAGCGCGCAGCGCGACGCCCCGGAATGACGGCTTTACCCCTTCGCCTTGAGCGAGCTGAATAGCTCGTACGCTTCCTTGGGCTTGGCGTTCTTGTGCACGACGGCGTTGATGGCGGCGATCATCGCCTTCGGCGCGTCCGACTGAAAAATATTGCGTCCCATGTCGACGCCGGCCGCGCCCTGCTGCACGGCGTTGTAGGCCATCGTCAGCGCGTCGAGCTCGGCGAGTTTTTTGCCACCCGCCATCACGATCGGCACCGGACATGAGGCGGTGACGGTCTCGAAGCCTTCCTCGACGTAGTAAGTCTTGACGTATTGCGCGCCGAGCTCGGCGATGATGCGGCAGGCGAGCCGGAAGTATTTCGCGTCGCGCACCATGTTTTTGCCGACCGCGGTGATACCCATGACCGGAATGCCGGCGCGCAATCCGGCATCGATGAGCTTGGTCATGTTGTGGACGGAGCGCGTCTCGAATTCGCCGCCGATAAAAACCTGAATGCCGACGCCGGCGGCGTTCAATCGTACAGCATCGTCCATGTCCATGGCGATCTGCTCGTCGGATAATTCCTCGCGCAGGATGCTGGGACCGCCGCTGGCGCGCAGCACCATCGGCTTGGTTGAATCCGCCGGAATGATCGAGCGCAAAATGCCGCGCGTGCAAAACAGCGCATCGCAGGACGGCAACAGCGGCACAATCGAAAGGTCGATGCGCTCCAGCCCGGTGGTCGGGCCCTGAAAGTAGCCGTGGTCGATCGCCAGCATCACGGTGCGGCCGGTCGCGGGGGCAAAGACGCGGGCGAGGCGGTTCTTCATCCCCCAATCGAGCTGGTGCGAGCCCTTGAGATAGAAGCCCGGCGTCTGCTGCGGCCGGTCCGCCGAGTAACGTTCCCCTTCCCTGTCGACTTCCGGCATGACGCTCCTCGTTTGCGGCCGCTCTGCGATCGCGTGGCGTGATCGGGAACGTATGCGTCATCGCATCCAAGCCAGCAAGGCATCCCCTGTCTGGGCGCCCTAAAAGGAAAACCGGAGGGAACCCTTGGCAATGTTCCTGTTTTGTTCTATGATCATTTCCCCTCGAACAGAGGCCGGACAATGACCCCGCCGACCGCCCTTACCGTGATACGCAACCGTGCTGCCATAGCAGAGGAATTGCGGCGCTTATTGCCCAGGATGGAAGGGTTTCGGACCGCAAAGACCCTCTCTTTCGGTCTCTCCGCCATCGATCGTTACTTGCCGCTGGGCGGCCTTGCTTGCGGCGCTCTGCATGAGGTCGTGCCCGACGACCGTGCGACCCCTTCTGCCCTCGGCTTCATCGCGGCTTTTCTTGCCCGCTTGCCGCGGACTCACCCTCTCCTCTTCGTCATCCCGGCCTATGGGCTCCGTCACTATGGCCGTCCACATGGCCACGGCCTGAGCGCCCTTGGCCTCGATCCGCGCCGTCTGATCATGGTCGAGACGGCGCATAGAAGAGACACCCTGTGGGCCATGGAGGAGGCGCTGCGATCGGGCGCGCCTGCCGCCGTCGCCGGCGCGATCGACAAGCTCGATCTGAAAACCAGTCAAAGATTGCAGCTTGCCGCCACCGATGCGGGCCTGCCGCTCTTTCTGCTGCGGCCGGCGGAAATCCTGGAATCGAGCGCGGCGGCGACGCGCTGGCGCGTCGGCACGGCTCCGGCCACCCGCGATCGCTTCGACCTGATCACGCGCTCGCGGTGGCGGCTCCTGCTTGAACGCTGCCGCAACGGACGCGCGGGCGAATGGATGGTGGAGTACGATCATGTCGCGCATCGTTTCAGTCTGGCTGCCGCGCTGGCCGATCCTGCGTATCCTCGCGGCGCAGGCGAAAAATCCGTCAGGCAAGCCTGTTGATCCTGACCAGCCATTCGTGCTCGCCATCACCGCGGCCGGAGGGCCGCGTATCGCCGCCTTGAACGAGGCGGCAGAGGCCGCGGGGCTCATGCTCGGCGAGCCGTTGGCCGATGCGCGCGCGAAAGCGAGCCACGTGCAGGTGCGCGCGGTCGATGCCGCCGCCGATGACACCGCGCTGCGCCGCCTGGCGCTGTGGGCCACGCGCTATACGCCGACTGCTTCGCCCTTGGATGAGGAAAACGGCGCCGACGGTTTTTTCCTCGATATCGAAGGCGCCGCGCATCTCTTCGGCGGCGAGGAGAAATTGCTCGCCGATCTTTCCTTCCGGCTCGAAAGAAATTTCGGCCTGCCGGCGCGGCTTGCCGTCGCCGACACGCCCGGCGCCGCCTGGGCGCTGTCGCGCTTTCACGCCGCGCCCTCCCCGGTCCTGCCGTCGGGGCAGGAAGCCGCGGCGCTGGCGCCGCTCCCCATCGAAGCGTTGCGGCTCTTGCCAAAAACCTGCACGACGCTGCGCCGGCTCGGCTTGAAATCCGTTGGCGCGCTTCTCGACAAACCGCGTGCGCCGTTTGCCGCGCGTTTTCCGGCCGAGCTGCTTTGGCGTATCGACCAGGCGCTCGGCCGCATCGACGAGCCGCTTGTCCCCATCGTCGCACCGCCGGTCTATCACACGCTGCGTTATCTGCTCGACCCGATCATAACGCAGGAGGCGGTCGTCGCACTGGCGAGCCGCCTCCTGAATACTCTCGTCCATGTGCTGACGCGCGACGATGTGGGAGCGCGCGCGCTGCGGTTGTCGCTTTACCGTGTCGATGGCGCGGTCGAGACGGTCGATATCGCGCTGACCTTGCCGACGCGCAATGTTGCTCACGTGATACGAATGATCGATCTGAAGCTCGAAGCGCTGGCGGCGACGCAGGATGCCGGCTTCGGCTTCGAGGCGATTGGGCTTGCCGTCACCCGCGCCGAAACCATTCTCGCGCGCCAGAACGAATTGATCGCCGAAAATGCCGGCGATGCCGACCGAACGGAGCGCTGCGCGGTCTTGATCGATACGCTGCGCCAGCGTCTCGGACCGTACAGCGTGCGGCGGTTCGAGCCTATCGCCAGTCATCTCCCCGAACGCGCCGAAGTGCGGCTACCGGTCACCGGCGAAGCTCCCGCCTCATGGCCGGAGCCGGAACAGAAAACGCGCCCGCTTCTTCTCTTGCCCCGTGCCGAGCCGACCGAGGTCATGGCGCTCATCCCCGACGGTCCGCCGCGGCGTTTCCGCTGGCGCGGCGTGACCTATGAGGTCGTGGGTTCCGAAGGCCCGGAACGCATCGCCAGCGAATGGTGGCGCCAGCACGATGGACATCGCTCACCGGAACCGACGCGCGATTATTACCTCGTCGAGGACGCGGACGGACGCCGTTTCTGGCTCTACCGGGAAGGACTTTACGAGCGCGAAACGGCATCAGCGCGCTGGTTCGTGCACGGGCTGTTTGCATGAGTTTTTTCGCATGAGAACACAGATGAGCACATATGCCGAACTGGCCGTAGCTACCAACTTTTCCTTCCTGCGCGGCGCTTCACATCCACAGGAGATGGTCGCGACCGCCGATGAGCTTGGTTGCTTCGCCGTCGGCATCGCCGACCGCAATTCTTTTGCCGGCGTGGTGCGAGCCTATGACGAAGCCAAAAACAGAAAAATAAAACTCCTCGTCGGCGCGCGCCTGGTGACAATCGATGGTTTCGAAGTTCTCGCCTATCCGACCGATCGTCCCGCCTATGGCCGGCTCTGCCGTCTCATCACCGCGGGCAATCTCAAGGCCAAAAAGGGCGAATGCCATCTGACCTTCGAGGAGATTCTCGCCGCGAGCGAAGGCCAAATGCTCATTGCGATACCGCCGCCCCCACCCTTCCCTCCCCCGCAAGCGGGGGAGGGAAAGGGAGGAGGCGCTTTCACCAAACGCCTCTCGGCCTTGGCCCGCGTGGCGCCGGGGCGCACGTTTCTCGCCGGCGTCCATTATCATCGCGGCGACGAACCGCGCCGGCTCGGTTTATTGGCCGAACTCGGCGAGCGCCTGAATGCGCCCCTCGTCGCCGTCAACGAGGTTTCCTATCACGCGCCAGAACGCCGGCCGCTTGCCGACATTCTCGCCTGCGTCCGCGAAAAATGCACCATGGCCGAAGCGGGTTTGCGCCTTGCCGTCAATGCCGAGCGGCATCTCAAGCCGCCGGCGGAGATGGCGCGGCTGTTCGCCCGCTTTCCCGACGCCATCGCACGCACCGTCAAGATTGCGAAAGCCTGCAATTTCTCGCTCGGCGAACTGAAATACGAATATCCCGACGAGCCGGTGCCGGAGGGCAAAACCGCCCAGCAGCATCTTGCGGATCTCACCTGGGCCGGCGCGCGCGACCGCTACCCAAGAGACAAATACCCGGACGGGATTCCGCCCGATGTCGTGAAACGGCTTAACGACGAGCTCGCGCTCATCGCCAAGCTCGACTATGCGCGCTATTTTCTCACCGTCCACGATGTCGTGTCGTTCGCGCGCCGGCAGGAAAAGGAAATCCTCTGCCAGGGCCGCGGCTCGGCGGCCAACAGCGCTGTATGCTATTGCCTCGGCATCACGTCGGTAAACTTGGAAAACAGCAAACTTCTTTTCGCCCGCTTCATTTCCGAGAACCGCGGCGAGCCGCCCGATATCGATGTCGATTTCGAGCACGAGCGGCGCGAGGAAGTGATCCAATACATTTACCGGCGCTACGGCCGCCATCGCGCGGCGATTTGTGCGACCGTCGTGCATTACCGTTCCCGCCGCGCCATCCGCGAAGTCGGCAAGGTGTTGGGATTGACGGAGGACGTGACCTCGGCGCTGGCGAAGACCGTGTGGGGCTACGGCGACGGCTTGCCCGACGAACATGTTCGCCAAGCCGGCCTCGATCCCTTCAATCCGGCGATCCGACGGGCCGTTCATCTCGCCGACGACCTGATCGGCTTCCCGCGCCATCTCTCGCAGCATGTCGGCGGCTTCGTGCTCACCCGCGCGCCGCTCGACGAAACGGTGCCCATCGGCAATGCCGCCATGGACGACCGCACCTTCATCGAATGGGATAAGGATGACATCGATACGCTCGGCCTAATGAAGGTCGATGTGCTCGCGCTCGGCATGCTGAGCTGCCTGCGGCGCGGGCTCGATCTCATGCAGCAGCATTACGGCAAGGCGTATTCGCTCGCCACGCTGCCGCAGGACGATGCGGTGGTTTACGAGATGCTGTCGCGCGCCGACAGCGTTGGCGTGTTCCAAGTCGAGAGCCGCGCGCAGATGTCGATGCTGCCGCGATTAAAGCCGCAATGTTTCTACGATCTCGTCATCGAGGTCGCGATCGTGCGGCCGGGGCCGATCCAGGGCGACATGGTGCATCCTTATCTGCGCCGGCGCGACGGCATCGACAAGGAGCATTACCCCTCCCCCGATCCGGCGCACGGCCCGAAGAACGAATTGGAGGACGTGCTCAAAAGAACGCTCGGCGTGCCGCTGTTTCAGGAACAGGCGATGCAGATCGCCATCACCGCGGCGAAATTCACGCCCGACGAGGCGGATGGCTTGCGGCGCGCCATGGCCACCTTCCGCCACACCGGCAACGTCCATCTGTTCCGCGACAAGTTCATCAACGGCATGACCGCCCGCGGCTATGATCGCGCGTTTGCCGAAAATTGTTTCGGCCAGATCGAAGGTTTCGGCGAATACGGTTTTCCCGAAAGCCACGCGGCAAGCTTTGCGCTCCTGGTCTACGCCTCGGCCTGGATCAAACGCCGCTACCCCGATGTATTCTGCGCCGCCACTCTCAACAGCCAGCCGATGGGCTTTTATCAGCCGGCGCAGCTGGTGCGCGATGCGCGCCAGCACGACGTCGACATCCGCGCAGCGGACGTCAACTTCAGCGATTGGGATTGCATGCTGGAGCCGAGTGTCGACGGCAGCCATGCCGTGCGCCTCGGCTTCCGCCTCATTCACGGCCTCAATGAAGACGAGTTGAAGAAGCTCATCGCCGCACGCGGCAACGGTTTTTCCTCTATCGAGCGGCTCGCCGCGATCGCCGGCATTTCGCGCTTTACCATCGAACGGCTGGCCGAAGCGGATGCGTTCCGCTCCTTGGGCCTCGATCGGCGCGCCGCGTTGTGGGCGGCGCGACGGCTCGACGCGATCGGAGCCCGTCCGCCGCGCCGGCCGGATTCCGCCGCGGCGGAGGACGTGCTGCCTCTGCTGACGCCGCATCTGAGCGACGAGCTTTTCCCCGAACCCGCCGTCGCGCTCCCGGTCATGCCGCTCTGCGAGCACGTCGTAGAGGATTACGTGGCGACCGGCTTGTCGCTCAAGGAGCATCCCGTGCTCTTCTTCCGCGAACGCCTCACCGCGCTCGGCGCCATGCGCAACGCTCAACTTCGCGGCGATGACGTGAAACAGAACGCGTTTGTCACCGTCGCCGGCCTAGTGCTGGTGCGGCAGCGACCGGGAACGGCGAAGGGCGTGATCTTCATGACGCTGGAGGACGAGACCGACATCGCCAACATCATCGTCTGGCCAAAAGCTTTCGAGAAAAACCGCCGCACGGTGATGACGGCGCGTTTTCTCGCCGTGCACGGCCGCCTGCAACGCGCCGGCCTCGTCATCCATGTCGTCGCGGAAAGTTTTGTCGATCTGTCCGCTGAACTGCCTTGGCTCCGCGACGGCGACCTGTTTTCACCAACATTTTCCGGTAGGCACCATCCCCAAGATGCCGCTCTCCCGCTCAAGAGCCGCGACTTTCATTGATCCACCATCAGGCGGCGCCCTTGCCCACGCTCTTTTCCAGCACGCGCGCGAGCCGCTCGGAAAACGACCGCGCATCCGCCGGGCGATCGCCTTCGAGCACGCGCGCCTCGTCGAGCAACAGATGCACCGCGTCCTCCTTGAGCGTCCGCTGATCTTCGCTAAGCGCCGCCAGCGCGACGACAAGCCGGTGCCGCGGATTGACCTCGAGGATCGGCTTCGAGGCGCTGTTGAGCCGCCCTGCCCCCGCCAGTAGTTTTTCCAGTGCCCGATCGGGGGCCGCATCCGCGGCAACCAGGCAAACCGCACTATCGGTAAGCCGGTCCGACGCGCGCACTTCGGCGACCACGTCGCCGAGCGTGCCCTTCATGAACACCAGAAAATCCTTGACCGATTCTTCGGCCTGCGGCGCTGGCGCCTCTTGCGCATCGAGCAACGGGATGAGCGCCAGATCGGTCGCGCCCTGGGTCACCGACTTGAACGGCTTGCCGTCAAAGCCCAGTCCCGACATCACCCAGAAGGTATCGACCGGATCGGGAAGCAGCAGCACATCAATGCCGCGCGCGCGAAAACCCTCGAGATGAGGCGAGGCCTTCAGACGCTCGATATCGTCGCCCGCCAGATAATAGATCGCCGTTTGGTTGGTCTTCAGCGCGGCGACGTAGTCCTTGAGGCTCCGCCAGGAATTTGAAGACATATCGGCCAGACCGGTGGTCTTGAAGCGCGCGAGCGCGAGCAGCGCGTCGCGGCGCTCGAAATCCTCATAAATGCCTTCCTTTAGCACCACGCCGAAAAGGTCCCAGATTTTCGCGTAGCTTTCCGGCTCTTTGTCCGCGAGCCGCTCCAATTCCGCGAGCACGCGGCTGGTAGCACCTTTCTTGATGGCGGCCAGCAGCGGGCTTTCCTGAATTTTTTCGCGCGAAACATTGAGCGGCAGATCGGCACTGTCGACCAATCCGCGGACGAACCGCAGATAACGCGGCAGGATCTCCGCATCGTCGGTGATGAAGACGCGCTTGACGTAGAGCTTGATGCGTCCCTTGCGGTCGGGATCGAACAGATCAAAAGGGCGCGAGTCGGGAACGAAGAACAGCGACGTGTAGTCGTGCCGCCCCTCGGCGTGGAAGTGGATGGTGAGCGCCGGTTCGTCGAACTGACCGGCAATGCTGCGGTAAAAATCAGTGTAGTCGGCCGGCGTGATCGCCGCCTTCGGCTTGGCCCATAGCGCCGCACCGTCGGTGATTTCTGAAACCTCGGCGCCTGGTTTTACGACGATCGCGATCGGCACCGGCACGTGACCGGATTGGGCTCGGACCAGCCGCTCGACGGTCGGACGCTCGGTGTAGGACTTGGCGTCTTCCAAAAGATGCAGCACGACGCGGGTGCCGCGGCGCGGCGCATAGGCGGGGTCGGTCGGCGATATGGCGAAGGAGCCCTTGCCGTCCGAGGACCAGAGGAACGCCGTCTCCGTGCCGGCGCGGCGGGAAATCACGTCGACGCGTTCCGCCACCATGAAGGCCGAATAGAAGCCGACGCCGAACCGGCCGATCAGCGCGGTATCCTCTTCGCCCTTCGCCGCCTCGATGCGATCCAGAAACGCCTTGGTGCCCGAGCGGGCGATGGTGCCGAGCGCCTCGACCATCTCGTCGCGGCTCATGCCGATGCCGTTGTCTTCCACCGTCAATTGCCGCTTGTCGGCATCGACCGTCAGCGTGATGCGCGGCTTTGGGTCGTCGCCCAGCAGCGCCGGCTCGGCGATGGCTTCGTAACGCAGCCGCTCGCAGGCATCGGCAGCGTTGGAGATCAATTCGCGGAGAAAAACCGATTTTTCGGAATAGACCGAATGCACCATCAGCTGCAGCAGCTTGGCGACGTCCGCTTCGAACGGGCGGCTTTCCGATTGGCTCTCCTCGGTCATGGTCATGACGGCGTTCCCAGCAAAATTCTTGGCTACGATGCTTGGCTACGATGCTTGGCTCCGAAATGGAGAGACACCGCCGTCAGGTCAAGGCCTCGCGGTCGCCGGCCTGCGGCGCTGCTGACATCGCTATGGCGCGGACAGCACGTCCGGGGTGTGGATGTGCTCGGGCCGGACGCCCACGGCCAATAGACGGCCGGGTATGCGGCGAAGAAGCGGGATCATGTCGAACAACTTCAACAGCAGCGGCGGCTTCGGCTTTTGCGTGCTGGCGAGCGCACGTCGGATGATCTGATTTTGCATGGTGAGCTGGAGGGCCTGCGTGAACCGCACGGGGAATGTGCGCCGCGCCTGGACCGCGCTTAGGTCATCGTCGCTCACGGTACCGGCTTTGAGGGCGCGGCTAGGCGGTTGGCGGCGGCGACGGCGTCCTGGATGGCGAGGTTGATGCCGACGCCTCCGATCGGCGACATCGCATGCGCCGCGTCGCCGATGCACAGCAGCCCAGGCCACCACCATTGCCGTAGTCGGTCGACGGTAACGGTCAAAAGCTTGATATCATCCCAGCTTCTCAGCTCGCTGGCGCGGTCGGCGAGAAACGGAGACATCATCACCACCCGCTTGCGGAACGCGTCGAGACCATCCGCTTGCACACGGTCGATGCCCCCTTTTGGAATGACAAACGCGCACTGCCAATAGTCGCCACGATTGAGCATGATCATCATCGCGCCGGCCTCGATGTGGCCGAACGTTTCGGTCTCGTCGGTCTCCTTGCGGGGCAACCGAAACCACAGTACGTCCATCGACGCGCCGTAATCGTCGCTTTTGAAACCGGCCGCAGCGCGCACCGTCGAATGACGGCCGTCGGCGCCGACCACAAGATCGGCGCGGATCGTGAGTTCGCCGTCCGGCGTCCTGGCGCGCAGTCCGACGACGCGCCCGCCTCCTCGATCAAGCCGGTTGCATCAGCCTGCATGCGCAAATCGAAGCCCTTGTAGCGCTTGCCGTGCGCGGCGAGAAAATTGAGAAAATCCCATTGCGGCATTAGCGCGATGTATTTGCAATGGGTGGACAGATGCGTCAGGTCGATCATGCGCACCCGCTCGTCACCAACCTGGACGGCCAGCCGATCGAGCTTCTGGTGCGGCAGCATGAGAAACTCGTCGAGCAAACCAAGCTCGTACATCAGTTCCAGCGTAGACGGATGGATGGTATCGCCGCGGAAGTCGCGAAAGAAATCGGCATGCTTCTCCAGCACCACGACATCGACGCCGGCGCGCGCGAGAAGAAAGCCAAGCATCATCCCGGCCGGCCCGCCGCCGGCGATGCAGCACTTGGTCGTAACCGTCGAATTCGGCATCACGGCTCCGGCCGCCAAACCCGCGCCCGCCGTTTACGAGAAACGTGGGCGATGTTTAAGCCGGCTGCGGGGTCTGCGGCGACACGCCAAGCTTCTTCTGCAGGCTCGAAGATGACGTGGTGTATTGGAACACCAGCCGCTTCTCCGGATAAACGTAATGGTACGCCTTTTGTGCCATCAGCGCGCCCTCGTGGAAGCCGGAGAGGATGAGCTTTAGCTTGCCGGGGTACCAGTTGATGTCGCCGATCGCGAAGATGCCGGGCTGACTGGTTTCGAAACTCGCGGTCTCGACAGGGATATATTCGTTGTTCTTGAGCTCAAAGCCCCAATTGGCGACCGGCCCGAGCTTCATGGTGAGCCCGAAGAACGGCAGCAGCGCGTCGCAGGCGATTTCGTAAACCGAGCCCTCGTTGGTCTTGACCACGGCCTTGCTGAGCTGGCCTTGCTCGCCCTGCAGCGCGGTCACCTGGCCAAGCACGAAATCGATTTTGCCTTCGCCGGCGAGCGCCATCATTTTGTTGACGCTGTCGGGCGCGGCGCGGAATTCGCTTCGCCGGTGCAGCAGCGTGAGGTGGCTCGCGATCGGCGCAAGGTTGAGCGTCCAGTCGAGCGCGCTGTCGCCGCCGCCAATGACGAGAACGCGCTTGCCGCGGAACGCTTCCATCTTGCGCACCGCGTAAAACAGCGACTTGCCTTCGTAGGGTTCGACGCCCGGGATCGGAGGGCGCTTGGGCTGGAAGGAACCACCACCGGCGGCGATGACCACGACTTTGCTTTCAAATACCTTGCCCTGGTCGGTCGTCACCCGGAACAACGGATCGCCAATCTGCTCGACCCTTTCCACCATCTCGCTGAGATGAAATTGCGGGTTGAACGGTTTGATCTGCTCCAAGAGGCCGTTGACGAGCCCTTGAGCGCTGGTGAAGGGAATGCCGGGAATGTCGTAGATCGGCTTCTCCGGATAAAGCTCCGCACACTGCCCGCCGATCTTGTCGAGAATGTCGATGAGATGGCATTTCATGTCGAGCAGACCCAGCTCGAACACCGCAAATAGGCCGATTGGGCCCGCGCCAATAATGACAACGTCGGTCTTGATAGGTTCGTCCATGTCGTATCCGTGCTCGTCTTTAATGGATGGCGTCTGATGAGGTGGCGAGTGTCTAGCGTGCTGGCTGCGACAGGGGAAGAGGAAGCAAGGCGTCAGGCGCAAGGGCTCTGCGCCGGATTTGTTCCAGCGGCGCTTTGATTTGTGCTAGCTACGCTTGCCGCTCAGGGGTTCGCACCGTCAGGCCGTCGAGCTCTTCGCTGACTTTGATCTGGCATGACAACCGTGAGTTCGGCTGTACGCCATAGGCGAAGTCGAGCATGTCCTCCTCCATGGGAGCCGGCTCGCCAACCTTTTCCCGCCAGCCTTCGTCGATATAGACGTGGCAGGTCGAGCAGGCGCAGGCGCCGCCGCATTCCGCTTCGATCCCCGGCACGCCGTGCTTGATCGCCGTCTCCATGACGGTCGAACCGACCTCACCCTCGACCGTGCGGGGCGTGCCTCCGGCATCGATAAAAGTGATTTTGACCATGTGGAATTGAGCCGGACCTGTCGGCCGGCGGGGGAGCGGCAAATATATCGTGCCGGCCGGCGGCTCGTCTTCTATCGGCTCACGCCGCGCCGCGCCAGTGAGACGAAGTGTGAAAAATTCAGTGCTCGCGCGCCCGGTCGCTGAAAGTGTCGGCCGAAAGCTCGTCCAGATACTCGGCCAAGCGCGCTCCAATCGCCGCGCACACCTCGAGGCTAGCCACCTCGAGCTCCGCGATCGCCGCGCTCATAGCGTCATGGTCGCCCTTATTGGCGGCGGCTTGCTCCAACCGTTCGGCAGCATCAGCCACGCGCCAAGCTCCAATTCCGCGCGCGGAGCCTTTGAGCGTATGGGCCGCGGCGCCAATACGTGACGGTTCCGCTCCGGCGATACGCTCCAGTGTCAAGGTGGTCTGGCGTGCGAAAATCTCCAAAACCTCCCGTTCGAGGCTACGGTCGCCAAGCGTCATGCGGCCCAGATGATCGTCGTCAATGGTCATCGGCTTTTGTTTACGCGCAGGCACCGTCAACACGCTTGATTGGGCCACGACGTCCTCCCCGACGCTTTCACCTTGTACGTGAAAGCCATCATGCGCACCGAACGGCGAAAACGGGGTAAATCCCGCCTCTGCCGGGAGATTTTGTCGCTGCCTTTCGACTTGATGGGTAAGCGACTTCTTACGCAAACTCCCGCAATCCCGACTTTCCGGTCGAAACCCCACAAAGCTTGGGACCGGAACGCCGCCCCTTGTCGGCCCCAGACCGGCCGCATTGTTGGCGACAGAATGGCGCTTCGGGACCTGACGATTGGAAAACTGAGGTTATGGTGACCAAACCGTTAAACCGTTAACGATGATTAAAAGGAGGTTACCGCTCCGGTTTTCTTCGATCCGACAGACCGATAGGATGGGGCACGGCAGTATGACGTAAGGGCGGGGGAAGCCCTATGCCGATGTGGATTTGAACGATCACGCGCTCGTGGCGCGGCCTGAGTTCTCTTAGGCCGCCCTAGTCCGGCGTAACACGCGAGGCGACGACCGACATGGCCAACAACCCGAAAAAAATCGTTGACCCGACCGAAGCTGCGCTTTCGGCTATCCAGGAAGCGCTCAAAATCCGGGATGACGACGACCAGCCGGATCTTCGGTCAGAAAGCATTCCAGAGCCTCCCGTCAACGACGCCGATGAACGCTGGCGCGACCCTCCGATGGCGCAGGACCACTCCGTATTCGATTCCGACGAGATCGGCGCTCCCGGCAGCGACCCCCGTGCCTTTCCTGCCGCCAATGACGATCAGCAGTCCATTGGGCAGGTCTTGCACGCGCTGCAGAACCGTCCCGCGCGCACGTCCTACTTCGTCGCCGCGATATTTTCCGGCGCCTGGATCGTCGGCTGCCTCGGCCTCTCCTGGGCCTATCTGGGAGACGTCAACGCCGCCCTTGGTCCCGGCCACTCTCCGATCGCCATCCTGATGGGGCTCGGCGCCGCTGCGCTGTTGCCGATTATTTTCTTCTTCGGCGTAGCGCATATGGCTTGGCGCGCACAGGAGTTGCGGCTCGTCGCGCAATCGATGGCGAAAGTCGCCATGCGGCTCGCTGAGCCGGAGGACGTAGCGCGCGATTCCATGGTCAACGTCGGACAGGCGATCCGCCGCGAAGTCGCGGCCATGGGCGATGGCGTCGAGCGTGCACTGGCGCGCGCCAGCGAACTTGAGACGCTGGTGCGCAACGAGGTCGCGGCGCTTGAACGCACTTACAGCGATAACGAAGTCCGCATCCGCGGGCTGCTTCAGGAACTTTCCAATCAGCGCGACACGCTCGTCGGGCAAGCCGAGCAGGTCCGCTCCGCGATCAACAACGTCCACATCGATCTGACGCAAGATCTTTCGACGATCAGCGATCTCGTGGGTCAGCAAGTCAACGAGGCGGCCGAGCGCATCACCCATTCGCTGGCCGAGAAGGGCGAGCACATCACGCTGACGCTGGGACAAATCGGCGACACGATGATCCAGCAGTTGAGCGTGCGTGGCGAGGATCTGATCGTGCGGCTGGAAACCGCGAGCGAAGAAACCTCGCGTGCGCTCGCCGTCGCAAGCGACCAGCTCACCGCCAGCCTCAACTTCAAGACCGATCACATCGGCGAGGAGTTTTCCGAAATCGCGCGCGGCCTCGAAGACATGATGACGTCGCGGCTCGACGGGGTCACCGACGGCTTCTCGGAGAAATCGCTGGCGATCGTCGATATGATGGTCGGACGTTCGCAGGAACTCACGGACGCGATTGTCAACACGTCGAGCCAGCTTGCCGAAACGATCACAACGCAGGCCGATGAGGTCAACTCGACGCTCAAGGCCTCCGGCGAGTCGATCATCCTCGATCTCAACCTGCGGGGTGGCGATGTCGCCAAGAAGATTGAAGCGGCCGGGACCCGGATCGCCGAGACCCTCATCGCGCGCAGCGGCAAGTTGACGGATACGGTCCGCGAGACCGCCGAACAGGTTGCCGAGACCCTCACCTCACGGACCAGCGCTGTGACCGACACGCTGCGCGAAAGCGCCGACCAGGTCGCCGGCATCGTCGCCGCGCAGGGCGAAGAGGTCAAGCAGATGCTCGCGACGCGGCTGACCGCGTTCGAAGAAATGTTCAACCAGTCGGGCTCGGAGCTCGGCGAAAAGATTTCGCGCGATTCCTCGACGCTCGGCAACCTCATCACCCGGCATCTCGCCGAATTCGACCGCACGGTGAAAACCTACGGCTCCGAACTCGTCGAGCGGCTCGGCGCACGCACGCAGGACGTCTCCGAATCGATGCGCAGCTATGTCGACAGCTTCGACACGCGCGTCACCTCCAAAGCAACCGAAGTCGCCACCGGGCTCGATCAGCGCCTGGTGAACTTTCAGGAAGCGCTCGACAGCCGCGCACAGACTCTCACCGACGCGCTTGCTGCCCGAGTCATGGATATCGCCAAAACGCTCAGCGAGGGCGGCAGGGAAGTCGTCACTGCGGTCGATAAGCGTATTGCCGATGTCACAGCGGTCATCGACGCACGGGGGACGAAGCTCGCCGACACTATCAGTCAGCGTGCCGCCGAGGTCGCGACGGTTATCGACACCCGCGGCGCCAAGCTCACCGACACCATCAGTCAGCGCGGGCTCGAGGTCGCGACGATTATCGACCTGCGAGGCACCAAGCTCACCGAAACGATCGGCCAGCAAGCGGCCGAGGTCGCAACGATCATCGATACGCGCGGCGCCAAACTCACCGAAACCATCGGCCAGCGCGCCGCCGATATCGACAAAACTCTCGGTACGCAAGCGCTGCGGGTCGCCAACACGCTCGACAGCCGCATCGGGCGGCTGGAGGAGCTGCTCGTTGGGCGGACTGAAGCGGTTACTCAGCAGATTGAAGTGCGCAGCCGCGCCGCCGCGGATTTGCTCAACGCCCGGCTCGAGGAGCTTTCGGAATCGATCAAGACCAATTCCGGAAATGCCGAGCAGTCGCTCGGTCAGCTTGCCACCAGGACGGTCGAAGCGCTCGGCAAGACCACCGCGGCAAGCGCCGCGGCGACCGAGGCCCTGGGCCGCAGCGCCGCCGAGGCGACCGTGTCGCTCAATCGCAGCGCCGGCGCGCTGAGCAACACCATCGCCAGCAGCGCCACAGAGGCTACCGTAACGCTCAACCGCAGCGCCGGCGCGCTCAGCAACACCATTGCCCAGAGCGCCGCCGCAGCCAACGATGCGATCGGCAAGACAACCACGAACGCCACCACCCAGATCGCGCAAAGCGCCGCCGCTGCTCACGACGTGATCGGCAAGGCAACTGCAACCGCCGCCGAGCTGCTCACACGAAGCGCCACCGACGCCGACGAGGCGATCGGCAAAACGACCGCGACCGCCACAGGGCTGCTCGCGCAAAGCGCCGCCACCACGACCGAAGCGATCGGGCGTAGCGCCGGCGAGGCCGAACGCAAGCTCTCCGCAGTGAGCGCCGAGGTTGCGCGCAATGTCTCCGGCCGGGCCGATGAGATCACCGCCGCGGTGTCGCAGCGCGTCGGTGAGATGACGCAACTTCTCGACGAGAAGTCGAATGTATTGCTTGTGGCGCTTTCCGGCAAAGGCCAGGAATTCGCCGGCGAGGTAAACCGCATCACCGACCAGGCTGTAAAATCGATCGAGGCCAAGAGCTTCGTCTTTACGCAGACCATGATGGACAACAGCGAGGAGATTGCCCGGCTCATCAACGACGCGAGCCAGACCGCCACCGCCGCAATGACGCGAACGCTGGGGCAATTGCAGGAGGGGGCGCTGGGCGTCAGCGAATCCGCGAAAGCAACCATCACCCGGACACTCGAGGACCTCCACAGCGCGACCAGGTCCGCAGTCGAGGAGTCGAAACAAACCGCTTCGGCGACCATTGCCGACATGCTGGAAACTCACGGCATGTTGCGTTCCGACACCACTGCGCTGTTCGAGCGGCTGCGCGAAGCCAACATCCTGTTGCAGGAGGTGCTCAGCGGCGCTCACGAGAACATGAGCGCGCTGGAACGCACCATGGTGACGCGCGTTTCCGAATTCGTCTCCGCCATGAACGATCTCACGGTCAAGAGCGACGCCAGCGCCGGCGTGGTGGAACAACACGTCGGCACATTCAACGCGGTGACCGCCAAGGCCCTGCGCGAACTCGGCGAGCTGTCGTCGCAGTTCAGCGTACAAGGGCGCTCGCTCGCCGAAGCAGTCGAGCTTCTGGAAAAGAGCAATCGCCGCACCGAGGAGTCGGTGGCGAATAAGCGCGCGAACATCGAAGCGCTGGTCACCACACTGGACTCGCGCACGGATGATTTCGCGCTGCGGCTGCAGCGTTTCGCCAGTCTGCTGGACGAGTCGCTCGACGCGGCGACGACACGGGCGAGAGAGATCGCCGGCATCATCGCCGAAACGAGCAACGACAGTGTGCAAACCATCGAACAGCAATTCGAGCTCGTACGCACGACGTCGGAAGAAGAGCGCAAGCGCACCAGCGAGACCATGAATGCGGTGTACGGTCAGGCGACCGCCCAAGCGCATACGATGTTCAATCAATCCGCCGAACGTTTTACCGATATCATGCAGGGCATGAAGCAGATGGCGGCGGAAATGCAGCAGGAGCTGGAAACGACGCGGGCCGAACTGCGCCGCGGCATTTTCGAGCTGCCGCAGGAGACTGCCGACAGCGCGGCGCAAATGCGGCGCGTCATCGTCGACCAGATCGAGGCCCTGGCCGAGCTCAATCGCATTGTTGCCCGCCATGGACGCTCGCTCGACACCGTCGATCCGGCGCGATCGGAGCCGGTGCGGCGCGAGCCTGAGCCGGCCTATGCCGGCGGCGGACGCGCTCCGGCGCGGCAAACGCGCGGCGACATTACCGGTGCGCCGCCGCCCGCGATGCGCGGCGACATCACCGGTGCACCGCCGCGGCGGCCGGAGCAGCCGTCCCAGAACGGCGGCGGCAATGGCCGCAACGGCGGCTGGCTCAGCGATCTGCTGACGCGCGCCTCGCGCGACGACAGCCCGCCAATTGCGCCGCCCGCCGCACGCGGCGAGGAGCGGCCGCAGCGCGACAACGTCGAGTCACTCGAAACGCTTGCGGTCGACGTCGCGCGCATGATCGACCACGAAGCGGCCGCCGATTTGTGGGAGCGCTACAAGCGTGGCGAACGCGGCTTGTTCACCCGGCGTCTGTATACGGCCCAGGGTCAAAAGGCGTTCGACGAGATTCGCCGCAAATACCGCGCCGATCCCGAATTCCGGCAGACCGTCGAACAATATATCCACGAGTTCGAGCGGCTGCTTGACGAGGTCGCCCGTGGCGATCGCGGTTCCGCCGTGGTGCGCAATTACCTGACCTCGGACACCGGCAAGGTTTACACCATGCTGGCGCACGCCGCCGGACGGTTCGACCAGTAACGCACCGTTCGCGTCGATGACAGGATCACCGCTCGCCGCGCGCGAGCGGTAGTGCAGGTCATTCGATCGCGGCCGGCGCGGCAACACCGAAACCGTTAAGGACGGCCTTGCCTGCCGAGCGATCGCGGCGTTACCGTCCATCCCATGGAAGCCTCGGTATCCTTGCCTACTGCCGCGGATGTCGATGCGGCCGCCCGCCGCCTCGCCGGCGTTGCTTTGCACACGCCGCTCCTCACTTCGGCTGCACTCGACGCCATGACTGGCGGACGCGTGTTTCTCAAGGCCGAGACGTTACAACACACCGGCTCGTTCAAATTCCGCGGCGCCTACAACCGACTTGCGGCAATACCTCCCGAGCAACGCGGAGGCGGCGTCGTGGCGTTCTCGTCAGGCAATCACGCGCAAGGTGTCGCCGCGGCGGCGCGGCTGCTCGGCATGCGCTGCGTGATCGTGATGCCGCAGGATGCCCCACGCGCCAAACGCGAGCGCACCGCGGCGCTCGGCGCGGAAGTGGTGCTCTACGATCGCGCCCGTGACGATCGCGAAGCGATCGCAGGCGAGATCGCGGCGCGCCGCGGCGCCGTCCTGGTGCCGCCTTACGATGACGCGTTGATCATCGCCGGCCAGGGCACCGCCGGCCTCGAAATCGTCGAGGATCTGAGCGCGCTCGGCCTTGTGCCCGACGTGGTGGTAGTGACCGCGTCTGGCGGCGGGCTCGCCGCCGGCATCGCACTTGCAGTGCATGCGCGCGTGCCGACGGCCGCGCTCTATACTGCCGAACCGCAGGACTTCGACGACCACGCGCGTTCGTTTCGCAGCGGCCAGCGCGAGCAAAACGCCGCGCTGAGCGGCACGATCTGCGACGCGCTCATGGCGCGCACGCCAGGCAAACTCACCTTCGCCATCAACAGATCATTGGTCGGAGCCGGTGTCGTCGCCAGCGATGCGGAGGTCGCCGCCGCAGTCGCGTTCGCATTTTCCGAATTGAAGCTCGTGGTCGAGCCGGGCGGCGCCGTGGCGCTCGCCGCACTGATGACCGGCAAGATAGACGTCACCGGCAAGGTCGCCGTGGCCGTCCTCTCCGGTGGCAACATCGATCCGGAACTGTTTTCGCGGCTTGTCGCCTAACAAACAGTCTTCCGATCGTCGCCACTATTCGACCCGTCGCCGCCGCGCAGGCGACGAGATTCATTTTCAGAGGCGCGGCGCTGCCTTAAATTCCCGCTCGCGCGGAAATAAGCGGCAAAAGCTCTAGGCGCCGGCGCCCGGCAAGAAGCAACGGATCTGCGTCGCCCCCTCCGAATCCATATAAGGCCACACCACCGCAGGACCGAACTTGTTCGGCTCGGATACGACCGCAGCCTCAGGCACTAAAATCCATTCACCGTGCAGCCTGACCCGATAGCGGCCATCCTGTGTATCCCAGTCGACGTCGTGGATACTCACACCGTCGGCGAAGGAGCAGCACAAGCCTTTCCCGCTCGCCAGCTGATCGAACCACGCGTGAAGTGGTTCATTGACGTAACGGCCGTCATCACGCGCCGATACATTGCCCGAAAAAAAAGCACTCGTGCACAACGCTACAACCGCCAAACCGGTGAGTCTGTGCATCGTGGCCTCCAGATGATCGTGTTACGCGGACCGACA
>JBEKSB010000008.1:0-39053 GCA_049517455.1 Xanthobacteraceae bacterium
AGGAGGCGATGCGGCTGGCGCCTCCGGTGCCGTCGCTACCGCGGCGCGCCGTGCGCGAGCTGGAATTCATGGGCTTCCGCATTCCGGCCGGGACCGGCGTCAACGTCAATCCGCTCTACACCCACTATATGCCGCAGCTTTGGCCCGAGCCGGATCGCTACGACCCAACCCGTTTCAGCCCCGAGGCCTCGCGCGGCCGGCACAAATTCGCCTTCGTTCCGTTCGGCGGCGGCGCGCATATGTGCCTAGGATTGAACTTCGCTTACATGCAGGCCAAGTGCTTCACGTGGCATTTCCTGAATAATTTCCGGGTATCGGTCGCGCCTGACTACCGGCCTGACTGGCGCATGTGGCCGATACCCTATCCGCGCGACGGACTGTCGGTGACGCTCACGCCCGTTTGATCGTTTGATACGGAGGCAGGCGCGCGGCCGAAGCGTATCTCGCCGCTGGACCTTCCTTAAAACGCGGCAGTTTTCACTTTGCGTGCGCGTGATCGTGCGCACAGGCGTCGCGATATCGTTTCATGCCCGCGAATAGGGCTATGCGGTCGAGCGGCGCTTTCGAGCCCGAGAACTGCCGGTACAAGGAAGCCACGTTGATGACGATGCGCTCGGGATCGAGCCACGCCGCAAAGCGATTGAGACTGATTTTGCGCGCGGCATCTTCGGAGGGCAGGCCGGCATCGAAATGCCGCCGCGTCTCCGCCGCGATGTATTCGAAATAGGCCTTCAGCTCGCGCACGGCCGGCTTCTCGGCGATCGGTCCGTGGCCGGGGACGATGACATCGACGTCGAGACTCAAAATGTAATCGCAAGCCTTGATCCAGTTTTCGATCGGGCCCGCCCAAAGGACCGGATGGCCGCCAACGAACAGCAAGTCTCCCGTGTACAGGATTTTGTCGGCCGGCAAGTGGACCAGGACGTCGCCGCGGGTATGCGCTGAGCCGAGATGGGTCAAGACCAGCCGCTTGTTGCCGACCATGACTTCCATCGTTTTGTCGAACAAGGTCGTCGGCGGTGTGCTGACCACGCCGCGCCAGTCGAAGCGGCTACCCATGATTTCGTGGAAAAAGGCGCCGCCTTCGCCAAGATTCTTCCATCCTGCTGCAAACGCCTGGAGGGCGCTCGGCGGCGCTTCGGCGAATTCTTCCGCGCAGGCGCGGCAGGCGATGATCTCGGCGCCTTCGACCAGCTGATTGCCGAAGGTGTGGTCGCCGTTGGCGTGGGTGTTGATGAGCTTGCGGATGCTGCGCGCGGCCGGGACGGCATCGCGCATCGTCTTGAGCATCTGCGCGGTCAGCGGCAGGTCGAACAGCGTGTCGACGAGCAAGGTCTGGTCGCCGTCCGTCACCAGGCCGGCATTGCTCCAACCCCAAGAGCCGTCCGGCTGCAGATAGGCAAAACAGCCATGCCCGATATCATGCAGTCCATTGGTGTATTGCCATTTGCCCATTGCGTTCATTCCAATGCGCGCCGACGCATTCACGCAGCCTGTTCGCGGCCCTTTGCCGACAACAGCGCAATCGTTTCACTCGTGGTCGGTACGTCGCCGAACACGCGGAGCATCGACGTCAACGTCGCGTTGTGTTCGGCGTCGCTCAATGCCGCATTGGCGTCGGCGACGAAGACCAGGCGATAGTTGAGCATCATCGCGTCGCGCGCGGAGGATTCGCAGCAGATATTGGTCAAGGTTCCGACGATGATCACCGTGTCGATCCCGGCGTTCCGCAGATGCCGATCGATATCGGATGAACCTTGGATAAACGCGCTGAATCGCCTTTTGACGACAATCGCGTCCTCGGGCCGCACGTCCAGATCGGCATGCAGTTCGAAGCCGCGCGAACCCGGGGTCAGCTCGGACAGCGTGGTCCGCCTCGGGTCGCCGTCGAAAAAGACGCACCATGCCTCGGATTGTCCTTCGAGACACATCTTAACCCACACTACCTTGCCGCCGGCCGCACGGGTCGCCGCGGCGAGCTTGTTCACGTTCGGCACGATCTCGCGCGCCGCCGGTACCTCGACCGGCATGCCGGGCAACATGAAGGCGTTCTGCATATCGATCACCACCAGCGCGGTCTTAGGGCCTAGCAGACGGTCGTAGCGGTTCAATCTGCCACGCTGCGCCTTGACCTGCGCGATCACGTCCTCGGGGATGGAGATCGTGTGCATAGTGTTCCTCCTTTGCGGGCCGGCCAGCCCATCATTCTCTTGCGGATCGTCATAGCATTCGAACCGATGAGATTCCACGCGATCGTCGCCCTTCGGCATTGCGCCGCGCCGCCGCCGCCGTGATAGATCTGCCAAAGGGGGAGGGACCGATGTCAAAACAAATGCAGGGCAAGGTATGCGTGATCACCGGCGGTGCCGGCAGTATCGGCGCCGCGGCGGCGAAGTTGCTGCTTCACGAAGGCGCCAAGATCATGCTCGTGGATCTCAGCGAGCCCGTCCTGAAGAAGTCCGCCGCGGACCTCGGTGGTGGCGACAGCCTTGGCTGGTGCGCGGCCGACGTCACCAAATCGGATCAGGTCAGAAACGCAATTTCGAGCACGGTCAACCGTTTCGGTAAGATCGACGTCCTGTTCAGCAATGCCGGCAATTTCGGCACCGTCGCGCCGATCAGCGACTATCCGGAAGATATTTTCGACTCGGTCATCGCCGTGCACGTCAAAGGCGCATTCCTCACCGCCAAGCACGGGGTGCCGCAGATGAACGATGGCGGCTCGATCATCATCACCTCCAGCATCGTCGGGGTTAAGGGCGACCCCGGCGTCTACGGCTACATCACTGCCAAACACGCCCAGGTTGGACTGATGCGGGTGCTGGCAAAAGAGCTTGCCGCGCGCAACATCCGCGTCAACACCATTCATCCGGGCCCGGTCGACAACGGCTTCCAGCTGAACGTCGAGAACAACTTGACCGGCGTGCTCGGGCGCGATGCGACCCAGTTCTTCAACGACATCATCCCCCTGCACCGGCACGTCCGCCCCGATGAGGTGGCTCGTTCCGTGCTCTATCTTGCTTCCGATGCGAGCAGCTTCACGACCGGCAGCCTGCTGATGGTGGACGGCGGCTTGAGCGCGTGATGTTGATTAACGAAGTGTAAATGGATGTTGGGGTAGCTACTGGACACGGGGGAATCGACCAGGCGCGAGGAATAATGTTCCCGGTCCTCAACCGTTTGACACGATCGACGAGTAGCCGAGGGCTCGACCGCAAGGGCAGCCTGCTGGCGCTCACGCTCAACAACATGACCCAGGGCGTCGTTCTGTTCGACACCTCGGGCCGCCTTGCCGTTTGCAACGACCGATATCTGACGATGTACGGGTTGTCCCCGGAGGTCGTGAAGCCCGGCGCCACCCTTCTCGACATCATCCGTGAGCGGACGAAATCAGGCAATTTGCGCCATGATCCGGCGCAATATTGCGCCGAAATCATGAAGCAAATCGCGGCTGGAGAGACCTTGAGTTTCGTGAACGAGGCTCCCGACGGTCGCGCCATCTCCGTCGTCAATCGTCCCATACCCGGCTCGAAGTATTGGGTCGGCACTCACGACGACATCACCGAGCGGCGTTCGGCCGAACGAAAAAGCGCTCTGCTGAGTGAGCAGGAAGCGCGCCGCGCCGTCGTTGACGAAGCGATCGCCTGGTTCCGCGAAAGCGTCGAGGGCGTCTTGGCGACCGTCGCCGACAGCGTGGCGGCGATGAAATCGACGGCGACGGTGCTGTCGACAAGGTCAAGCGAGAGCACGGCACAAACGGCCGGCGCGGTTGCGACCTCCAACGAAGCTTTCGGCAGCGCCGAGGTGGCCGCTACCGCGGCGGGCGAATTGGCTACGTCAATCGCCGAGATCAATAGGCAGCTGGTCCGCGCCAGCGACGTGGTGAGAGCCGCGGCAACCGAGGCGCAATCGACCAACGAAGACATCGCCGAGCTGGCACGCGCGGCGCAAAAGATCGACGATGTCGTCAAGCTCATTCAAAGCGTTGCCGGGCAGACCAATTTGCTGGCGCTCAATGCCACGATCGAGGCGGCGCGCGCAGGCGCGGCGGGCAGAGGCTTCGCCGTCGTCGCGTCCGAGGTCAAAGCGCTGGCGGTGCAGACCGCAAAGGCGACCGACGACATCGCCGCGCAGATCGCTGCGGTGCAATCCTCGACGCAAAGCGCTGTCGGCGCTATCGGCAACGTTACCGGACGCATGCACGAGATCCGTGAGTTCACCGCTGCCATCGCGACCTCGGTCGAGCAGCAGACCGCGGCGACCAAAGAGATTTCCTTCAGCGTCGCGGCGGCTGCGTCGGGGACCAAATCTGTCGTCGCCGTGCTGCAGCGCGTCTCCAGCACAATCGCCGACATGCACTCATCGGCGGATACGGTGCTGGCGGCGTCGCAAGCCGTCGAGGAGGCGGCCGACAATCTGCGCCGCAGCGTTGACGGCTTTCTCCGCAAAGTCGCGATGTAGAGTGACGGACGTTGGTTACGCCGCCCGTCCGGGCGTCGGCTCCATCGCCACGCGCGCGAAGGTCGCGATGATCCGCGCTCCGGCTTTGATCGACCCGCGCAAGTTGCCGGCGACTTTGAATTCGCCGCCGATGCGACAATGATAGGGGACCGGTAGTTCGAGCATGCGCAAGCCGGCGCGCGCCACGCGCATTTGCATTTCGAGATTCCAGCCGTAGGTAAGTTCGCGCATGCCGAGCGCCAGCAGCGTGTCGCGGCGGATGGCGCGATAGGCGCACATGTCGGTGTAGCGTACGCCGTAGAGAAGCTTGATCCGGAATCCATTACCACCGTCTGTGAATATGGATTCCGGACTCGCTGCTGCGCGGCGATCCGGATGACGACCCACTTCACCGCCGCACGTAAATCCGCCACCGCCCGTCCCGCGCTTCCGCCAAACGATAGTCCGGACTGGCGGCGAAAGGGTCGTTGTCCCAAGCCTTGTCAGTCGGCACGACCAATGCGGCGTCGCAGCCATATTTCGCCGCCATATCGTGCACGTCTTCCGGCGTGCCTTCGCCCGCGAACACCCGCAGGAATTGGGCGCTGATCGCCTCGCGGCGCTCCGGCGGCAGTGGGGCAAATGCGAGCGCCAGATCCAAGCCGGCGAAGCATGAACTACGGTTGGCGAGCAACGCCCAGGAGATGTTCACCGGCCAAGGCGTCACGTCTTTGACGAACAGCGGATTGTTGGCGACGCGCACGGCGGGCGGTGTATATCGGCGCACCTCCGCCCACAATTCGGGTGACTGCGCGAAAGCTTTGCCATCCGGCCGCTGCCGGCCGGCGACATTGTCGTGAATCATTTTTGCGGTGTCCGGCAGGCTGAGTCCGAGTCCGACGAGCGCAATCGTCGCGATGACGGCGCGGCGCGGAATGTTCGCTAAACCCGCCGCAACCGCCGCTGCCGTACTGACGATCAGGACAACCTCGGCGGGGATAATGGAGCGCAGCCCAAGATCGTTATTGTCGCCAAGCGTAGAGACGAGAAGCCAGGTTACGACGAGCCCGGCGCCGGCGAGGCATGCGAGAACCGCGAAGACGAGTTTTCCCGACCGCGGCAAAGCGCTACGCAGCACGACAGCGAGCCCGATGGCGCCGCCGATATAGGCGGCCGGCAATTCGATCGGCAGGATGATCAGCCAATAGGCCGGAACGTCCAGCACGCGCCGAATCGCCCGCGGCAGAAGTTCGCCGAATACGTCATAATGTGAAACGACGATCGGGGCGCCGCCGCCGCGCGCTTTCACGGTCGCCAATTGATCGAGCACGAATGGCGCAATGAGGCAGACGACGAGCAATGCGGCGAGCGCCAAACCAGCCGTGAAACGCAGGCGCCGCGCCGGGTCGGTCGCGGCGAGCAGGATCGGCGCCGCGATGAGACCTGCAATCGCAAACGTCACGCCGCCGACAAAGGTCGAGCTTTCGAAACCGGCGACGATGACCAAAGCCAGCGTCAAGATAAGCGTCAGGCTCCGCCGCTGCGCGTAACGCGTCAGCAGCAGCATCGCCGTCACGACGCAGGATGCCGCCATCAGATGCTGGGGCACCCATGCGGCCTGAAACAGCCAGCCGGCCATGCCGACCGGCGGCCAGAACAAGGGCGCGAGATCGTCGGCGCGGACCAGCCAATCGAACGGCACCCACAGCGAGCCCGCGGTCGCGAGCGCCACGACCCAGATCGCGGCGGCAGAACGTTTGCAGAGCCAGACCGCGAGCCCCATCATCAAGCTGAGCGAGGCGAAAGCGGTAAACCATGTCAGCCCGATGTCGGCTTCCCAGCCGCTGGTACCCAGTGTGAGGGCGACCTCGGCCGCGCTGAAATGCCAGAGGTAGTAGTAGGCAAGGCGCTCCGGCGCGCCGAATTCCCCAAACACCGGATTGACCGGCGGCAGGCCGAGCCGCGCCATCGCATCGATCATCGCGCTCTTCGCATGATCGAAGATCGGGTCGGCGAGCTGCACGGCGTCGCCGGCGAATTTCGGAAGGATCGCGGCGGCTGGCACCAGCGCCAGAATAGCGGCGGCGGCGAGGGCCCATGCCGGAACCGTCAGCGCGCTTTCAGCGTCGCTCCCCGGTGCCGGCAGCGAAAGCGAAAAGCCGCTGACAAGAATACAGAGCGCGCCGATGGCGACGACCGTGATCGGGGAAAATCCGATCCAGTCATAAACTGGCAGGGTCACCGCGCTGTGCGCCGCCCAACCGATGACGGCCGCGGCGCCGAGCGCGAGTACGCGGGGCAAGAGGTGCCGGGCGAGAGCATAGCCCAGGAGTGTCCAGAATGCGGTCGCGATCAGCGCGCAGAGGACGGCATAGACGAGCGACGCCATGGCAAGTCCGGGCCCGAGTTCCAACCGGTATCGATGCAGACGTTATTGAGTCACGGCGGCGGGTGTTGCGGTGGCGAGTACGATAACTTTGGTCCCGACAGGCGTGCGGTTATAAAGGTCGACGACGTCGTCGTTGGTCAAGCGGATACAGCCAGAGGACACGTTGTGGCCGATCGTCGTCGGGTCGTTGGTGCCGTGGATGCGGTACAAAGTGTCCTTATTGCCCTGCCACAGATACAGCGCGCGGGCGCCGATGGGGTTTTCGGGGCCGCCCTTCATTCCCAGACCGCTCTGCAATTGGACCATGTGCTCTCGCAGCTCGGGCTTTCGCTGCAACATCTCCACTGGCGGGTACCAGTCCGGCCACTCCTGTTTGGTGTGAACCAGCGCCATGCCCGACCAGCCGAACCCTTCGCCGCCGACGCCGACGCCGTAACGAATGGCTTGTCCGCCCCCCTGCACGAGATAGAGAAAGTGACTTCCCGGATCGATGATGATCGTGCCCGGCGGTTCCGGCGAGGGGTAGGTGACGATTTTGCGGGCGTAAGCGGGGTCAGCCTCCAGCGACGGCGCCGGCGCTGTGGTGCAGTCGCCGAGCCCGATCAAAACGCCACCGATCACAAATCCCGCCATTAATACGCGGCGGCTTGGCAACGTCGGGACCTGAGATTTCATGCGCGTATCACCGCTCCCGTGCAGTGGTTTAGCTCAAAACCCCATCCGGCGCATTAACGCGCGTGAGAAACGCAGGTGCCGCTTCCGCGCGCCTGTCGCAAATGGCGCTTGCGGAGGAGCATGGCGCTTGCGCTCGGCTCGGATGGCCGATATCAATATTGTATATACGTCTATACAATATCGTCTACACAACGGATACCTCTGCATGGCCCTGCATATTCGAGGCGAACGCGCCGCAAAACTCGCCCGCAAGCTGGCCGAACGGAAGGGGGTTTCGATGACCGAGGCCGTCATCGCGGCGCTCGAAGCCGCGTTGGCGCGCGGTGAGCGGCCGCTGCCGGAGCGTCTTGCCGAGATCGCGGCCGACGCCCGGCGCCTCGGCGATCCGCGGCGCCAGCGAGTGAGCGGCAAGCGCGACACCGACGCGCTCTGGGGTGGTTCATGATCTTCGTCGACAGCTCGGCCATCGTTGCCATGCTCGCCTCAGACCCCGACGCCGCGGCCTTGGCCGGGAAACTCGAAACCGAGCGTGAGCGAATCTCGGCGGGCCACGTCATCCTCGAATCATCGACGCGGCTGGCAAGCCTGCTTGGGCTGAGCCCGGCCGCCGCTGATGGGCTGGTGACGCGCCTGCTGCGCGAGGCGGACATCAGCATCGTGCCGATCACGGAAAACATCGCCCACGCCTCGGTTGCTGCTTTCGAGCGATACGGCAAAGGGCGCGGGTCGGCGGGGAATCTGAACCTTGGCGATTGCTTATCCTACGCCTGCGCCAAAGCGCACGGTGCCCGGCTTTTGTTCAAGGGCCATGACTTCGCGCAAACCGACATTGCTAGCGCGTGAGACCGCACATGCCGCGCAAAGGTCGGGCGCGCAAGCGCTCCGAGAATGAGATCATTTGATGAAACCTCTTGCTTCGCGGGTTCGGGTGCGGAGAGGGTGCGAACGAAAAGGCCGCCGGCGGCCTCTTCTCGGCGGGCCACCGCAGGATTATGTTCCGCTCGGATTGATTGGGAGTTCGGTCGTGAATCGATCACGCGTCGGGATGTTGGCCGCCGTTGCTTTTGTCGGTGCCGCTGCGGCTGCCAATGCGGGGCCGTGCACTACACAAATTTCGCAGGTCGAACGGCAGATCCGGCAAGCCCAGGCCGCGTCGCCGCCCGGCGGGGCTGGAGAGCCAAGCGCTCCGCAATCGGTGGGCGCGCAGCTTCATCATCAGCCGACCCCCGGCTCGGTACAAGGCGCAGAGCATGCGGCGAACGCCGACGGCGAAGCGGCGCTGGCGCGGGCCCGAAAGGCCGACGCCGAGGGTAACGCCAGCGCGTGCGCGAAAGCGCTAACCGAAGCCAGGGCGCTTTACGGGATCGAATGATGCGGAAGCGTCAATAAGCTTCTTCCGTATAGATCGGCTCGACCGAGCCCGCCCATGGCCCGTTGAATTTCTCCAACAGTTCCTGCGCCGGCGTCGTGCCGTGCGCGAGGCGATCTTCCAGCACTTCGAGGTAGCGCGTCTCGTCCTGGCCGCTCACATCGAGGCGGTAGCGGCGCGTCAAACCGGCGCGGGCAAGTTTGAGAGCATCGTTTGCGACGTCAAACACAGTGCGGCCACCGATCATGGCGGCGAGGCCCGCTTTCGGCACGTCGTCGCGGAGGTTCTGGCGCTGCTCGGCGCTCCAGTTTTTGACCAAATCCCATGCCGCATCGAGGCTGACATCGTCATAGAGAATACCGACCCAGAAGGCCGGCAACGCCAGCAGGCTGCGCGTCGGGCCTGAGTCGGCGCCGCGCATTTCCAGATAGCGCTTGAGCCGCACCTCCGGAAAAATCGTGCTGATGTGGTTCGCCCAATCGGAAATCGTGGCGCGTGCTCCCGGCATTCCCGGCAGCTTGCCGACCATCAGATCGCGGAAGGATTGACCAGCGACATCGACATAGTCGTCGCCGTGCTTGACGAAATACATCGGCACGTCGAGCGCGTAGTCGACCCAGCGCTCGAAGCCCATGCCGGTCTCGAAGGCCCAGGGCAGCATGCCGGATCGCGCATTGTCGGTGTCGCGCCAGATTTCCGCGCGGAAAGAGAGAAAGCCGTTGGGCTTGCCGTCCGTGAAAGGCGAGTTGGCGAACAATGCCGTCGCGACCGGCTGTAGCGCGATCGACACGCGCAATTTCTTGACCATGTCGGCTTCCGAGGAGAAGTCGAGATTGGTCTGCACCGTGCAGGTGCGGTACATCATGTCGAGGCCGAGCTTGCCGACCTTCGGCATGTAGGCGGTCATGATCTTGTAGCGGCCCTTCGGCATTTTCGGCATTGCGGCGCGGGTCCAGCTCGGTGTCATGCCGATGCCGAGAAATCCGATATGCAACGGCTGCGCGACTTCGCGCACTTGCGCGAGATGCGCCATCAGTTCGCTCGATGTCTGGTGCACGGTTTCGACCTGCGCGCCGGACAATTCGAACTGGCCGCCCGGCTCGAGCGTGATCGCGCCGCCTCCCGTCACATCGAACAGGCCGATGACGTTCCGCCCTTCCATGATCGGCTGCCAGCCGAGCAGATGCTGCATGCCTTCGAGCAGCGCGCGAATGCCGCGCCGCCCTTCGTAGGGCACCGGCTGGTGTCCTTCGAGCGTGAACGCGAATTTCTCGTGCTCGGTGCCGATGCGGAATTGCGACTTCGGCTTCACGCCCTGAGCGATCCAATCGACGAGCTCGTCGCGCCCCTCGATCGGCGTCAGGTCGACTTGGTCACGCGCCATGGGATCCGGGATGAATGAACCGCGGCTTTCGATACGCGATGCTCGTCACGCGGCCTTGCGCTTTTCCGGCGGGAAACGGCGATAGAAGCTGTCGCCCGTTTTCGCCATATCGCGCAAAAGCTCACATGGCTTGAATCGGTCGCCATATTTCTTCGCCAGCCCATTGCATAGATCGACGAAGGCCTTGGCGCCCATGCCGTCGATATACGAAATGGTGCCGCCGGTGAACGGCGCGAAACCGAAACCGAGGATCGAACCGACATCGGCCTCGCGCACATCGGTGACCACGCCCTCTTCGATGCAGCGCGCCGATTCCAACGACTGTATTGCCAAGAGCCGATGCTTAAGCTCCTCGACGTCGATCTTATCGGGATCGAGCTTTGTCGCCTGCAAATCCGCGAGGCCGGGCCATAGCCGCTTCGGCCCGTTCTGCGGATAGTCGTAAAAGCCCTTGCCGTTCTTGCGCCCGTAGCGGCCGCGCTTTTCGACCATCTCTTCGAGCAGCGCTTTCTGGCGGGGGTCGATCTTGTCCGCGCCGAGATCGGCCTCGGTCGCTTTGAGGATCTTCCAGGCAAGATCGACGGCGACCTCGTCGTTGAGCGAAAGCGGCCCGACCGGCATGCCGGCCATGCGTCCCACATTCTCGATCATTGCCGCCGGCACGCCTTCAGTCAGCATCAGATGGCCTTCGCGGATGTAAGTGCCAACCACGCGCGACGTATAGAAGCCGCGTGAATCGTTGACCACGATTGGGGTCTTGCGGATCGCGCGCACATAGTCGAGCGCAACCGCGACTGCGGCGTCGCCGGTCTTTTTGCCCAGAATGACCTCGACCAGCATCATGCGATCGACCGGCGAGAAAAAGTGGATGCCGACGAAGCGCTTGGTGTCCTTGAACGTCGTCGCCAGCGAAGAGATCGGCAGGGTCGACGTGTTGGAGCCGAAGATGGTGTCATTGCCGATCACCGCCTGCGCCTTGGCGATCACCTCTTCCTTGATCTTGCGGTCCTCGAACACCGCTTCGATGATGAGATCGCAGCCTTTGAGCGCCGCGTAATCCGGCGTCGCCGTGATGTGCGCGAGCAACGCGTCGCGGTCGGCGGCGGTGGCGCGACCGCGGTTGACCTGATCGGTGATCAGTTTCTGCGAATGCGCCTTGCCCTTGTCGGCGGTTTCCTGGTCGCGGTCGATGAGGACGACGTCGATGCCGGCCTGCGCGCTGACATAGGCGATACCCGCGCCCATGAAGCCGGCGCCAAGCACGCCGACCTTCTTCACCGCTCTCGCCGGCACCGCAGCCGGACGGCGCGCGCCCTTGTTCAGCTCCTGCATGGAGACGAACAGGGAGCGGATCATCGCCGCCGCTTCCGGCGAGCGCAGAATTTTTGCGAAGTAACGCGACTCGACGCGCAGTGCCTGGTCCATCGGTAGTTGCAGGCCCTCATAGACGACCTGCAGGATGGCGCGTGCGGCCGGATAATTGTCGTACGTTTCGCGCCGATAGAGCGCGTTCGCCGGTGGGAACACCATCATGCCGGTCTTCGAATAAACCTGCCCGCCGGGCAGTCTGAAGCCATCAATGTCCCATGGCGCCTTGGCCGTGCCACCAGCCTTGATCCAATCCTTTGCGGTCCGTACCAAGTCAACCTGCGGCACGACCGCGTCCACCAGTTTCATTGCCTTGGCGCGGTTGAGGCGAAGCTGGTCGCCCTTGAGCAGAAACTGCAGAGCATCAGCGGGTTGCAGCATGCGCGCGATGCGCTGCGTGCCGCCGCCGCCGGGAAACAAGCCGACCTTGATTTCCGGCAGTCCGAGCCGGGTCTTATCGTTCTCCGACGCGACGCGATGGTGGCAAGCGAGCGCAAGCTCAAAGCCGCCGCCCATCGCGGTGCCGTTGATCGCCGCGACCCAAGGCTTGCCGCACGTCTCCATGCGGCGGGCGATCTGCGAAAGCTTGCGGCTTTCCTCGAATAACCGCTTGTTCGCTGCCTCCTCGCCCTGCGAGTTGGTCAATTCGGTGAAGGTGCGGCTCAGCGTTTCCAGCATGGTGAGGTCGGCGCCGCCACAGAACGCATCCTTGGCGGAGGTCAACACCGCGCCCTTGACGGCGGCGTCGGTTGCCACGCGCTCGGCGATCGCGGCGAGCTCTTCGGTGACTTTCTCATCGATGACATTCATCGACCGTCCCGGCATGTTCCAGGTGACGAGCGCGATGCCGTCGGCGTCGATATCGAAGGTAAAATTCTGGAAGGTCATACTCATCTCCCGTCGCCTCTCTAATTTCGCCTCGCCCCCAAGCGGGAGAGCGAGAATTACTTTGAATACGGTTGCCCGTTCTTGTTGGTATAGCGGCCGCCGGTTTCGTCGCGGATGACCAGTAGGTCGACATCAGGATATTCAGCCCGCTCAAGCTTGGAGCGGGTGCCGATTTCGAGATAGACCGCGTCGCGGCCCGATTTGTTGACCAGATGATGCCCGTTCGGCACGTTGGCCTTGAAACCCGCAGCGTCGCCCGGCTTGAGAACGGTTTCGCCGTCGTTCTCGATCAGCACCACTTCGCCTTCGAGGATATAGACGAACTCATCTTCCTTCTGGTGCCAGTGCCGCAACGCCGAGGCGGCGCCCGGCTTGAGCGTCGTCAGGTTGACCCCGAACTGCTCGAGGCCGGCGGCGTTGCCCAGCCGCTTGCGTTCGCGCCCGACGACCACGCGGTTGAACGGTTCCGGATAGGTCGAGCGGCTGTCCAACGGTACTTTGGCGATATCGATCTTAGGCATGCCGCGCGGTCCCCCTTTCCGGCGTGCGCGGAGAGCGATCACACCCGCTCGATGATCGTCGCGGTCCCCATGCCCGCGCCGATGCAGAGCGTAACCAGCGCGGTCGATAGATTGCGCCGCTCCAGCTCGTCGAGCACGGTGCCGAGGATCATGGCGCCGGTCGCGCCGAGCGGATGGCCCATCGCGATGGCGCCGCCATTGACATTGATCTTGTTCGGATCGAGCTCGAACGCCTGCATATAGCGCAGCACCACGGAGGCGAACGCCTCGTTGAGCTCGAAGAGATCGATGTCGCCGAGCGTCATGCCGGCCCTTTTTAGGACCTTCTTGGTGACGTCGATCGGACCCGTCAACATGATCGCCGGCTCCGAGCCGATATTGGCAAAGGCGCGGACGCGTGCTCGCGGTTTCAGATCCGCTTTCTTGCCCGCTTTGCTGTTGCCGAGAAGAACAGCGGCGGCGCCATCGACGATGCCCGAGGAATTGCCGGCATGATGGACATGTTTGACGTACTCAACTTCCGGATGCTTCTGCACGGCGACCGCATCGAAGCCGCCCATTTCGCCCATCTGCTCGAATGCGGGCTTGAGCGAACCCAGCGACTGCATGGTCGCGTCTGGCCGCATGTGCTCGTCCTTGTCGAGGATGGTGAGGCCATTCACGTCCCTCACCGTCATGACGGAGCGGCTGAAGCGGCCCTCTTTCCACGACGTCGCCGCGCGCTTCTGGCTCTCGATCGCGTAAGCGTCTACGTCATCCCGCGAAAAACCGTACTTGGTGGCGATAAGGTCGGCGGAAATGCCTTGCGGCATGAAGTATTGTGAGACAGCGATTGACGGGTCGACGGCCCAGGCGCCGCCGGACGCGCCAATGCCCACGCGGCTCATCGACTCGACGCCGCCGCCGATCGCCATGTCCTGCTGGCCGGACATGATCTGCGCGGCGGCGAAATTGACCGCGTCGAGACCGGAGGCGCAGAAGCGGTTGATCTGCACGCCGGCTACGGTGTCGCCGTAGCCGGCGACGAGCGCTGCCGAGCGCGCGATATCGGCGCCGGCCTCGCCGACCGGGTCCACGCAGCCCAACACGACATCGTCGACCAAGGTTGGATCAAGCTCGTTGCGGTTCTTGATGGCGCCGAGCGCCTGGCTCGCAAGATTGAGCGCGGTGACTTCGTGAAGCGAGCCATCTACCTTGCCGCGGCCGCGGGGTGTGCGCACGTGATCATAAATAAAAGCGTCGAGCATAGCGTTTCCTCGCCATGGTGACCCTGACCCGCTGCGGGGTAGGGCGGCTGAGCGGCCGATAACCGCGAAGCCGGATTAGGCTCTTCGTCCGTGGGACCGGACCCCTGATATAGTCCAAGTTCCGCAGAATTGCAGCCGGTGGCCAGCCGGCTTTAGAAGGCCTCGGCCGGTAGCGCCATCATGCTGGCGGCGCCGGCTTTGATGCGCGCGAGATGAGTCGTCGAGGCGGGCAATAGGCGCTCGGCGAAAAAGCGGCCGGTGACAAGCTTCGCCGCCATGCGGTCCGCGGCGCCGTTGCCGGTCGCGGCCTTTTCCTTCGCCGCCGCGGCGATGAGGCACCACATGTAACCGAGCGCGACCAGGCCGAAGAGGTGCATGTAATCGGTCGAGCCGGCGCCGGCATTCTCAGGGTTGCCGAGCGCGTTCTGCATGAACCACATCGTCGCCTGTTGCAGGTCGCCGAGCGCTTGGTTGAGCGGTTTGACGTAGGGCGCCATATCCGCGTCCGCGCCGTGCTCCTTAATGTAGGCCGAGACCTCGGCGAAGAACGCCTGCAGCGCCCGACCGCCGTCCTTCGGCAGCTTGCGGCCGACAAGATCGAGCGCCTGGATGCCGTTGGCGCCCTCGTAAATCATGGCAATGCGGGCGTCGCGGACGAACTGCTCCATGCCGTGCTCGGCGATGTAGCCGTGGCCGCCGAAAACCTGCTGCGCCATCACGGTGTTGGCGAAACCTTGATCGGTGAGCACGCCTTTGATCACCGGCGTCATCAGGCCCATATGGTCGTCGGCGGCCTGCCGCTCCTTGGCATCGCCGGAGCGGTGGGCGACATCGCTCTTGAGCGCGGTCCACAACACCAGCGCCCGCGCAGCCTCGTTGAACGCGCGGATGGTCATCAGCATGCGGCGCACATCGGGATGCACGATGATCGGGTCGGCGGCTTTGTCCTTGAATTTCGCGCCGGTCAGCGCGCGTCCGGCAAGCCGTTCCTTGGCATAGGCCGCGGCGTTCTGATAGGCGACCTCGGACAGCGCGAGCCCCTGCACTCCGACACCGAGCCGCGCTTCGTTCATCATCACGAACATTGCGTTCAGGCCGCGATTCGGCTCGCCGACGAGCCAGCCAGTCGCGTCGTCATAATTCATGACGCAGGTCGAGTTGCCGTGGATGCCCATCTTCTCTTCGATGGAGCCGCAAGAGACACCGTTGCGTGCGCCCACCGCGCCGTCTTTGGTCGGCAGGAATTTGGGGACGATGAAGAGCGATATCCCCTTGACGCCTTCCGGCGCTCCCTCGATGCGAGCCAGCACCAAGTGGACGATATTTTCCGCTAGATCGTGTTCGCCGGCAGAGATGAAGATTTTCGTGCCGGTGATCCTGTAACTGCCGTCCCCCTGCGGCACGGCGCGCGCGCGCGTAAGTCCGAGATCGGTCCCGCATTGCGGCTCGGTGAGGTTCATCGTGCCGGTCCACTGACCGCCGATAAGCTTTGGTACGTAAAGCGCCTTTTGCTCGGGCGAACCGTGGACAATGAGAGCCGCTGCCGCGCCTTGCGTGAGTCCGGGATACATGGCGAAGGCCATGTTTGCCGAGACCAGGAACTCGCCAATTGCTTGCGAAAGCACGCGAGGCAGACCCTGGCCACCGAATTCGGCGGGCGCCGAGGCGCCGATCCATCCGCCCTCGGTAAGCCGCTTGTAGGCGTCCTTGAATCCCGTCGGCGTGGTGACGGCGCCATCCTCGTGACGCCGGCAGCCTTCCTTGTCGCCGACGCGGTTGAGCGGCGTCAGCACGTCCTCGCAGAATTTCGCCGCCTCATCGAGCACCGCCTCGACCAGATCTGGCGTAGCGTCGGCAAAGCCCGGGAGGTTGTTGTAGCGATCGATGTGGAAGACATCGCTCAACAGGAACATCACGTCCCCAACGGGTGCCTTGTAAGTCGGCATGTCGCCCTCCCTGCCGCGTCCTCCGGGCGTCGCTTGCCGCCGGCCGGCCGGACCGGAAGGTATAACGTAGCCAATTTGCGTCAACGGTAAGACAGCACGCCGGAGGGACTCTTTTCCTTCTCCCGTTGCGGGAGAGGGCGCTGAGTGGGAAGCGGGCGAGGGGGGATGAAGCGCAAAGCTTGCGCGAATCAGCGAGGATGTTCGTCGGCCTCGTCGAGCCGCTCCCGGTAGAACGAGGTGCAGATACGCCGCAACTCGGCGATCGCGATCTCGATCCCCCGCTTCTGCTGCTCGAGGAGATTGATCTGCATCACGCATTGCTCGCGGGTCAGATGCGGGCCCTTGCCGTTCGGCCTGCCAAGGAGAAGTCCGATTTCGGCGAGGGTGAAGCCGAGTCGCCTTCCGGTCAGGATGATCGCGAGGCGCTCACGGTCGTTGCGCCGGTACAGCCGCGTAGCGCCACGACGTCGCGGGACCAGGAGCCGTTTCGCCTCGTAGAAACGCAACGCGCGCAGTGTAATGCCGAAATCGTGGGCGACCTCGCTGATCGTCGAAGGACGATCGTTGGCCGTATCGGGGGGCGAATCCGCCTCGCCCGTTTCGGGCTCGCAGAAATTGTCGATGCGAGCCGCTTGTGCGTCTCCCGGGTCCATTGCAGCCATGCGCGCGTGCGGTGCCATGAATTGGGGGCCATTTAACGGAGTCATGCCGAAGCAGCATCTCCCGAATGTGGCCGGCATGAAAGGTGATGCCCGTAACCGTAACAGTTACTGGAACTCGAACGGTGCCTAGCCACCTGCAAATGAACGATCGGTGAGCGGCGGAGGTCATTTTTAACGTCTTCTTTACCGTAATCCTAAACATTCGATGCCGAGGACAGAAAACCGCGCCCTCCGTGTCGTCTGTTCACGAGCATCGGCTCGAAGCAGTGGGCACATGCTGCTCCTCATGTGGCTTGGACGTGAGAATGAAATCGGGCGGTCCGTGGAATCTGAGAGGTCTCCGTCCGGCAGCACGCGCGGCCGCGCGCGCGGCCGCGCGCCAATCCGGCATGTCGGTTGGTGAATGGCTCAATACCGTTATTCAACCCGCCGACGAGGAGAACGACGAAGCGTGGTGGTCCGCCGATTTTGATCGCGAGCCGGAGCATCGCGAGGAGTCGAGACCTCGCTACGAGGATCTGAAGCGGGGTGGGGAGCGGTACCGCGAGGCGCCAAGGCGCCGCCAGAACAACGAGCCGGACGATCGGCGGCGGCAACGCTTCCGCGCCGACGATGAGGGGCGCGACCGCTACCGTGAAGCGCCAATGCCTCGCCGTGATCAGGAACCGGACTATGGGCGGCGGCAAAGCTTTCACGACGACGATGAGGGGCGCGACCGCTACCGCGAGGCGCCGAGACCTCGCCGCGAAAACCGGATGCCGGACAATCCGCGGCAGCAAAACTTCCGCGAGGACGAGGGCCGCAACCGGCACCGCAGCGCGAATGGCCGTCGTCGCGAGCGCGAAGCGGAAGACCGGTGGCGCCAAAGCTTCCGCGATGACGATCGAGAGCCGATCCGGCAAAGCGATGCACCCGGGCGCCGTCGCGAGCCGGATGATCAGTTTCGCCTGAACTTCCGCAACGACGATCGAGAGCGCGACCGGCAGCCAGAGACCATCCGGCGACCGCGCGACCGCGGCGAGAACGACGAGAGACCGGTGCGCCGCGAGGGCCGACCCTATCGCGAACAACGCGCCCCGGGCGGCCCTTACCGCGAGGAGCCTGAACGCGCTGAGCGGCCGCGCCGCGAGGCAGAGCGCTACGTCGCGGCCAGTCCGGCGGCGGAAGATGTGCGCGACGCGTCGATCGACAAAGCGGTCGCCGAGATCACGGCGCGTCAGCGCGCGCTCGACCACGATGTTGCAGTCGCGACGTCTGATCGAACGCGCAAGCCCGCCCGCGGTGTTGCAGCCGAGAATCCTGATCGATCACCCACACTCGACAGCGGTGTTGCGGCCGAGATCATGGCGCGGCAGCGCGCGCTCGACGGCGAACCTGCCGCGGAACCCTCTCTCAGCGGTTCGCCGCCTTCGCCGCACCCTCAGCCGCAGCCGCGGTTCGAGGAAATGCGCCCGGCGTGGAATGAGAGCTCGCACGATCAGAGCGCGCCCGAACCGGCGCTCGATCTCAGCAACCTGGAACAGCAACTGCGCCAGATCACGGCGCGGATCGAGGCGCTACGGCCTTCCGGCGATCTGGAAACAGCGATCAACGGGCTTCGCGCCGATCTCGCCGAGATCGGCCGCTCGTTCACGGAAGCGTTACCGCGGCACGCGCTGGAATCGCTCGAGATCGAGATCAAGGCGCTTGGCCAGCGTATCGATCAAACCCGGCAAGCCGGCGTCGACTCGACGGCGTTGGCCGGTATCGAACATGGCTTAGCCGAGGTGCGCGAGGCGTTGTGCGGGCTCACGCCGGCCGAAGGCCTGGTCGGCTTCGACGAGGCGGTTAAGGCGCTTGCAAAGAAAGTCGACGCGATCGTCGCAAAGGACGATCCGGGCGCGCTGCAACAGCTCGAGGCGGCGATTGGCGCCTTGCGCGGTATCGTTTCCCACGTCGCCTCCAACGACACGTTGACGAAGGTCGCTGAAGACGTGCGTGCGCTTTCCGCAAAAATTGACGGTATCGCCAGCAGTGCGGCGAGCGCGCCGATGCTGTCCGCGCTCGAGAATCGCATCGATGTGCTCGCCAGTGCGCTCTCCGCCAAAGTTGACAATATGACCAGCAATGCGGCGAGCGCGCCGACGCTGTCCGCACTCGAGAATCGCATCGATGTGCTCGCCAGCGCACTCAATGCCTCTACCGAGGCGGGCCACGCGGTACCTCGAGAACTCGAGAAGTTGTTGTCCGGGCTGATCGAGAAGCTCGAATGGGTGCAGCTTTCGCACACCGATCATGCGGCTCTTGCCCATCTCGAGGACCGGATAGCGACGTTGGTCAAGCGGCTGGATGCTTCCGACTCGCGTCTCGGTCTGCTCGAGGGCGTCGAGCGCGGGCTCGCCGATCTCTTAGTGTACATCGAGCAATTGCGCGCCACCAACGGTGCCGCCGCCGCTGGCGCCAAGACTCCGGTCGCTGTCGATGCGATCGAACACGAAGTCGCCGAAATCAAACAAACCGAGCGCCGCACCCGGGATTCGCTCGAAGACATGCAAGGCACCGTGGAGCATGTTGTCGATCGCCTTGCCATGATCGAGAGCGACATGCGGGTCGACCGGGCGAGGGCCGCGCCTGAGGAACCGTTGCCGCAGCAAGCGGAGGCGCCCGTGCCGCCGGCGCTGGAATATCTGGACGAACCGGCGCCGATGTCATTGGCATCGGTTCCCTCCGAGGCGCCGCCGAGGCTGGGCCAGTTTGAGCCCATGACGCATCGGCTCGCCGCGGCGCGCACGCCGATCGATCCCAATCTGCCGCCCGATCATCCACTGGAGCCCGGTTCTGCCTCCGGTCGCTCCCGCACTCCGCCATCGGCCGCCGACCGGATCGCCGCGTCCGAGGCCACGGCCGGGTCGAAGCCACCGGTCATCCCGGATCCGGGCGGCGGCAAACCTGACTTCATCGCCGCGGCTCGCCGCGCCGCGCGCGCGGCCGCCTCGGAGTTGCCGAACGACAAAGCGAGCGCCAAGGCTGGCGCGGGCAATCCGGCACAGCCGAAGAAGCTGACCGAGCGCTTGCGCACCGTCATTGTCGCCGCCGCCGTTGTCGTCATTGTCGTCGGCGGGTACCGCATCATTTCGCGGCTATTCGAGGACGGCTCGGGCGCGCCGTCGCAAGCCCAAACGGAGTTGCCGGGCGTACAAACACCGCCGCAGCGGCAGACCGTGCCGCCGCGGCTGCAAACAGAGCCGCCGCAGGCACAGCCGGAGCGGTCTCCGGTTCGAACAGAACCGCCGCACGTTGAAACCGAACCGCTACCGGCGCCGGCAACGGCGATGCCGGATGCGAAGTCGTCGAGCTTGCCGATTCCGGTCCCAGGTCCGCTTCCGAGCGCTGATGCCGCGCAGAATCCCGACGCCTCGCCACCAAATTCGATGGCCGGCGCAAATCCCGGACAGCAATCGCTCCTCAACGCCACCACCGCGCCCTACGCCAAGGCGCTGGGCGCGCTCCCAGGCGACAACAAAATACGGGCCCACGCAGCGACGGCCGAACAGGCGGTGGGCGCGCCGATCGACATTACCGGTTCGGTGCCGGGCGCCTCGGCGCCGCATTCCTCCGCGACGGCGGTGACGGCCGGCGACAAGCTCCCGATCGCAATCGGAGGACCGGCGCTCCGGACCGCCGCGCTCGCCGGCGACCCGTTAGCCGCTTACGAAGTGGCCGTTCGCTTCGCCGAGGGCCGCGGTGTTCCGCCCAGTAATGAGGCCGCCGCGCGCTGGTTCGAGATTGCGGCCACCAAAGGCATTGTGCCCGCGCAGTTCCGGCTCGGCACGCTTTATGAAAAGGGCCTCGGCGTGAAGAAAGACCTGTCGGCCGCGCGCGACCTCTACCGCGCCGCCGCCGACAAGGGTCACGGCAAGGCCATGCACAATCTCGCCGTCCTTTATGCCGAAGGTGTCGACGGCAAGGCCGATTACCACACGGCCGCGCAGTGGTTCCGCAAGGCCGCCGATCACGGCGTCACCGACAGCCAATACAATCTCGCCGTGCTGTATGCCCGTGGCGTCGGCGTGGAGCAGAACTTCGCCGAATCCTACAAATGGTTCTCCCTCGCGGCCAAGGAGGGTGACCAGGGCGCGGCTCAAAAACGCGACGAAATCGCCTCCCGTCTCGACCAGCAGGCACTCGAGGCTGCGCGCCTCGCGGTGGAGAAATTTATCCCCGTGCCGCAGCCGGCGGACGCGATCACCGTGAAGGGCGCCTGGGACCCGCCGGCCAACGGAACGCCGGCGGCCAAGCCAAAGCCAAAATCCGCCAAAGTTTCCATCACACCAGACGCCACCAAGGTTAACTGAGCGTTCGACCCGTCATCCCGAGGCGGCCTTCGGTTCGCCCCTCAGGGTGACGAGGCAGAATTAATCAGCGCGATCAAATTTGTGCGCGCGTCCGCCGCGGACGGTATGCCGCGCGGCATCGCGCGAGTAGAAGGGTTCAACCGCGTATTCAAACGCCCGGCAGCCCATCCGTGCAAATCTACCTTCCGATCGCCGATATTCCCGTCAATGTCTTTCTTGTGCTCGCGATGGGGCTGGCGGTCGGATTCATTTCCGGCATGTTCGGGGTCGGCGGCGGATTCCTGATGACGCCGCTTTTGATCTTTATCGGCGTCCAGCCGGCCGTGGCTGTGGCGAGTGTCACGACTCATGTCGCGGCCTCGTCGTTCTCCGGCGCGATCGCCTATTGGCGGCGCAATGCGATCGACGTCACGCTGGCGCTCACCCTCCTTGCGGGCGGCATTGTCGGCAGTGCCGGCGGCGTCGCGTTGTTCACCTGGCTGCGCGCGCTTGATCAGCTCGATCTCATGATCGGGCTGTCTTACGTCACGCTTTTGAGCGTGGTCGGCGTGCTGATGGTCGGCGAAAGCGCGCGCGCGATCGTCCGCAGCCGGCAGGGCAAGCCGGTCGAGCTACGCAGGCCTGGCAGCCACATCTGGTTCCACGGGCTGCCGCTCAAGGTGCGGTTCAAGCGCTCGAAGGTCTACGTCTCCGCCATCCCGGTGCTGGCGATCGGGTTCATCATCGGCTTCCTCGGCGCGATCATGGGCATCGGCGGCGGTTTTCTCCTGGTGCCGATGCTGATTTATTTGATGCGGGTGCCGACTGCGACGGTGATCGGCACCTCGATGGTGCTCACCTTCCTCACTATGGTTTCGGCGACCGTGTTGCACGCGGCGACCAATCATCTGGTCGATGCCGTACTCGCGCTCATCCTGATGATCGGCGGCGTGATCGGCGCCCAGTTCGGCGCGCATGCCGGACAGCGCATCCGCGGCGAATGGCTGCGCCTCCTGCTCGGCCTGTTGGTTTTGGCGGTGGGGCTACGCTTTGCCGGCCAGCTCGTCTTGCGCCCGGACGACCTTTATTCGATCCGGCTCATCGGGGGCGGGCCATGAGATATGCGCTCGCCGCCGCGCTCGTGGTTGCAGGTTTCCTCGCCGATGCCGCTCCGGCCGCGGCCGAGCGCCTGGTTGCATCGCTGACCAATCATCGCGTGATGATTACGTCCAACTATACCGGCGTGGAACTGGTGTTGTTTGGCACGGTCGAACGCGACGGGGCTGGCGCGGCGGGGGCGGCGCGAGGCGGGCCTTACGACATCGTGGCGACTGTCATGGGGCCGCGAGAGCCGTTGCGCACGCGGCGCAAGCAGCGCGTGCTCGGCATCTGGGTGAACACCGCCGCGCGCACATTTGTCGATCCGCCTTCTTACCTCGCGGTTCTGGCAAACCGGTCGCTCGACGCCATTGCCAGCGCCGATAACCAGCGGCGGCTGCAACTCGGGATCGCCGATACGCCGCTGCCCGAGCTCATCAACAACGACATCGGCGAGGTCAGCAACGATCCGTTCCGCGCCGCGCTGGTGCGGCTGATGCGCGAGCGCGGCCTCTACAGCGAAGAGCCGAACGCTGTGACGTTCCTCACGCCGACGCTGTTCCGCGCCTCGATCTCGCTGCCGGCGCAGGTGCCGATCGGCAATTACACTGTCGACGTCAAGCTGTTCGCCGACGGCAATCTGATCGCACGCACGGATTCGGCGTTCGAGATCGTCAAGGTCGGCTTCGAGCAGTTCGTCGTCGACGCCGCGCGCGAGCACGGCCTGCTCTACGGGCTCGCAACCGCCATGATGGCATTGTTGACCGGCTGGATCGCGAGCGTCGCTTTCCGGCGCGATTGAGCAAGAACTAATCCGGCAAGCACCGCTCCGCGGCGATGGCGAAAAGCCGCTGCGCTCCGAGCATGTGCGCGGTGAAGGCGAGCGTGCCGAACAAACCGAAGATCGCGCGGTCGCGCACATTGAGGCCGCCGGCATAGGCGCCGAAAGCGGGCATGACGAGCCGGCGCCCGTCGCCGGCAAAGCAGCGCCGGCTCACCGCACGCCCGCGCCGCGCCACGCGCGCGACCGGATGCAGATGGCCGGCGATCTCGCCGTCGGCGGCGTTCTCGGATGGCTCGTGCCGGAACGTCAGCGGCCCGAATGCGAGAATGTCGGCGAAACGGCCGCCGAGGCCGTCGGGAAGATGGGGATCGTGATTGCCGGCAATCCATATCCAGTCGCGTCCGCGCTGAAGCGCCTTGAGCGCGGCGCGATCCGCGCCGCTTATGCGCGACGGTCCGTGACCGTCATGGAAGCTGTCGCCCAGCGCGATCAAAACGCGCGGCGCGTAGCGCTCGATCGGGCGGGCGAGCCGCGCCAGCGTCGCCGCGGTGTCGTAGGGCGGTAGCAGCACGCCGCGCCTAGCGAAGGCCGAGCCTTTTTCGAGATGCAGATCGGCGACGACGAGCAACTGCTCGTCCGGCCAGTATAGCGCGCCGGCCGGATCGGCAAGGAGCGTGGCGCCAGCGACAACGATTGGGTGATCTTTTCCTTCCTTCGCAACGGGAAGGTCGGCATTTTCCGCGGTCAGCGTCTGCACCCTCACTGCATCGCCTCCTTCACCAATTCGTCCGCCGCTTCGGCCAGCAGCGAATCGGCCGCCTCGCCGTAAACCGTCTCCCGCCCGATCTCCAGCATGACCGGCACAGCCAGCGGCGACACATGGTCCAGCGCCTTATGGACGATTCGGCCCCTGATACGCGAGAGCATATCGGCAAGGCGACGCACGTCGAGGAGGCCTGTCGCGGCGTCCGCGCGGGCGGCGCGCAGCAATACGTGGTCAGGCTGGTGGCTGCGCAACACGTCGTAAACGAGGTCGGTCGAGATGGTGACTTGGCGCCGGGATTTCTCCTGACCGGGGAAACGGCGCTCGATCAGGCCGGCGATGATCGCGCAATTGCGGAACGTGCGCTTCATGAGCGCGGATTCGGCGAGCCACGCTTCGAGGTCGTCGCCGAGCATGTCTTCATCGAACAGGGCATCGAGCGCGAGTTCGCCGCGCGCAATGCGCTGCGCGACATCGCCGAGGCCCCAGACCGCCAGCGCGTATTCGTTGGCGACGAAGCCCATGGGGCGGAGCCGCGCACGTTCGAGCCGCCGCGTCAGCAGCATGCCGAGCGTCTGGTGTGCCAGCCGGCCCTCGAACGGATAGCAGAGGAGATAATGCTTGTTGGCGCGCGGAAAGGTTTCGACCAGAAGCTCGCGGGAACCCGGCATCTGCGAACGCCATTCCTGGATTTCGAGCCACTCGCGGACCTGCGCCGGTAGCTCGCGCCATTGTTGGGGATGGGCAATGATGCCGCGCACGCGCGCAGCGAGATAGGTCGAGAGCGGAAATTTTCCGCCCTCATAGGCCGGCACCTTGGGGTCTTCCGCGGTCGAACGCGAGACGTAGACCTCGTCCTCGACCAGGGCCTCGTATTTGAGGATTTCTCCTGAGAAAACGAAAGTGTCGCCCGGCACCATGGTTTCGACGAAATATTCCTCGACCTCGCCCAGAAGCCGGCCGCCGCGCGGAATCACTTTCGAAGCGCGCGAGCGCACCAGCCGGACTTTGAGCATATCGGCCGCGACGATCGTGCCGACATTGAGCCGGTAGCGCTGGGCCACATTGGGGTGGGCGATGCGCCAGCGCCTGTCTTTGCCCTCGCGGATGTGAGCAAAGCGGTCATAGGCTTTGAGCGCGTAGCCGCCGGTGGCGACAAAATCGACGACGGCGTCGAAGTCCGCGCGCGTGAGCGCGGCGTAAGGCGCGGCTGTCGTCACTTCGGCATAAAGGTCGTCGCTCAAGAACGGCTCGCCGCAGGCGCAGCCGAGGACGTGCTGCGCAAGAACATCGAGCGCGCCGGTTCGCAGAGGCGGTGTGTCCTGCGCGTCCTCGGCGATGGCGTCCAGCGCGGCGCGGCATTCGAGCACTTCGAAGCGGTTCGCGGGAACGAGCACGCCCTTCGACGGCTCGTCCATCCGGTGATTGGCGCGGCCGATACGCTGCAGGAGCCGCGACGCGCCCTTCGGCGCGCCGACATTGACGACGAGATCGACATCGCCCCAATCGACGCCGAGGTCGAGCGAGGAGGTACAGACGACCGCGCGCAGGCGGCCGTCCGCCATCGCGGTTTCGACTTTGCGCCGCTGCGTCACGTCGAGCGAGCCGTGATGCAGCGCGATGGCGAGATTGTCGTCGTTGAGGTGCCAGAGTTCCTGAAAAATGCTCTCGGCCTGGCTGCGGGTGTTGACGAAGACCAACGTGGTGCGGTGCGCCTTGATCAGGCGGTAGACTTCGTCGAGCGCGTGCCGGGCTGAGTGACCAGCCCAGGGAAGCCGCTCGCGCGTGTCGAGCATGGTGACATTCGGCGCCGCGCCGGCTTTGGCAACGATCAGATCGGCGCGCGCGCCGCTCGCCGCGCTATCGCGCTGCGGCACCATGAAGCGGGAGAGTTCTTGCGGCTCCGCCACGGTCGCCGAAAGCCCGATGCTGGCGAGATCGGGCGCGAGGCGAAACAGCCGCGCCACGCCGAGCGACAGCAGATCGCCGCGCTTGGAGATGACCAGCGCATGCAGCTCATCAAGGATCACGCGCTTGAGCGAGCCGAACAGATAGGGCGCGTCGGCCGACGCCAGCAGCAGCGCAACCTGCTCCGGCGTCGTCAGCAAAATCTCCGGCGGATCGCGGCGCTGGCGCTGGCGCTTCGAGGTTGGTGTGTCGCCGGTGCGGGTTTCGATGCGGATCGGCAGGCGCATCTCGGCGACCGGCGCTTCCAGATTGCGCGCGATATCGACGGCCAGCGCCTTGAGCGGCGAAATGTAAAGTGTGTGCAAACCGCCCTCGCGGCGCACATCACCGCCGAGGGAGATCAGTTTTCTTTGGGGAACATGCGGCGCTTGTGCCGCTGCGCCGCTTAGTTCCACCAAGCTCGGAAGAAATCCGGCGAGCGTCTTGCCGCCGCCGGTTGGCGCGATCAAGAGCACTGAGCGGCCGGCTTGTGCCTTGGTCAAAAGTTCGAGCTGATGCGCGCGGGGAATCCAACCGCGGCTGACGAACCAGCGCGCGAAAATGTCCGGCAGGACCGCGGGACGCTCGAGGACAGTCATGCGCCAGAAGTAACGGGCACATGCGGCGGGGTCGAGGCCTGCGCGACCACGACAAGGCTATCGACTGGCACCCCTTTTTCGCTCCGCACGGCGACCTCGGAAATGGCTGCGAGCGCGAGGCTGGCATCGGCCAGCGCGCGACGGAGGTATGGCGCGCCATGGGCGTAGCGCAGCGTCGGCAAAAGCTTCACGCCCTCGCCGGCATGGGTTTCGGCCGTGAAGGCGAAAAGGCCGCCGGGCGCCAGTACGCGCGCGACCGCCGCCACGATCGGCGCAAGATCATTCACGTAGACGAAGACGTCGGCGGCCAGCACGAGGTGATATTTTGCGGCGCCGCCGGCTTCCTCGGCGAGGAAAGCGGCGAGGTCGGCGGTGACTAGACGATCGTAAAAGTCCTTTGCCGTCGCCTGCGCGATCATCGCTGGCGAAAGGTCGACACCCACGACCCAGTCGGCGATCGGCCGGAACGCTGCGCCGCCAAGCCCGGTGCCGCAGCCGAGGTCGAGCACGGAAGGAAAGTGCAGCGGCCGCGCCGCAGCGCGCGTCACGTCTTTGACGGCCTCGCGCAAGAGCGCCGGCCCGCGATAGGCGAGGCGTTCGGTAAGCGCCGCGTCGTAGCGCGCGGCGTACTGGTCAAACAGCCGGCGCACATAGGTTTCGCTCATCGCCGGGGTGCCGTCGCCAGACCCCAGCCGCGCGAGCTGCAGCCGGGCGCCGTGGTAATCCTGTGGATCGGCGTCGCGGGCTTTTTCGAACGCGGCGACGGCGGCGGCGCGATCGCCGAGGCGGTCGCGGATAGCACCGAGCGCGAACCACGCGGTGGCAAAGCCGGGCGCCAGTGCTACTGTCTGCACGAGAATATCGGCCGCAGCGGCGAAATCGCCGCGGGCGGCTTGGTCGAGCGCCCATTTGTAGCGCCGGTCGGCGATGAGATCGCCGGAGGAAACGAAGAGCGGGCCGGTGTCGGTCATCGTGTCCTCGCGTCCCGAAGGGGAATGCTTATTTATGACTCTCCATGCGTCCTGAAGACATCCTGGCGCCGACGCCGGCCGGCGTTTGTTGCAAGCTTGGCTCCTTTCATATCGACCCGACGTGGCCGGTCGAGCGGGCGCTGATTACGCACGCCCATTCCGACCATGCGCGCGCCGGCCATGGCGCGGTGCTTGCGACGCAGGCAACGCTCGATCTGATGCGATTGCGCTATGGCGAAAATTTCGCCGGTACGACGCAGGCGATCCGCTACCGCGAAAGCGTGAATCTGGGAGGGGCGACGGTCACGTTCCATCCGGCCGGCCATGTGCTCGGCTCGGCGCAGATCGCGGTCGAGGCCAAGGGCCTCCGCGTCGTCGCCTCGGGCGACTACAAGAACGCGCCAGATCCGACTTGCGTCCCGTTCGAACTGGTGCCGTGCGACGTCTTCATCACCGAAGCGACGTTCGCCCTGCCGGTGTTTCGCCACGGCGATCCGGACGAGCAAATCGGCAAGCTCCTCGGTTCGGTTGCACTGTTCCCGGAGCGCGCCCACCTCGTCGGCGCCTATTCGCTTGGCAAGGCCCAGCGCGTGATCGCGTTGTTGCGCAAAGCCGGCCACGGCGCGCCGATCTATCTGCATGGCGCCATGGAAAGCATCACTGGCTATTACGCAAGCCGCGGCATCGCGCTCGGCGAATTGCGCCCGGTGCGCGGCGCCAGCAAGGCGGAGCTTGCCGGCACCATCACGTTTTGCCCGCCTTCGGCGCTGAGCGATGTCTGGACCCGGCGCTTTCCGGACGCGGTCACCGCCTTTGCCTCCGGCTGGATGCGAATCCGGGCGCGAGCGCGCCAGCATGGCGTCGCGCTGCCGCTCGTTGTTTCCGATCACGCCGACTGGGACGGTCTGACCACAACCATCGCCGCGACCGGCGCCGGCGAAATCTGGGTCACGCACGGCCAGGAGGATGCGCTAGTGCACTGGTGCGCGACACGCGGGCTGAAAGCGCGGCCACTCGATATCGTCGGTTATGGCGATGAGGACGAGGCGGATGGCCAAGGCAACGTTGAGGCGGAGGAATGAACCGCTTCGCCGAACTTCTCGACCGCCTGACCTATGAACCCGCACGCAACGCCAAGCTGCGGCTGATCACGGATTATTTCCGCTCCACGCCCGACCCGGAGCGCGGCTGGGCGCTGGCGGCACTGACCGGCGCGCTGAGCTTTCCCCATGCCAAGTCCGGTCTGATCCGCAGCCTGATAGCCGAACGCACCGATCCGGTGCTGTTCGAGCTGTCCTACGATTATGTCGGCGACCTCTCCGAGACCGTCGCGCTGATGTGGCCGGCTGCAAATCTTTCCTCCCCCGCCCGCGGGGGCGGAGAGGGGTCACTCTCCCTCACCGCCGTCATCGAGACGCTCTCCACCCTCGGCAAGGCCGAGCTGCCGGCGCGGCTGGCGCGCTGGCTCGATGCGCTCGACGAAACCGGCCGCTGGGCGCTGATCAAGCTCGTCACCGGCGGATTGCGCATCGGCGTGTCGGCGCGGCTTGCTAAAGCCGCGGTCGCAGCCCTCAGCGCCACCGACGCGCATGAAATCGAGTTGCTGTGGCCCGGCGTTTCGCCGCCTTACATCGAGCTTTTCGCCTGGCTCGAAGGCTGCGGCGAGAAGCCGGCGAGCACCGATCCGGCGCCGTTCCGGCCGCCGATGCTGGCGCACGCGCTCGACGGGCCCGACCTGGCAGCGCTCGCCCCGTCCGACTTCATGGCCGAATGGAAATGGGACGGCACCCGCGTGCAGGCTGTCGCCGCACGGTGTGACGGTGCGACCGTTGCGCGGCTTTATTCGCGCACCGGAGAGAACATCTCCAAGAGCTTTCCCGACTTGGTTGATGCGCTGCGGCTACCCGGCGCAATCGACGGCGAGCTCTTGATCATGCGCGAGCAGCGTGTGCAAACCTTCAACGTGCTGCAGCAACGGCTCAATCGCAAAAGCGTTACGTCGAAGCTCATGGCCGAGTTTCCCGCGCATCTGCGCGCCTACGATCTCCTCGCCGACGGCGAGGAGGATTTGCGCGAGCTTCCTTTCGCTACTCGGCGCGCTCGTCTCGAAGATTTCATCGCGCGGCTCAACGAGCCACGGGTCGATCTCTCGCCGCTTGTTGCCTTCACGACCTGGGAAGATCTCACCGCGGCTCGGAACAATCCGGCGTCGGCCGGGGCGGGCGCCGATGCCGATGCGGTCGAAGGCATCATGCTCAAGCGGCGCGATGCGCTCTATCTGCCCGGCCGGCCGAAAGGCCCGTGGTGGAAGTGGAAGCGCGATCCGTTCATCGTCGATGCCGTGCTGATGTACGCCCAGCGCGGCCACGGCAAGCGTTCGTCATATTATTCCGACTATACGTTCGGGGTCTGGACCCGCAGCGGCGACGGCGACGAACTGGTCCCCGTCGGCAAGGCCTATTTCGGCTTTACCGATGAGGAGCTATTGCAGATCGACCGCTTCGTGCGCCGGAACACGATCGACCGATTCGGTCCGGTGCGCGAGGTCGTGCATGAGCCGAATGAGGGCCTCGTGCTTGAGGTCGCCTTCGAGGGCCTGCAGCGCTCGACCCGGCACAAATCCGGGCTGGCGATGCGGTTTCCCCGCATCAACCGGCTGCGCTGGGACAAGCCGCCGGGGGAAGCGGACCGGCTGGAACGGCTGGAGACGATCCTGGCGCAGCTCGACTCCGGGCGTGCGTCGTGAGCGGATCGCCGCGCCCGCGGCCCGTTTCCGCCAAACTTCGCCGCGGCCGAAGGAGCGATCTTGCTGCGCTGCTCGCGATCGAGAACGCAGTCTTCACGGTCGATTATCTATCGCGCCGAAGCTTCCGCCACTTCCTCGCCTCGCCGAATGCTTCACTGATCGTCGCCGAGGAGAGCGGAACACTCGCCGGCTACGCGCTGGTGCTTTATCCACCGCGTTCCATGATCGCGCGGCTTTATTCCATCGCCGTCGCTCCCCATATCGGCCGGCGCGGGGTCGGGCCGCTGCTCCTCGCAGCATCCGAGAAGGCGGCGCGGCGCCGCCAGCGCCGGGCGATGCGACTCGAAGTCCATGAGCACAACACGCGGGCGATTGCGCGCTATGAAAAATCCGGCTACCGGCTGTTCGGCAGGCACCGCGATTATTATGACGATCATGCGACGGCTCTGCGCTTCGAGAAGCCGCTCCATCCGGAACATCGGCGCCGGCCGGCCGTGGCAGCGGAACAGCCTGACTCGCGCGCGCGAATCGGTTTTGATGGTGGACATAGTGGACGTCGCGGCCGGCGCAGTCGCCATTCGGTTCGTATCCGGCTATGACACGTTGGTGCCTTGTCTGACCTCGCACGCATGATCGGCCCGCATCTGCACGCTGTGCTCGACGAGAAAGGGACCCACCCATGACTGGCTGGGTCATCCTTGTCGACCAGCCCCGCGATCTGCCCAACGCCGAGACGCCGCACAAGGTCATCACCACGACCGAGTATCTGGCGCGGCCTCGCTTGTTCGAGCTGGGGCGGCCGAAGCTCGTCAATCTCGCCCGCTCCTACGCCTATCAGTCCAAGGGATATTACGCGTCGCTGCTGGCCGAGGCGCGCGGCCACCGCGTCGTGCCGACCGTCGAGACCATGCTGGAGCTGCGCGAGCAGAAGCTCTACGAGCACGCGCTGCCCGATCTCGAGGAAGAGCTCAATCGCTGCGCCCGGCGCGCTGATTTCCAGCCGGACGGCGAGTTCAAGCTGTTGGTCTGTTTCGGGCTGGCGCGCGACAGCCGGTTCGAGCCGTTCGGCCGTTTGTTGTTCGACTGGTTCCGCTGCCCGGCGCTCGAAGTGATCGTCGAGCCGGGCGCTTGGCTGTCGATCGACCGCATTCGCCCGCGCAATATCACCCGGCTCGCCAACGGCGAAGCCGAGTTTTTCCGCGAGTCTCTGCACAACCACACCAAGCGCGAGTGGCGCGATCCCAAGGCACGCTCGGTCGCCAAATACGATCTCGCCGTGCTCTACGATCCGAACGAGAAAACCGCGCCGTCCTCGCACGCTTCGATCAAGCATTTCGCCCGTATCGCCGACAAAATGTCGGTCGACATCGAGCCGATCACCAAGCGGCAGCTTGCCGAGCTCGCCGAATTCGACGGGCTGTTCATCCGCGAAACCACTTCGATCGACAATCACACTTACCGTTTCGCCCGCCGCGCCTGGCAAGAGGGCATGCCGGTGATCGACGATCCGATCTCGATGATCCGCTGCACCAACAAGGTGTTCCTGATGGAGCTGTTGCAGCAAAACCAGGTGCCGACGCCGCCGAGTGTGATCATCGCCGAGGATACCGACCTTACCAAGGCAATCGATGAGCTCGGCCTGCCGCTGGTGGTGAAGATACCCGATGGCTCATTCTCGCGCGGCGTGCACAAGATCGAATCCGCGGCCGAGTTCAAGCGCATCGCCGATGAGCTGTTCGAGGAAACCGACTTGGTCCTCGCGCAGAAATTCCTGCCGACCGAGTTCGATTGGCGGGTCGGCGTGCTTGCCGGCGAGCCATTGTTCGTCTGCCAGTACCGCATGGCGCGCGGGCATTGGCAGGTCGTGAAATACCGGCCCGACGGCTCTTCGCATGAGGGCGGTTTCCGCGCTTTCGGTCTCGATCAAGCGCCACGCGAGGTGATCGATGTCGCGGTCCGCGCGGCGCGCCCGATCGGCGACGGGTTTTATGGCGTCGACCTCAAACAGACCGACCATGGCATCGTCGTCATGGAGGTCAACGACAATCCTAATCTCGAACACGGCATCGAGGACGTGGTCGGCAAGGATGAAATCTGGATGCGGCTGCTGCGCTGGTTCATCGAGCGCTTCGAGCAGTAACCTCGTTCGTCACCTCTTCCAGCGGCCAGCGCGCCCGCGGCGCGGTGGCGAGCGAATCGGTGAGGCCGAGCGCGAGCCGCTCGGCGCCCGCCCAGGCGATCATGGCACCGTTGTCGGTGCATAACGCCGGCGGCGGTGCGACCAGAGTCGTGCCGACTTCGAAAGCGAGCCGGTGGAGGACTTTGCGGATTGCCTGATTGGCGGCGACGCCGCCGGCGCAGACGAGCGCGGTCGGCGTGCCGATGCGTTCGCGGAACATGCGTAATCCGACCCGCAGCCGGTCCATGACGACTTCGCTCACCGCCTGCTGAAACGACGCGCAGAGATCGGCGACATCGCCGTCGCTCAAGGGCGCGATTTTTTCCGCTTCGAGCCGCAGCGCCGTCTTCAGTCCGGACAGCGAGAAATTAGCGTCATGACGTCCAGCCATTGGGCGCGGCAACGCAAATCGCTCCGAATCGCCGTGTGCTGCCTCCTTTTCCACCAGCGGTCCGCCCGGATAGCCGAGGCCGAGGAGTTTTGCCGTCTTGTCGAAGGCTTCGCCGATCGCGTCATCGACGGTTCCGCCGAGCCGCAGGTAGTCGCCGACGCCTTGGACGCCGAGGATTTGGGTGTGGCCCCCGGACGCCAGAAACAGGCAATAGGGGAACGGCGTCGCGTCGGTGAGGCGCGCGGTCAGCGCATGCGCTTCCAGGTGGTTGACTGCCATCAGCGGCTTGTCGTGGACGAGCGCGATCGCTTTGGCCATGGTCAGGCCGACAATCACGCCGCCGATCAGTCCCGGCCCAGCCGCCGCGGCGACGCCGTCGAGGGCGGTGAAGGAAACCTGCGCCTCGTTCATCGCCGTGGCCACGATGGTATCGAGCGCTTCGACATGGGCGCGGGCGGCAATCTCCGGGACCACGCCGCCGAATGCGGCATGTTCGCTGATCTGGGAAAGGACGACGTTCGACAGGATACGGCCTTGTCCGTCGTCGGTCCGCTCGACCACGGCGGCGGCCGTTTCGTCACATGTCGTCTCGATGCCGAGGATGATCATCGGTGTATTATGACGTTCCGGCTCAGGACGCGGCCTAGCACTTGAAGGTCCCATGACACAATCCGCAAGCGAGGTGTCTTTTCTGCGCATCGGCTCGCGCGGCTCTCCTCTGGCGCTGGTGCAGGCGCGCGAGGTGCAGAGCCGTCTCGCTGCGGCGGCGGGCGTCGACGCCGGGCGGATCGAGATTAAGGTCATCCGCACGACCGGCGACGTCGTGCAGGCTCGGCCACTGGCCGATGCCGGGGGCAAAGGGCTTTTCACCAAGGAAATCGAGGAGGCGCTTCTCGCCGGCAATATCGATCTCGCCGTACATTCGTCGAAGGATATTCCGACCGTGTTGCCGCCAGGACTGACGCTCGCGGGCTTTTTGCCGCGCGAGGACGCGCGCGACGCTTTCATCAGCCGCAAGGCTAAAACCTTGGGCGAGCTTGCACCCGGCGCGGTGGTCGGCACCGCGTCGCCGCGACGGCAGGCTTTGGTCAAGCGGCTGCGGCCGGACATCACGGTCGTGACGTTGCGCGGCAATGTGGAAACGCGGTTGCGCAAGCTCGATGCCGGCGAAATCGACGCGACGCTCTTGGCCGTTGCCGGCTTGAAGCGGCTCGGCCTGCTCGCGGCGGCGACCGCGATCCTCGACCCCGAAGCGTTCCTGCCGGCCGTCGGCCAGGGCGCGATCGGCATCGAGACGAGAGCCGACGATGCTAGCGCGCGCGCGCTTGTCGCGATGATCGACGATGCCGAGACGGCGACGGCTGTCGCAGCCGAGCGCGCGTTCCTCGGCGTGCTCGACGGCTCTTGCCGCACGCCGATCGGCGGCCACGCCACGGTCGGCGGCGGAAACGTCCGGTTTCGCGGCATCATTGTAAAACCCGACGGCAGTGCGGCCTTCGAAGTTTTGCGCGAGGGCCGCAGCGAAGCGGCGACGGAAATTGGCGCCGATGCCGGCCACGAATTGCGCGATCGCGCCAGCGCCGACTTTTTCGTGCGGCCCTGACCGTGCGGCTTCTGGTGACGCGGCCCGAGCCCGACGCGGAACGCACGGCAGCCGCACTGCGTGCGCGCGGCCACGTGGTCGTCGTCGCCCCGCTCCTGCGCATCGAGCCGGCCGCCGGCGCCGAGATCGGCAACGGGCCATGGGCGGCGATCCTTATCACCAGCACCAACGCGGCGCCGGCCATCGCCCGGCACGAACGCTTTGCGGAATTGCGGACACTGCCGGTTTTCACGGTCGGCGAGCGGAGCGCCCGGGCGATGCGGGCTACGGGCTTCGCCGATGTCAGCTCTGCCGGCGGCGACGTCGGCGATCTCGCGCGTCTCGTAGCCGAGCGGATGAAACCGGGAACGGTGCCTCTCTATCTTGCCGGGGCGGACCGCTCCGGCGACCTCGCCGGCGCGCTCTCCGCCCGCGGTTTTGTCGTCCGCACTGCGGTGATCTATCGCGCCGTCCCCGCGGACGCGTTTCCGCCGGCGGTGGCCAAGGCTTTGGCAGGCGGCATCGACGGCGTGTTGCACTTTTCACGCCGCAGCGCCGAGGCCTACGTGCGTGCGACGCGCGGCGCCGGCCTCTATGAGAACGCGCTCAAAAAGCCCGCCCATTTTTGTCTTTCCGCCAAGGTGGCGGAGCCGCTCGCGCAAGCGGGTGCTGTCGATCTTCGCGTCACGCCCGAGCCGACCGAAGCCGCTTTGATCGCGCTTATTCCCACGCCTTGACAGGGCCTCGCCGTTGCTCGCGCGCAATTACCCGCCGTGTTGCCGCCATCCCGCCTGCGTACTATGCCGGGACGGCGAGCAGCCGGCGCGACGAATCGGCTGCTTGCCCTGGAGAGCGCATGAGCGAGGCTGACAGCACGCCGAGCCGACGGCCGCCGACCATCGATCTGACGGCAAAAGAAGTCGAAACCGAACGGCCGGATTCTGCGGCCGCGGGAGCGGCCGATGAGGCCGCGAAAGGAAATGCCTCGGCCGGTCGCGGTGATCGGAATTATTTCGGTCGCGCAACGCCATTTGCCATCGGCGTCGTCGTGGGCGCGGTTGCCGTGGCCGCGAGCATGGCCGGATTTTGGGTTGCGGGCTTCGCTCTGGTCCACGAGACGGCAGTACCACCGAACGCGGCGGTGGCCGACAAGGCAGCGGTACCCAGCGCCCAGGGCGCAAAGTCTGCGGATATCGACGAAATCAACGCACGCCTCGACAAACTTCAGCAAGCGTTGCGAGCGCCGCGAACCGACGAGGCGCTTGCCGCCCGAGTGACGGCGGCGGAAGCCCAAACAAAATCGCTCGGCGACACGCTTGCCGGACTGACGCGCCGCGTCGATGACGTGGCGGCGGCGGCTCAGACTGCGCTCACGCAGGCCCAGTCGGCAACCGCGTCGGCCGAGGCAGCGAAGAGCGCTGCGCAAGCGGCCGTCCGGCGCACCGACATCGACGCGCTGACGAACCGCATCGCCGCACTCGAAAGCGCGGTCAAATCCCTCTCCGCCGATGTGGCGCAGCGGACCTCTAGCTCCAACTCGGACGATCGCGTGACACGCGCGACCGTGGCCGCCGAGGCGCTGCGGTCCGCGGTAGAGCGCGGCGCTTCGTACCAAGCCGAACTTGCCGCGGTGCAAGCGCTCGGCGCTGATCAGGCCGCGACGGCCCCGCTGGCGTCGTTTGCCGCCGACGGCGTGCCGAGCATTGATGCGCTTGGCCGCGAACTCGCCGCCCTCACGCCGGCTCTTCGCCGCGCGTCGGAGCCCGAGCCGGACAATAGCTCCATCCTCGGGCGGCTCGAGGCCCACGCGCAAAAGCTCGTCCGAATCACGCCGCTCGAAACATCGGCGGCGCCGGCGGGCGACGATCCTTCGTCGGTGATCGCCCGGATCAACGGCGAAGGCGCGCGCGGCGATATCGCCGCCGCACTCGCCGATATCGCCCGGCTGCCGGCCGCCGCGCGTTCGCTGGCAGAAGGCTGGGCCAAGAAAGCCGAAGCGCGCGAAGCGGCCATCGCGGCCAGCCGGCGCATCGCCGCGGATGCGCTCGCAGCGCTCGGCAAGCCGGTTTCGCAATGATCCGCGTGGCCATCTTCCTGATCGTCGTCGGCGCGCTCGCGCTCGGCGTGGCCTGGCTCGCTGACCGTCCAGGCGACGTGGTCGTCACCTGGCAGGGCTGGCGCATCGAAACGTCGCTTATGGTGCTGGGCGCCGCGGTGCTGGCGGCGATGGTCGTGCTTGCGCTTCTCTGGAGCCTGTTAAGCGCGATCCTGCGCTCGCCGTTCATACTGCGCCGGCACCTTCACCATCGTCGCGGCGAACGCGCCTACGAGGCGATCTCGCGCGGGCTGATCGCCGTCGGCGCCGGCGATCTTGCCGCCGCGCGCAAGCACACCGCCGAAGCCAAGCGCATCGCGCCGGCGGAGCCGCTAGCGCTTCTTCTCCATGCGCAGGCGGCGCAGCTTGGCGGCGATCCCGAGGCGGCCGACAGCGCCTTCCGCGCCATGGCGAGCCGGCCCGACACCAAAGCGCTTGGCCTGCACGGGCTCTTCATCGAGGCGCGACGCCGCGGCGACCACACCAGCGCGCAGGCATTTGCAGAGGAGGCGGCGCGCGTCAGCCCATCGCTCGGCTGGGCCGGCAAAGCGGTGCTCGAATTCCGCTGCCTCACCGGCGACTGGGCCGGCGCGCTTGCGCTCCTCGAAGCCAACAGACGGGCGCTCGACAAGGAGAGCTATCGCCGCCAGCGCGCGGTGATGCTCACGGCGCGTGCGCTCGCAACGGAGGAGACCGATCGCGACAATGCCAAGGCGTTCGCGCTGGAAGCGGCAAAGCTCGCGCCGACGCTAGTGCCGGCGGCGGCGCTCGCCGGTCGAATGCTCGCCGAGGGCGGCGAGCTGCGCAAGGCGTCGCGCGTCGTCAACAAGGCCTGGCAGGCGCATCCGCATCCCGATCTCGCCCAGGTTTTTTCCGATCTTCGTTTCGGCGATGCGGCGCGCGACCGCCTCAAGCGTATCGAAGCGCTGGCGAAAAAGGTGCCCGGCCATATCGAGGGCGCGCTGGCGGTAGGGCGCGCCGCACTTGCCGCGCAGGAATTCGCCAAGGCGCGCACCGCGCTTGCTTCTTACCTTGCGGCGCCGACCAAGCGCGTCGCGCTGTTGATGGCCGAGCTGGAGCGCGCCGAGCACAACGACGAAGGCCGCGCCCGCGAATGGATAGCACGCGCGCTCAACGCTGCGCCCGATCCTGCATGGACGGCCGACGGACATGTTTCCGATCGCTGGCTGCCGGTTTCGCCGGTCAGCGGCCGCCTCGATGCTTTCACCTGGCGCGTTCCGCTCACCGCCATTCCGGCGCCGCTGATCGAGCCGGCATCGACTCCGCTTGCAGCGCCGGTCGTGCCCGCGAGCGAGCGAAAGGCTGACAACGCCCCGGCGGTGCAGCAGAAAACGGAAACGCCGCCCGCGGCGGCCGAACCTGTTGACGCCACGCCCGCGGTTCGTCGCAGCCGACCCGTGCAAGCCATGAAGCCGGAGCCGGTGATCCCCCTCGTCCATGCGCCCGACGATCCCGGCCCCGACGCCGCCGAGGGCAGCGAACCGCGCGCCGAACCGCAAAACGGCGGCTGGAGGAAGATCTTCGAATAACCACAACGCATACGCGCCGGGGGCCCGAAGCTTGCCAAATTACGGGTCTACGTGCATTATAGTGCATGTTCTATAATGCATAAGGCGATCAGCCCGTGGCCGAGCCGACGGCAAAAGCCCAATTCCCGCAAAAGCCTGATTCCGCCTCGCCGGTCGGAACTGGCCACCCGGTCGCATTCCTCGCCGCGATCGGGCGCGAGGTGCGGCGCCATCGCGCCAAGCGCGGTATGACACGCCGCCAATTGGCGGAAGCCTCCGAAACCTCGGAGCGGTACCTGGCGCAGATCGAAAGCGGCGCCGGCAATCCGTCCGTGAGCGTGTTGCGGGCGATCGCGCTGGCGCTGGACCTTCCCACTTCTGCCTTGCTGCCGGAAGCGGGCGCACGCACTGCCGAGCTTGGCACTATCCTCGATCTGCTCGCACAAGTTCCGGAAACGGAGCTGGCCCCGCTCGCGAAGGAGATCGCCGCGCGTGTGGTAAGCCGCGCGGGCGCCGATCGCGCGCGGCGCATTGCGCTCGTCGGCTTGCGTGGCGCCGGAAAGTCGACGCTCGGGCGGATGCTGGCCCAACATCTTGGCTGGCCCTTCATCGAACTCGACCGGCGGGTCGAGGAGGAGTACGGCGCCAGCATCCCCGACCTGATCGAAATGGCCGGCACGGCGACGTTCCGCCGCCACGAGCGCAGCGCGCTTGAGCGCGTGATCGCCGAGCATGACGCCGCCATCATCACCACGGCCGGCGGCATTGTTTCGAACCCCGAGACTTACGCCGTGCTGCTGCGCCGTGCCCACACGGTCTGGATCAAGGCGCGGCCTGAAGAGCATATGAGCCGCGTTATGGCGCAGGGCGACTTCCGCCCGATGGCGCAGAACCGCCAGGCCATGGCCGATCTGGTGGCGATCCTCGATGCGCGGCGCGCCGACTATGCCCGCGCCGAGGCTGACGTCGACACCTCGGGCCATGCCGTCGAGCAAAGCTTCGCAATGCTTTTGCGCATCGTCACGCCGCTGCTCGGCGAGCGGCAGCTGTGACGCTTGCGGACCAAGGCTTTCTCGATCTGGCACCGCTCCGGCTTGAATATCGCATGATCGGGCCGCGGCCGGATTCTGCGCCGACCATCGTCATGTTGCACGAGGGTCTCGGTAG
>JBEKSB010000009.1:0-38642 GCA_049517455.1 Xanthobacteraceae bacterium
GGAGAATAAAGCGACTTTCAATTGCGCGTCGGCTGAGACCAGCGGCATCGGCGTTTGCAATTCGGCCGAGGTCGTCCAGTAGACATTGCCGCCGATATTGTCCTGGGTCGTACCCGGCGTGAGGTCGCGGGGCCCAAAGCCATTGGGCGCAAAGCCGCGTACCAATTGCGGCCCGCCGAAGAAGCCGTCGAGCAGCGGCAGTTGCTGGCCGCCCCATGGCGTCACGTAGCCGCCTTGCGCCCGCACCATGCCGGTTACGTCGCCAAAAATCTGGTGGTAATAGCGAGCGTCTTCGGCGGTGCGGGCGAATTTGGCGGCACCGCCGAGACCGGCAAATTCGTTGTTGGTCTGGACACGGACGCCGCTCGTCGGGTTTCTGGGATTGTCGAGCGTGCTGTAGATGACGCCGGTGCCGACGGAGGAGACCCACATCGGGCCCGCGGCCGCCGCCAGCTGAATAGGGAGTGAGGCCGTTCCGACCGCCGGATCGAGCGTAAGACCTTGATTGTAGATTGAATAGCTCCAGCTCACGCCGAGCTGGTCGCTTAACGGAGTGCCGGCGGACACCTTGGCGCCGTAAACGGTGCTGTCAAAGGATTGATAACTGCTGGCGAAGGTCTCCTTGCCGAACAGGTCGACGCCGAGCGAAAGCCGCGGACCGAGCGCGTAGGGATCGGTAACGGCAAGATCGAAGCCTCTGGCATATTGTCCGATCGTGGCCGACGCCTTCACGATGTCGCCCGTTCCGAGAAAATTGCGATCGCCGATAGAGATCGTAGCCTCGGCGCCGTCGGCGGTGGAATAGCCGCCCATGATCGAGAAATCGCCGGTCTTGTCTTCCTCAACGGCAACATCGACAACGACGCGATCAGGCGCCGAGCCCGGCGCCGTACCGATCTTGACGGTCTTGAAATAGCCGAGCTGTTTGAGGCGGCGCTCGGCGCGGTCGATCAGGGCGCGATTGTAGGCATCGCCTTCGACGACTTCGAATTCGCGGCGGATCACCTCGTCGCGGGTTTTGGTATTGCCGTGAATGTCGATGCGCTCCACGTAGACGCGCTTGCCTGCTTCGACGGCGTAGAGCAGATCGATCAAACCGCGCTCAGGCAGGCGTTGGTTCCGCGCGACAACGGTAGCGAAAGGTTCACCGCTTCTGGCGAGCCCGATGGTTATATCCTCGACAGTCTTGTTCACGGCATCGGTGTCGTAAATTTCGCCGGCTTGCGTGCGCAAATAGGAGCGCAACCCCGCTGCGTCGACTGACTTCAAGCTTGACGCGATGTTCACGCGCCCGAGGCGATATTGTTGGCCTTCCTCGATTGCGTATGTAACGACGACTCCGTTCTGGTCGGCCTCGTAGCTCGCAGCCGAGCGAATGCGCACGTCAGCGTAGCCATGCGCGAGATAAAAATGGCGGATGAGGTCGATGTCGCCCTCGACGCGGTCCGTATCGTAGATGTCGTTGTCGAGCAGGAAGCTCAAAAAATTCGTGTCGGCGGTTTTGATCACGCCCTTAAGCTTGTTTGCCGGGTAGGCGGTGTTGCCGGTGAATTGGACCTGGCTGACCGCGAGCTTGGCGCCTTCCTTGATTTCGAAGACGAGGCTGACGCGTTCGTTCTTGCCGGTTATCGTTTTCGGATCGATCCACACCTCAAAATAGCCGTGCTGGTGGTAAAGCTCGATGATGTGCTCGACGTCGTCATGGACGATCGCGTGCGAAAGCGGGCCGCCCGGTTTCGAATTCACGGTTTTCTTGAGGTCGTCGTCTTTGATCTTTTTGTTGCCCTCGAACGCCATTTTTTCGATGATCGGATTTTCCACGATCGTCACCAGGAAACGGTCGCTTTCCCGCGAAATCTTCACGTCCTGGAAAAGACCGGTGCCATAAAGGCTTTTCAGCGCGGCGTCGCGCGCGGCGGCGTCGAGCGTCCCGTCCGCGTTCGCGTGAAAATGCGAGCGGATCATCGCCGCATCGATGTGCCGATTGCCGGCGACGGTGATCAGCGAATCCGTCGATGTTGCCGGCTGCACGCTTTGGCAGACCGCGCGCGCGGGAAATCCCAAAAGAAAAACGAAGAGAATTGCGGCTGTCAGCCGGCCAGGCATCAACGCAGCTCCGCGACCGAACGTCGAGCAGGATTACATTCGGCAGCCGGGGCGGAAGCGTGTCGGATTGTGTCGCAATCTGAGGAATTGTCGAGGCGCGAGGATCTTCGCCGCAGAAGCGTTCCGTTGCCGACACAATGGTTGACGGGCGCACGGTCGGTGCGCGTCTGCCTTTAATCGGCTGTCGAAGGGGGCGGAAGGAGGCGGACATCACGTACCGTCGCGGAGTTCGCGGTGCCAGTTAGGGCAGCAAATACGTCATTTGACGTATTTGCTGCCCTCCGGCGCGGGATCAAGCATCAATATGCGTGGCGTATGATCGCCCTCTCCATGTGAGCTTGGCCGGATCATGGAGCCGTAGATGTCGTCGGACGACGCGCAGACAGCTCTGCCGCTATCCCAGGCGAGAAGGTTGGCTTGGGGGACCGCCGTCGTATTGATGGCGGCTGTAGTGGCTGTATTCGCCGAGATGGGCGCGTATTTCTGGATCGCGGTCGGAAGCGCCCTTGGCGGTACCGCGCGTTACTGGTTTTCCGGTATCGCGGCACATCTTTGGGGGGAAACGTTTCCGTGGGGAACGTTGCTGATCAACGTGGGGGGCTCGTTCGTCATCGGATTCTTCGGCACATTGACGGGTCCCGACGGTCGCGTTTTTGTAGGCTCAACCGCGCGCCAATTCGTCATGATCGGGATCTGCGGAGGATTTACGACATTCTCGTCCTTTAGTCTGCAGACTTTGAATCTCCTCAATGACGGCGAATGGGTGAGCGCTGGCGGGTACGTCGGGGGATCGGTCGTGCTCTGCCTTGTTGCGGTCTGGGCGGGCTTTGCTCTCGCGGTCGGCCTGAACAGCTTGAAATTCGCATAGACGCAGAAAGTTCGCGGTGGCGCTTGGGATGGATCTCGGCATGCAGGTTCCGGAAGATGGTGTGCTGCTTCGAATCTTTTTGGGCGAAGATGAGAAATTTGATCACCTGCCTCTGCACGAGGCAATCGTGCTGAAGGCACGGGAGATGCATCTGGCTGGCGCGACCGTGATCAGGGGCCCGGTGGGTTTTGGACATTCAAGCCGCATTCATACGACCAAGCTATTGCGTTTGTCGGAGGATCTGCCGCTCGTGATCGAAATTGTCGACCGCCAGGACAAGATCGACGCATTCCTGCCGGAGCTCAATCGTATGATGGCGGGCGGCTTGGTGACCTTGGAAAAGGTCAAGGTTCTGCGATACGGCTCACGGTAGCCACAGCGTCGAGCCGATGCCGGGCGTGGCAATGATCACAGCGCCGTCCGCAAGGATCAGAAGAGTTCCGGGCCGGGGCCGATTTACAAAACCCCAACTACGGTTTGATGGTACCGTATTGAAGAACCTGAACCTTCTCGATGGTCACCAGTCCGCTCGTCATCATGCCGTCCAGTACGGGAAGGAAGGCGTCGATCTTCTCCTGCGAATCGACGATCTCCACCACCACGGGCAAGTCCTGCGAGAGGCGCAAGATCTTGGTCGTATGAATGCGGCTTGAATGTCCGAAACCGACATGGCCCCGCAACACCGTCGCGCCACCAAGATGCATTTCCCGCGCCTTCAGCACGATCGCCTCATACAGCGGGAGATGTTGAACCCTGTCGTCTTCGCCGAAGAAAATTCGGAGCAAAACGGCGTCACGCGGAATCTGCATGGTCAGATCCACTTCATCGTATTGATGCTAGTGGCGAGCAGGTAGCCCGCCCAGACACCGATCAAACACAGGACAACCGACAAGCCGATGTTGGTGCCGGCGTAAAGCCACTCTCCGTCGTTCATGAGATTGAGCGTCTGCAGGCTGAACGAGGAGAACGTCGTATATCCGCCGCAGAGGCCGATCATCACAAATTGGCGTGGGTTCGACCCGACAAAGACCCTGCCGTCCGGCCCGGTCAGCGCGGCGAAGAACCCGATGACAAAGGAGCCGGTCACGTTGATGATGAGCGTACCCCACGGAAACGTTTCGCCGATCTGCCGCGCAACCAGGCCAGATAACCAATAGCGTCCGGCTGTCCCGAGGGCGCCACCGATCGCTACCCAAATATAGCTTTCCATTGAAGTTTTTCTCTCCGCCTTTGCTCATCGGACAAGCCTCCATGGTCCGTTACTTCCCTGAAGGCGGATTGTCATGCGCCGCCTCGTCGTTTCTCTTGTCGAACTGTCTTTATTTCGTCACTTGACCACCAGCACCGGGCATGGTGCGAGCTGCACGATGCGATCCGCCCGGCTGCCAATCATGCGCTCATATAGAGCCGAATGGCCTGTCGCTCCGATAACCAGCAATTCGACCTTGAGTTGATCTGCCAACTCGACGACATCCCGCACCGGATGCCCAGCTAAAACATGCGTCTGAAGCTTCACCTGGCGTTCTTCCGCCAGCGCGCGTGCGCGTTGCAGGACAGTGTGAAAGCGGCGAGCTGCTGTTCCTGTCTCTTGCCTCACTTCTTCGATAAATTCCGGCATGTAGTCGATCTCTTCGACCGAAACCATGTGAAGTTCGGAATTGTTTTGCCGAGCAATTGCCAGCGCCAATGCCAGGGCGTGGAATGCCTGCTCGGACCCGTCATTGGCATGCAAGATTTTGCTGAACATTAGCCGCCTCCCGGTTATTCGGCCTTGCTTGCGAGCTGCCGTACCGGCGTGACGCCACCGTGCTCGACGGACTTCTCAGATACCGCTTCCGGCAACAAGTGACGCGGCAGATAGAAGGCGTTTGCGATGACCGTCGGAATCACCGCACTCGCTATTACGGCCGCGACCAGCGCCGAGTATTGGCCCTGATCGATGATTCCGTGTGACAGACCGAACAAAGACGAGATTGTTCCGAACGTGAGTCCCGTGGACATCAGAAGGGTCGTGTACATTGCCTCTTTGTTTGGCGAACCGAAAAACTTCGTCACCGGGTAAACGCCGACGATCTTGGTAGCGATCTTGACGACGAGAAAAAATAGAAAGGCCGCCGGCGTGGCGATGAGTGCGGGTATGGAGACAAAAGACCCGGCACGAATGAAATAGAACGGCGTCAGCAATCCGAATGTCAACGTGCGCAGTCGCCTGACAAGCGCATGGTCCTTGCCGACCGTTCCGGCAAGCACCATTCCGATGAGATACGCTGGAAGCACCGCTTCGCTGTCGGCCCATGATGCCAGCGCCCCCATTCCAAGCAGGCAGAGCAACAGGTACTTCGTCTCCAATTCAGAAGGCCGGCCTCCATAGATTCGAAAAAACCGAGGTGTAAGCCACGGCAGAACTACAAAGACCACCACGCCGACTCCGAGAAAAATCAGGGTCTTCACCGTAAAGGGCGCGAAGATGAGGCCGAGCGCCACCACTGTCCCAAGGTCAGTGACGAAGCAGGCAGCCAGGATCGTCTTGCCGTACTCGGTGGTGTTGAAGCCGAATTCGATCATCACGGCATACACGACAGCCACCGAGGTGGTCGACATGGCGACGCCGGCGAGCCAACTGGGCATGACCTCCCATCCCAGCAAATAATGGGCCGCCGCCGCGCAACCCAGGAATGGGAAAAGGAAGCTCACGAACCCAACGGCGGCCGCTTCTTTCCACTTGAGTTTGAAGACCACGGGATCGAGTTCCGCGCCTGCGAGGAACGTCAGGACGATCGCGCCGATTCCGGAGAGAAACTTGACCCAGGATTCGTCGGTGCCAAGTATAGCCGACCCGATTGCAGCCCCGATGATGAGCTGAGCGATCGTTCCGACGACAATTTCGGACAAGGCTGTAGAGATACGGAACCAGATCGACAGGAGACTCGCCACTAATGCGAGACCCAACCACAATGCTGCAAGTGCCCAGACGCCGGTCATCCGCAAATCTCCTGCTAATCTCCAAGTCGCCTAGCGGCACGGCGTGTGCGAGCCCACCTTAGGACGCGCGCTCTAGAGAGTACAAACTTGGTGCCAGTGGGAGTGCCAAGGCAAGCTCCTACCGACGCCAAGCGCCCGGTAGGAGTCATCAGCCGTATCGGCGGTTAGGGGGGACTCCATCCCCAAATTTCGTTTAATTGTAGCCGGGAATTCGACGATGACAAGTCGGAATCATTTCGCGCAGGCGTAGTGTCACATCGCTCGGCGCTCGCGCGAGGGTACATCGTCCGGAAAAAGCCGATCCGATTCCACGGCATACTGCGCCGCGCTTTGATGCAGCTTGGCGTTATTGGCCTCGCGCAAAGCCGCGTCGGCCTCGCCGTAGAGAAAGGCGAGGAAGGCATACCGCCGCCCGCGTGTAACCGGCGTCACCTGATGCAGCGCGCCGCATGAAAACACGACGGCGCCGCCATAAGGCGCGCGATAGGTGCGGCGGCCAAACTCCGGAAGGACGAGATCGCAGCCGTCGTAATCCTTGTTGAGATTGATCGTGACGGCGAAACGCCGGTGCTGCGCACCGATGTTGACGTTGTCGCGGTGCCGGTAAAAGTGCCCGCCGACGGCGCTGTCGTAGCAAGCGACGATGTAGCGATCCATGCGCGTGGCCTGGAACTGGAAAAATCGTTCGATGGCCGGGACCAGGCGACGGACGATCTGACTGCGTATCGCTTCGCGCAATTGCGGGTGCGCGACGGCGAGATCGTTGCGGCGCTTCAGCCGATAATCGACGACCCGTGCGGTCTTGCCTTCCACGTCGAGCAGAAATCCGGAATCCTGGCCGCCGATCTTGTCATAAAACTGCACCAGCACGTCGCAGAGCGCAAAGTCGAAGACGCGCGGCACGATCAGAACCGGCGCGGTGAGAGGCACGCCGGCGGAGTCGTCGACGGCCGGCAGACTCTCCAATACACTGCGCACGGTCTGCGCATGGCCGTCCGCGTGATCCCAAGGGATATCGGCCACGGCGCGCAACATCGGATCGAGCACGATCGTGCGCGGCATTTCGCCGGCGCCGAACGAGCGGCTGATCGTGCCATCGTAGTCGGCGAGGAACGCGGCCGCCGATGTGTTGCGTTTGAGGTAGGGCGCGGGATCGTTTGGCGGCGCGGCGAAGATGCCGTAAAAGACGATGCGATCCTCGTCGAAAAGATGGGACGCGCGGAAGAGCTCGGTCAATTCGCGCTCGACCCGAGAGTTTGCCGGAGAGCCGAGGAAACTGAGCACGATCCAGCGGCCGGCTGCGACCGATAGGTTGAAAGAGCCGTCGCCGATCAGCGGTGCGGCGAACCAGGGAACCGGATCGCCCAACACGATCCTGCAACGGTCCATGCTGTTGTCCATGATGGCGCTTTCGGTTGAAGGTCGGCATTGAGGGCGACCTTGCGCCGCATCATTCGGTGTTATGGTAAATTTTGTTCTAACAACCCCCTTCGAGCCCGCTTTTGGCTTTTGGTTTCGGCTGCATTTTCATTATCTTACGGACGGGCGATTGATTCGCGGCAACGCGAGAGCGGGATTTGCACGCCGTGAACGAACATGCGGTGCGGTTCTCCCCCAGCCTGCGCATTCACGAGCTTGATCGGTCGTTGGAGCGGGACCCGGACGCGGTCGGGGCTCGTTATGAGCGCGCCGGTCTGCTCCGAGAGCAAGGCCGGTTCGAAGAGGCGAAGCGTGACTATCTCGAATTGCTTCGGCGCATGCCGACCGATTTCGGCGCGCTGAACGATTTCGGCACGCTCGTCCTCAACGCCGGATACAAGGATGCAGCGCGTTCGTTGTTCGGTGAGGCGATACGTCACCATCCGGACAATCCCAGCGGGCACGTCAACCTTGCGAATTTACTGTTTCAGAGTGGCGAGCAGGAGCAGGCTCGCCTTCATTTCGAAGCCGCGTTGCGGATCGATCCCGATCATGTCCATGCGCATCGCGGAATGGGTTATCTGCTGGGAGAAATGGGCGATGCGGCGGGCGCCCGCAGGCACCGCGACAAAGCGTTCAAGCACCACTTTTTGACGGCGCTGCCCTATCGCGGGAACGGTCCTGCGATCCCGGTCTTGCTCCTGGTCTCGGCGGCGGGCGGCAACATACCGACGGCTTCCATTCTCAGCGATCGGGAATTTCAGACCACCGTCCTGGTGACGGAATACGCCGATCCGAAAATTCCGCTGCCGCGTCACGATCTCGTCTTCAACAGCATCGGCGATGCCGATCTTTGCCGGGATGGTCTTGAAGCCGCGTGTTCGGTGCTGGCCCGAACCGATCGGCCAGTGATCAACCATCCGCGCGCGGTGCTCAAAACGGGACGCGCCGCGAATGCCGAACGTTTACGCGGCCTGCCCAACGTCGTCGTTCCACGCGTGGTCACATTGCCGCGGCGCTTGCTGGCAGGCCCCGATGCCGCCGCAGCCGTCGCGCGCAATGGCTTTGCCTTTCCGTTTCTCGCGCGGGCGCCGGGCTTCCACACCGGTCGCTATTTTATCCGCGTTGAAAATCTGCGGAGCCTGGCCGAGGCGGCGACGGAGTTTCCCGGCGACGACCTGTGCATCATCGACGAACTCGACGCGCGGGACGGCGACGGGTTCTTTCGCAAATGCCGCGTCATGATCATCGATCGCAAAATCTATCCGCTGCATCTGGCGATCTCGCGCAACTGGAAGGTCCACTATTTCCGGGCCGACATGGCGGATTCTCCTGAAAATCGTTCGAAGGACGCGGCGTTTCTTGACGACATGGCGAATGTCATAGGTCCGCGCGGTATGGCAGCCCTCGAACGGATCAATGCGACGCTTGATCTCGACTATTGTGGCATCGATTTCGCCGTGAACGCGGCGGGCGACATTCTGGTCTTCGAAGCTAACGCCACCATGGTGATGGTGCCGCTCTCGGCTGACGCGAAATGGGACTATCGCCGGCCGGCCTTCGACAAGGTGTTTTCTGCCGTGCACACGATGCTGATGGAGAGTGGCGTCGGCGCGGTAGCGGGACAGATCGCCTCTGAAGCTTAGCGGTCCTGACGAAAATAGGATCGGCTTTTGATTTTGAGGTCGGTCAGCGACATCGAGACCTGTCCTGCAAACGACGCCCGGACAGCCACATTATCCCGGTCGCCTGACCCAACGATCCTGACCATTTTCGATTGCACAGAATAGTTCTGGCTTGCCTATTTTTTAATCAGAGCCTTCCCGGCGCGGGAAAGCCACGTCCGCTTCCGTGAAATTATCCATTGATTTCAATGCTATCGCCACGATGTGCCGACCCTCATCCGCTGGCATGGGCCTTGCGAATGACTCACCGCAAATCGAAGAAAGCCCATCGTCCTGATGGCTAGCCAGCAGCAGCGCAAGGTCGCTCGCGTGCGCACAGGGAGCATGTAAATGAATTTCGACAAAATTTCGCGTCGCCGCGTTCTGCAAGGAACGGCGGTCCTGACCCTTGGCACCGCCCTGCCGCTGGGCCGGGCTTATGCCGCCGATACGACCGTCGGCTTCATCTACGTCGGTTCGCGCGACGACTATGGCTACAATCAAGCCCATGCCGCGGGCGCAGCCGCGCTCAAGAAGATGCCCGGCATCAAGGTCGTTGAGGAAGAGAAGGTCCCGGAGACGGACGCTGTCGAAAAGACCATGGAGTCCATGATCAATCTCGACGGTGCGACGCTGCTATTCCCGACCTCGTTCGGTTACTACAACCCGCACATGATCAAGATGGCGCAGAAGTTTCCGAAGCTGCGCTTCGAGCATTGCGGTGGGCTGTGGAGCGACAAGGATCCGAAAAACGCCGGCAGCTATTTCGGCTACATCGACGAAGCGCAGCACGTCGCCGGTATCGTTGCCGGCTATATGTCGAAATCCGGCAAGCTCGGCTTTGTCGCCGCCAAGCCGATCCCGCAGGTTCTGCGCAATATCAATGCGTGGACGCTCGGCGCCAAACTCGCCAATCCGAAAATCACCACGCAAGTGATCTTCACCGGCGACTGGTCGATGCCGGTGAAGGAGGCTGAAGCCACCAACAGTCTCATCGATCAAGGCGTCGATGTCATTACCTGTCACGTTGACGGGCCGAAGACCGTGGTCGAGAACGCCGCGCGTCGCGGCGCGATGGTCACTGGCTATCACGTCAACCAATCCGTGCTCGCGCCGCAGGCCTATCTCACGGGCGCGGAGTGGAACTGGGAAGCGCTCTATCCGCGCTTCGTGAAAATGTTCACCTCCGGCGAGACGATCCCGAACTTCTACCGCGGCGGCCTGAAAGAAGAGATCGTCAAGGTGTCACCGTACGGCTCGATGGTCAGCGCAGAGGCAAAGAAGAAAGCCGACGAGGTCAAGGCCGAACTGACCGCTGGGTCTTACGTCATCTTCAAAGGTCCGATCGTCGACAACAAGGGCACCACGGTCATCGCTGCTGGTGTCTCCCGCGGCCAGACCGATCCTGAGCTGGAAAAGATGAGCTATCTGGTCGATGGCGTCATCGGAGCGACTTCGTGAAAGCCGATGTTGGCGCGCCTGTCGGCGCGCCTCTCGCGAAATCTGGGGCAGGCGCGCTTTTGCGCCTGCCCCGTTTCGGCCAGAAATTCGGTGGCGTGGCGGAATATATCGTTATCCCCGCGCTCGCCCTTTTGGCTTCGCTCGTGCTGTTCGGTATATTCGTCGCGCTGTTCGGGAAGAATCCGCTCGATCTCTATTTCTACATGTATCAAGGCGCGTTCGGCACCTGGTTCTCCTGGCAGAACACGCTGACGCGCGCCGCGCCGCTCATCCTGACGGCCCTGTGCACGGCGCTTCCGGCGCAGCTCGGCATGGTGATCATCGGCGGGGAGGGCGCGCTGCTCATCGGCGCGCTTTGCGCCACCAGCGCAGCGCTAGCGATGCAAGCCGCCCCGCCGCTCTTCGTGGACGTGGCAATGGCCTGCGCCGGCATGATCGGCGGCGGCCTCTGGATCATGCTGGCCGGCGCATTGCGCCAGTACCGCGGCGTCAACGAAACCATTTCGAGCTTGTTGCTTGTTTACATCGCGCTGGCGATCCTCAATTTTCTCGTCGAAGGTCCGATGCGCGATCCGACCAGCCTCAACAAGCCGTCGACACCTGAAATCGGCGCCGCAAACATGATCGGCAGCATTCCAGGCACCGACGTGCATTGGGGTTTCGTGTTCGGTATCATCGCCGCTGTGCTTTCCTACATCCTGATCTATCACACGGTGTTCGGCTTCGCGGCACGCGTCGCCGGCGGTAACATCCGCGCCGCCAAGGTTGTGGGGCTGAGCGTCGGCAAGCTCATTCTCATCATATGTTTTCTCGCCGGCGCCGCCGCCGGTCTTGCCGGCATGATGGAGGTCGCCGCGGTGCAGGGCCGCACCAATGCGAATTTGGCGGCCGGCTACGGCTTCGCCGGCATCCTGGTGGCGTTCCTGGCGCGGCAAAATCCGTTGGCAGTTATCCCGGTCGCAGTTCTGCTCGGTGGCATCGGCGCCAGCGGCGGCCTGCTGCAGCGGCGGCTCGGATTACCGGATGCGTCGGTTCTGGTGCTGCAAGGCATGATCTTCGTCATGGTGCTTGCAAGCGATGCGCTCTACGGCCGCATCGGTTTTTTGAAAGGAAAGGCCTCTTGACATGGCCAATCCGGGCGACATCGGACTGTGGACGGTACCGCTCGCGGTGCTTGGCGGCGCCGTCCGCGTCAGCACGCCGTTTCTTTTCGTCAGCCTCGGCGAATGCATTACCGAGCGCAGCGGCCGCATCAATCTCGGCCTCGAAGGCACTCTCGTCATGGGGGCGATGAGCGGCTATGGCGTCTCCTACCTCACCGGCTCACCCTGGCTCGGGGTGCTTGCTGCCGGAATAACAGGGGCGGCCATGGGCGCGCTGCATGCTGGCATCTGTGGGTTGCCCCGCGTCAACGATATCGCGGTCGGCATTGCCTTGATGCTGTTCGGCGTCGGGCTGGCGTTTTATCTCGGCAAGCCGCTGATCGAGCCGACGGCGCCGCGGCTGCCATCGATCGATTTCGGCTGGTGGAGCGACATTCCGCAGGTCCGCGCCGCGCTGCGCATCAACGTGTTGTTTCTCATTGGCGTCGCGCTTGCGCCGATTTTGGTATGGGCGCTGCGGACCACGCGATGGGGCCTTATCATCCGCACCGCCGGCGAGAGCGCTGACGCCGCGCTCGCCATGGGCTACTCGGTCAATTTCATACGTCTGCGCGCCACGATGTTCGGCGGCTTTTTGGCCGGCATCGGCGGCTCGTTCCTGTCGCTGTACTATCCCGGCAGTTGGAACGAGGGACTGTCGAGCGGCCAGGGCATCACGGCGGTAGCGCTCGTCATCTTCGCCCGCTGGAACCCCATGCTGTGCCTGGGAGCGTCGATCCTGTTCGGCGGTGCGGCCGCACTCGGGCCTGCGCTACAGTCGGTCGGCTTCAGCCACGGCTATCATCTGTTCAATGCGGCACCCTATATCCTGACGTTGCTGATCATGATTGCGACTTGCTCGCCGAAGCGCACGTTGATCGGTGCGCCGGCCGAGCTGTCCATTACGAGGTGAGTCATGCCCCAACTGGCGCGCAAAGAGAGCGATACGGCGGAACGCTACGTCGCCGCCGATCCTTATCTCTGGCCCTATAACGGCGACCTTCGCCCGCAAAACACCGCGCTGATCATCATCGACATGCAGACGGACTTTTGCGGCGTCGGCGGTTACGTCGACAAGATGGGTTACGACCTGTCGCTGACCCGCGCACCGATCGAACCGATCAAGCGCACGCTCGCCGCCGCCCGCGCCAAGGGCTTCCACGTCTTCCACACCCGCGAAGGCCATCGTCGCGATCTTGCCGATTTGCCGGCAAACAAGCGTTGGCGGTCGCGCCAGATCGGCGCCGGCATCGGCGATCCCGGACCTTGCGGCCGCATCCTGGTGCGCGGCGAACCGGGCTGGGAAATCATCGAAGAGCTCGCTCCGCGCGACGGGGAGCCGATCGTCGACAAGCCGGGCAAGGGTTCGTTCTGCGCCACCGATCTCGAGCTGATGCTGCGGTTGCGCGGCATCGACAACATCGTGCTGACCGGCATCACCACCGACGTTTGCGTTCACACCACCATGCGCGAGGCCAACGATCGCGGCTTCGAGTGCCTGCTGCTGGAGGATTGCTGCGGGGCCACCGACAAAAGCAATCACGACCACGCGCTGAAGATGATCAAGATGCAGGGCGGCGTGTTTGGGGCTGTTTCGGATTCGGCGAAATTCATCGAGGTTATCGCGTGAGCGAGATGGCCACGCTGATCCCGCCCGGTGGGCTAGTTTCACCGACCGCGTCCAAGAGGACTTTCGGCGTCGAAGCGCTCAATATGACAAAGCGCTTCGGCGAATTCACGGCGCTCGATGCCGTCTCGATGAAGGTGCGCGCCGGCACTTTCCATGCGCTCCTAGGCGAAAACGGGGCCGGCAAATCTACCCTCGTCAAATGCATCATGGGCTATTACCAGGCCGACGGCGGCGAGCTCATGGTCGACGAACGTCAGGAAATCATCGGCAATCCGCGTGCCGCGCACGCGCTCGGTCTCGGCATGGTCTACCAGCATTTCACGCTGGTGCCGGCGATGACGGTGGCGGAGAATTTCGTACTGGCGCGCGACGACGTGCCGGCGGTGGTGGATTGGACGCGCGAGCGCAAGGCTTTGGAAGAGTTCCTGTCGCGGATGCCGTTCGGCGTGCCGCTGAACGCCAAGGTCTCGGCGATTTCCGCCGGCGAACGGCAGAAGTGCGAAATCCTCAAACAGCTTTACCTGCGGCGCCGCTTTCTCATCCTTGACGAGCCGACCTCGGTGCTGACACCCGGTGAGGCCGACGAAGTGCTCGGCATGCTGCGCGGCATGGTGGCCAGCGGCGCGCTCACGATCCTAATGATTACTCACAAATTCCGCGAGGTGATGGCCTTTGCCGATGAAGTGACCATTCTGCGGCGCGGCAAGTTGGCGGGGCAGGGGCAAGTCAAGGACTTGAGCCCCGATACCATGGCGCGCACCATGATCGGCGCCGAAGAGTTGACGGTGCAGCCGCCGCGGACCGGCGAATACGGCGCGCCGCGCCTCGACATAGAAAAACTGAACGCGCTCGATGACGGCGGCCAGCCTGCCGTGCGCGAGGTATCGCTATCGATCCGTGGCGGTGAGATCGTCGGCGTTGCCGGGGTATCCGGCAACGGGCAGCGCCAGCTCATCGAAGTTCTCGCCGGCCAGCGCGAGGCTGAGAGCGGGCAAATCTACCTGCAAGGCGAGCGTTATCACGCGACCCGCGAGGAGATGCGCCATAACCATCTATCGGTGCTTCCCGAGGAGCCGCTGAAGAATGCCTGCGTGGCGCGCATGAGCGTTGCCGACAATCTCGCCTTTCGCGAGTTCGATCACGCGCCGTTCGCCTATGGCGGCTGGTGGCTCAATCGCGCGAAATTCCATGAGGAGGCGATCCGCAAGATCGGGCTCTACAAAATCAAAACCCGTTCCGACGATACCGCGATCGGCGAGTTGTCCGGCGGCAACGTCCAGCGCACGGTGCTGGCGCGCGAGCTCGCCGGCGAGGTCGACATCCTGGTCGCGGCCAATCCGTGCTTCGGCCTCGATTTTGCGGCGGTCGCCCAGATCCACGCCGAGATCATGGCGGCGCGCAATCGCGGCGCGGCGGTGTTGCTGGTGAGCGAGGATCTCGATGAGCTTCTCGAACTGGCCGACCGTTTGGTCGTGATGTTCCACGGCTCGATCGTCTACGAAACGCGCGCCAGCGAAGCCGATCTCACCGAAATCGGCCGCCACATGGCCGGGCATTAGGGCGCCATCAGTCGAAATTGACTGCCGCTCTATTGGTCTTAGTATGCGCTTGGCGTGAACTTATCGGGATCGCTCGAAGAGGAGCTGGATCGGAGGTTGCCATGACGTCACTTTATGCGAACCTCGAAAAGGGAAGGCCTTATATCCTGAGCGTTCTGCGCATCGTCGTCGCCCTGTTGTTCCTCGAGCACGGCCTGCCGAAATATTTCGGCTTCCCTTCGGCTGGCCCGCCGATGACGCCACTCCTCTACGTCCAAGGTGCTATCGAGATCGTTGGCGGCATCCTCCTCCTCATCGGCGCCTACACGCGCCCCGTTGCCTTCATTCTCGCCGGCGATATGGCCGTCGCCTATTTCATGGTGCATTTCCCGCGATCCTTCTTCCCCGCGATGAATGGCGGCGACGCGGCGGTGCTATACTGCTTCGTTTTCTTCTACATCATGTTTGCGGGCGGCGGCGCATGGAGCGTGGATCGCGTCGCACTGAAGCAGTGACCATTTTGGGTCAAAACCAAAAAGGCTCATGACAAGGAAATAAGGAAATATTGTCCGGGTGGGTCGGCGAGGCGATGACCGGGAAGGAATACAAGACCTATCAAGACCCCCGAAGTCCCTCGCGGCTTGGGCGCCGCTGCCGGCGTCTAAGGCTGTGCATCTCTTGCGGTTGCCCAAGCAACACACCTTTTCCGGCATGAAGAATTGAGCGATCTCAAACGCTTGGTCGTTCACGACGGCTTGCGCAGGCGCCGATACGCCGCATAGAGCGACGTCCCCCATCACGCGCCTCTTCGAAACCCCTGGAATTTGCACGGGACCGGACATAGTGGCGGGCCGGACCCGCGATCTTTGACATCGGCATGAACCTTTCTCCGACAGCAGCGACCAATGGGTATTGGAAACTCAAACCTCGGAGAACGACCATGTCACGCAAAGTCATCCTTACTCTCGCGACAGCGGCTACGATCATCACTGCCGGCCTGGCCTCTAGCGCTGCTGATGCCAGGGGCTTTGGGGGTAGTGGGTTCGGTGGCGGCCACTTCGCCGGCGGCGGCCGCGTCGGTGGTGGCGGCAGCAGCCACTTCGCTCGGCGCGGCGGCGGCCGTACCTTGATCCCGATCCTCAATCCAGGCCGCCCTGGCCACGGTCATCCCGGTTTCCCGGGGCGTCCCGGCCATTGGGCACACTGGCATCATCATCACTGGGTGTTCCGCGATGGCGGCTGGATTGAAATCGACGGAGTGGACGGTGGAGTCGAAGCGCCGGTCGCGCCCGGTCCGTGCACCTGCCTGACCAAGACCTACACGCCGGACGGCCTCGTGGTGTTCGCAGATGTTTGCACCAAGGAAGCGGCCAGCGCGCGGGTCGACGGCAAAGCCACCGACGCGACGCCGGTACCACCGGTCGATGGCAAGGCCTCCGACGCGACGCAAGCGCCGACCTCGCCGAACTACGCGGGCCTCACCTTCAAGGACTTTCTGGCGGCCAACGCGCAGGCAGCGTCCCAAACTTCGCAAAAGAACTAACGACGCTGGCAAAGTGAATGCACGTCTCGGATCGAAAATAAGGCCGCCTGCGAGAACACCGCAGGCGGCCTTTTCTGCTTTAAAGACATGGGCATTCACGACGGCTGGCGCAGCCGCCGATACGTCGCATAGAGTGGCTCCCACATCATCGACTTGACCGCCGCGGGTAGATCCTGGTCCGGAACGGGATGTGCCAGGCCTTCGCTTTCGGCCTGCTTGGCGACCGCGATCGCCACCTGCAGTGAGATCTTTCGCAGCTCCGCGAGCGGCGGCAACAAATTGGCTTGCGGATCGTACTTCGCCGGCGACAGTTCCGCAATCGTCCGCGCCGCGGCCAGAAACATTCCCTCCGATATATAGCGGGCCTGCACCGCGATCGCCCCGAGCCCGACGCCCGGATACACATAGGCGTTGTTGGTCTGGTCGATCCGGAAGGGATGACCGTTGCGCGTGACCGGCGGGAACGGGCTGCCGGTGCCGATGACTGCGCGACCTTCCGTCCAGGGAATGATCTGGTCCGGCGTTGCCTCGCTGCGCTCCGTCGGATTGGAGAGCGGGAAGATCACCGGCTGACGCACGTGCGCAGCCATCGCGCGCACCACGGCTTCCGAGAAGGCGTGCGCCTGTCCCGATGTCCCGATTAGCACCGTCGGATGCGCATTGGCGACGACCTCGGATAGTCCGATCCGATCAGCGGATGGAAGCTTCCAGGCGGCGACGCGGTCTGGACTTTGTGCAAAAAGGGTCTGAAACGATTGAAGCCCTGTCATGCCCTCGACCAACAGGCCGTCGCGGTCAACGAGATAGAACCGGCTCCGGGCTTCTTTCTCGGCAAGGCCGGCATCGATCATGGCGCGAAGCAAAAGGGCGCTGATGCCGGTGCCCGCCGAGCCCGCTCCGAGGACCGCGATGCGCTGTTCGGTGAGCGGCACACCGGTGATGTTGATGGCGCTTAGGATGGCGCCGACGGCGATAGCGGCGGTGCCCTGAATATCGTCGTTGTAGCTGCAGAGCCGGTCCCGATATTGCGCGAGCAACCGATTCGCATTGCGGAACGCAAAATCTTCCCAATGCAGCAGCACATGGGGCCATCGCGTGCGCACGGCATCGACAAACGTCGCGACAAAATCATCGTAGGCTTCGCCGCGGATGCGCTCATGCCGCCAGCCGATATAGAGCGGGTCGGCGAGAAGCTCGCGATTATCCGTACCGACGTCGAGGAGGATAGGCAACGTCGTTGAAGGATGCAGGCCGGCGCAAGCGGTATAGAGCGACAGCTTTCCGATCGGGATGCCCATGCCGCCGGCGCCTTGATCGCCCAGGCCCAGAATGCGCTCGCCGTCGCTCACCACGATAACTTCGACACCGTCAAAGCGCGGATTGCTCAGGATGCGATGGATGCGGTCCTTCAGCGGAAAGCTCAGAAATAGACCGCGCGGCTTGCGAAAGATGCGGCTGAATTGCTGACAGCCAAGACCTACCGTGGGCGTGTAGACAATCGGCATCAGCTCTTCGATGTGCCGGGTCAACAATGCGTAAAACAAGGTTTCATTGGTGTCCTGCGTGCCGCGAAGAAACACATACTTTTGCAGATCGGTGCCGAGTGCGCGAAAGGCGTCGAGCCGGCGCTCCACCTGCGGATCGAGGTTGGTCACGTAGGGCGGAAGGAGACCGTGCAGATCGAACTCATCGCGCTCCGCCTCGGTGAACGCAGTGCCTTTGTTGAGGAGCGGATCATTCAGCAACTCATAACCGCTCATCGCCGTCGCGATGGTGCGTTCACTTATTTCGTTCATCAACGCGGCCTCAGCAAAAAGGTGATACTCGCGAACGGCCTGAACTCATGGCGCCAGCGCGACAGAGCCGTCAAGAACCGGTTACTGCGAGCACCGCTTCCCGGATCTTTGCCATCGCGAAGTGGCCGATCTTTTCGAGTTCGAGATGCGGGAAGTTGGGCATTTCATCGGCCGCGACCACGCAATCGACAACCGCCGGACCGTCGATCTCCATCGCCTCTTTGATCTTGGTGTGCAGCTCGCCGGGTTTCGTGGCCCGAAATCCATGTCCGCCGCAAGCGCGCGCGAGCGCGCAGAAATCCGGATTGGGAAATTCGATGCCCGCCTTGTAAGCAGGCAAACCGACACTCTCCGCTTCCAACGTTATCAGCCCGAATGACGAGTTGTTGTAGATGACGACCTTCACCGGCAGCTTGTGCTGTACGGCGGTCAGGAACTCGCACATTAGCATGTTGAAGCCGCCGTCGCCACACAGCGCGATAACTTGGCGCGACCGGTCGAGCGCCTGGATGCCGTTGGCTTGACCAAGCGCCGTTCCGACCGCGGCGTTGTTAAAGGAGCCGATGATCCGTTGCGAACCGCTCTGGCGTATCCAGTTGGCGGACCACAGCGTGTTGAGCCCGGTGTCCAAGGTGAAAACGGCGTCGCGCTTGGCAACATCGCTGACGGCCCGCGCCACCGCCTGCGGATGAATGCGATCCATGCTGCGCGCCGGATCGGATTGTTTGTCCAGCATCTCATCCCATTTCTGGCGTTCTTTGGTCACCCGATCGCGGAATTTGGTATCCGTCTTGGCTGCGACCGCACCAAGCAGCAGTTTCAGCGTTGGCCGAACCGACGCGACCACCCCAAGAGCAGTTGGCGCACGGCGTCCAAGGACGCGCGCCCTGTCATCGACTTGGATGACGGTAGCTTTACGCGGCAGGAATTCCGAATACGGGTAATCAGTACCGAGCAGCAGCAGCAGCTCGCAATGCATTACCGCGTTGTAGACTGCTTTGGTGCCGATCATGCCGATGCCGCCCATCCAGCGCGGATCGTCATAGGGCAGGATGTCCTTGCCCTTGACCGAATGAATAAGCGGCGCTTTTAGCCGGTCCGACAATGCGCGCAGTTCCTCCGCTGCGCCGTGGCAACCGGCGCCGCACATGATGACGACACTGCCCGCCTCATCGATGCGGCGGGCAATATCGGCGACGTCCTCCGCGCTCGCAACGATCTCAGGCCGTGACTTCAAGGTTGCGACGCTCGACATGCCGCCGTCGGCCTTTGCTGCAATGACGTCCTGCGGCAACGTCAGATGGGCGACGCCGCGTCCTGCAAAGGCCGCCGAAATCGCCTGATGAATGACGGCCGGCGCCTGAGAGGGCGAGGAAATGGTTTCCGTGTAGAGCGAGACGTCGCGGAAAAGCAGGTCGGGCTCGGTGGTCTGGATGAAATCGGTGCCGTGCATCTTCCGTGGCATGTCGCCGGAAAGGGCCAGGACCGGCGCGTGGTCGCGGCTCGCCTCATAGAGGCCGGCGACGAGATGCGTGCTGCCGGGGCCGGTCGTGCCGGCGCAGACCGCGAGCTGGCCGGTGAGCTTGGCCTGACCGGCGGCTGCAAGCGCCGCGCCTTCCTCGTGACGGACGCCGATCCACTCGATGCCGCTGCGCCGAACCGCGTCGGCGAGCGGATTGAGCGAGTCGCCGATCAGTCCGAAAATGTGCTTGACCCCGATCTGCTCGAGCACGCTGACCAGTATGTCCGCCACCGTTCGGGACATCTGCGCCTCCTTTAATTTTCGAGCCTCATGGGTTTTGAGGCTGTAGACCAGCAAAGTGACAGCTGAATGCAAGCCGATGGCTGCGCCACGGTGTCGTCGCCGACGCCGCAATGGGCATTGATAAGGCTCCCGAAGATCGCTGGCGCTCCCGTCCCGACGCGGGCGCCGTGTTGGTGGCTCACGGAATCACATTCTTGATCACATTCTTGCGCTTTGAGCGGGCTTCATAAACGCTCAAATACGCATGGACGTTCCGCAGTAGGGCGGTGGTCGCGGACCAGCTTCTCGTTGCGACGCCACAAATCGGCGATGCGTAGCCGGCGTCAATAGGCTCGGCGCCGATCGCCTATGGTTTCTCGCCTGTTGGCCGGCGCGGCACCATGGCGTTGGCAATCAGCTCTTGCACCACCTCGCCGTTCTGATTCAGCGTTCGGGTCCGCATCTTGATGAGGCCGCGGTCGGGGCGCGACTTGGATGGCCGCACCTCGATCACTTCGGTCTCGATGCGCAACTCGTCGCCAGGGAGGACTGGTCGGGGCCAGCGCATACCGTCGAAGCCAAGGCCAATAGTGCCGGTGGCCGCCTTATGCTCGCTCTGGGCGACAAGGCGCATGGTCAGCGCGGCCGTATGCCAGCCGCTCGCCACCAGACGTCCAAAAATGGACTTGCGCCCGGCCTCCTCGTCGAGATGAAAGGGCTGCGGATCGTACTGTTTCGCGAAGGCGACGATCTCTTCCTTTTCGACCCGCGCTCGTCCGCTCGGCTTAAGGACTTGCCCAACAACGAAATCCTCGAAGTATCGGTCACTCATACGTCGTGTGCTCCTGGCTGAGGGGCCTCACCTCGCCGTTTAGTGTGCAGGAATCTCTCGTCGTCGTCTTTCCTTCTTTCCGCCGCTGCGGTTATCATCGGCGAGCCGCACTGGAGCATAGCCATGACGAGAAGGCGTGTCGTTTTCGCGTGTACCGTTCTCCTTCTAGCCGTCGGCATATCGCCTGCGATGGCGCACCAGTGGCACGGCTGGCACTGGGGCCACGGCGGTCACTGGCGTGTGACCCATGGCGCGATTTACGCGTCGGAAAACCGGATCGCCTTCCTGGAAGCGGACCCGGAGATTGATGACGGCTACAAGGCGCCGATCATCACCCGGGCGCGCGCCGACATTTTGCGGCTGCGCGCCACGCTTCATCCGGCGCGGTGGCGCTGGGCTAGTCCCTGCTGCTACGGCCGCAGGCCCATTCACATCCGATGAGCTGCGCGCGTTGCTGAAGAGCCTCAACCCGCAGGGCGAGCGCCGAACGAACCCGGCAATCGTCCCAGCAGCCCCTGCCGGGCACGCATCGACCAGCCACTGAGGCGGTCCATATAGAGATAGAGCACGGGCGTCGTGTAGAGGGTCAGCAATTGGCTGATTAGGAGCCCGCCCACGATCGCGATTCCGAGCGGGCGGCGAATTTCCCCGCCGTTGCCGAAGCTCAGCGCCAGCGGGATGGCGCCCAGGATCGCGGCCGACGTCGTCATCATGATCGGACGAAAGCGCAGCAGGCAGGCTTCGAAGATGGCGTCGTAAGAGCTTAGCTGGCGGGACCGTTTCGCCTCGATGGCGAAGTCGATCATCATGATGGCGTTCTTTTTGACGATACCGATCAGCAGGATGACGCCGATCAGCCCGATAATGTCGAATTCGGTGTGGAAGACGATCAGCGCCAGGATGGCGCCGACGCCGGCCGACGGCAGCGTCGAGAGAATCGTGATCGGATGAACGTAGCTCTCGTAAAGCACGCCGAGGAGGATGTAGACGGCGGCGATGGCGGTGAGGATGAGAATCGGCTCCTTCGACAGCGATTGTTGAAACAGCTGGGCCGTGCCGGCGAGCGTGCCGGTTATCGAAGCCGGCATATTGATGCGCGCGACCGCGCTGTTGATCTCGTCCGCCGCCTGACCAAGCGACATGCCGGGTTGCAAATTGAATGACATGGTCGATGCGACGAACAATCCTTGATGATTGACGGACAACGGCGTATGGCCGGGCCGGTAATGGCTGACCGCGGCGAGCGGAATCATGGTTTCGAGCGCGGTAGAGACCGCCGCGCCGGCTGATGTGGCGCCTTTCCCGGTATTGGCAAGCGAGTTGTTGGCGGCGTTGCGCGCCGAATTGTTGTTGGCGTTTGCCGATGCGGTTGCGGTTGCGGTCGCGGCGGTTGTATTCGCGCTGACCGCGGCTTTCGTGACCGTCCCTGCCGGCGCGTTCGATATCGCGGTCCCGGGGGCCGTCCCACCGGAGGTGGCGACATAAACGTCGCGAAGCGAATTGGGATATTGCGTGTAACGCGGGTCGATCTCCATCACCACGTGGTATTGATTGATGGCGCTGTAGATGACGGAGACCTGACGCTGCCCGAAGGCGTCGTACAGCGTATTGTCGATTTGCAGCGGGCTTATCCCGAGGCGGGCGGTGGTGTCGCGGTCGATGTCGAGATACGTCTCCAGCCCGCGTTGCTGTTGATCGGAGCTCACATCCGTCAAGACTTTGCTGTGCTCGAGCGCGTCGACGAGCTTGGGCGTCCAGGTGTAGAGGTCATCCACATTCTCGGATTGCAGCGTGTACTGGTATTGCGCGTTGCTTTGTCTGCCGCCGGCGCGCAGGTCCTGGACGGCGGCTAGGTACAGGCGTCCTCCCGGGACCTGGGCGAGCTTCGGCCGCAACCGCGCGATCACCTGATCAACCGAAACGCGTTCCGACAACGGCTTCAGCGAAACGAAGACGTTGCCGGTATTGATCTGCGCATTACCGCCGCCGCCACTGCCGACGCCGGTATAGCCCACGACGTTCTCAACGGCGGGGTCTTGGCGTACGATGTTCATCATCTGCCGCAACTTGGCACTCATCAGCTGGAACGAGATGCTTTGATCGGCTTGCAGTGAGCCGATCAGCCGTCCGGTATCCTGCTGCGGAAAGAAGCCCTTGGGCACGACGATATACAGCACGACATTGAGGCAAATCGTGGCGATAAGAACCAGCAACACCAGACGGCTGTGATGCAGCGCCCAGGTGAGCGAGCGCCCGTATCCGCGCCTGACTCGCTCCAAGATGCCCGGGCGGCGTTCCGGTTGTTGCGCCGGTTGCGTTCGCAGGAACAGCGCGCACATCATCGGCGTGGTGGTCAGCGAGATCGCTAGCGACACGAGAATCGCAATCGAAAGCGTCACGGTGAATTCGCGAAACAGCCGGCCGAGAATGCCGCCCATCAGCAAAATCGGAATGAAGACTGCGATGAGAGACAGGCTGATCGACAGCACCGTGAACCCGACCTCGCGCGCGCCGCGGAATGCCGCCTGCATACGCGGCATGCCTTCTTCGAGATGGCGCGAAATGTTTTCCAGCACGACGATCGCGTCGTCGACGACGAAGCCGGTAGCGATCGTCAGCGCCATCAGCGACAAGATGTCCAGGCTGTAGCCCAGGAGATACATGGCGGCGAAAGTCCCGAGGATGGAAATCGGCACCGCAACGCTCGGAATCAGCGTTGCGCTGAAGTTGCGGAGAAAGAGGAACACGACGATCGTGACCAAAATGACCGCCATGACCAAGGTCAGTTCGGTATCATGCAGCGAGGCGCGAATCGTGGTGCTGCGATCGATGGCGACGGTCACGTTCATATCGGCCGGCATGGCCGCTTCCAGATGCGGCAATTCTTCCTTCACGTTATCAATGGTCTCGATAATGTTTGCGTTCGGCTGGCGGAACAGAATGACCAGCACCGAAGGTTGTCCGTTGGACATGCCGAGATTGCGCAGGTCCTGAACGGAATCCTGGACGGCGGCGACGTCGGACAGGCGTACCGCCGAACCGTTGCGGTAGGCGATCACGAGCGGAATGTAATCCGCGGCCACGCTCGCCTGGTCGTTGGTGTAAATCTGATAGCGGCGGTTGCCGTCGTCAATGGTGCCCTTCGGACTGTTGGCGTTGGCGGATGCGAGCGCCGCGCGCACGTCTTCGAGGCCGATGCCGTATTTGTAGAGCGCCTGCGGGTTGAGCTCGACCCGCACGGCGGGAAGCGTAGACCCGCCGATGACGACGTTGCCGATGCCGCTGAGCTGCGAAAGCCGCTGCGCCAGGATATTGCTCGCCGCGTCGTACATCTGACCTTGCGTCATCGTCTTCGAGGTCAGCGCAAGGATGAGGATGGGCGCGTCGGCCGGATTGACTTTACGATAGGTGGGATTGCCCGGAAGGTTGGCGGGCAGATCGGCGCGGGCGGCGTTGATGGCGGCCTCGACGTCGCGTGCGGCGCCGTCGATGTCGCGGCTGATGTCGAATTGCAGCGTGATGCGAACCTGCCCGATCCCGCTTTGCGAGGTCATTTCAGTCACATCGGCGATCTGGCCGAGGTGGCGTTCAAGAGGCTCTGCGACGCTGGTGGAAACTGTGTTGGGACTGGCGCCGGGAAGCGTCGCCGAGACGGAGATGGTGGGGAAATCCACTTGCGGCAGCGGCGACACCGGCAACCTGGAAAATCCGAGGATGCCGGCCAACCCAATCGCCAGCGTGAGCAGCGTGGTCGCTACTGGCCGTGAGATGAATGGCGCGGAGATGTTCATTCGGCCGGCTCGCGGGGCGCGAGCGGGTTTGGCGGCCGGTGCCCGCTGAGACGCACCGCCAGGCGATCGAAGTAAAGATAGATGACCGGGGTAGTGAACAACGTCAGCAACTGACTGACGATCAGCCCGCCGATGATGGCGATACCGAGTGGTTGGCGCAGCTCGGAACCGGTTCCGGTCCCCAGCATGAGCGGCAGCGCACCGAGGATGGCCGCCATAGTGGTCATCAAGATCGGCCGGAAACGCAGCAGGCAGGCTTGATAGATCGCTTCGCGCGGCGGCAAGCCCTCGACGCGTTCGGCCTCCAACGCGAAGTCGATCATCATGATGGCGTTTTTCTTGACGATGCCGATCAGCAGGACGACGCCGATGATGGCGATAACGTCGAGGTCGTAGTGCAGCAGCATCAACGACAGCAGCGCGCCGACGCCCGCCGACGGTAGCGTGGACAGGATTGTGATCGGATGGACGAAGCTCTCGTACAGAACACCGAGCACGATGTACATCGCCATCACAGCGGCGATGATCAGGAACACCTCGTTGGCCAGTGACGACTGAAATGCCGCCGCAGTGCCTTGAAACGCGGTGGTGAAGCTTATCGGAAGGCCGACGTCCTTCTCGGCCTGTTCAATGGCATCGACTGCCGTGCCAAGCGAAACGCCGGGCGCGGTATTGAAGGAGATGGTGGTGGCGGGCAACTGGCCGAAATGCGTGATCAACAACGGCCCGGTATGTTCCTCGACGTGCACGATGGCCGAAAGCGGCACCTGCCCGTTGGTCGATGAGGACGATGACGGCAGGTAGATCATCGACAATCCGTCGAGCGAACGTTGCAGCGACGGGTCAACCTCGAGGATCACGCGGTACTGGTTCGACTGCGTGTAGATGGTGGAAATGATGCGCTGCCCGAACGCGTCGTAGAGCGCGTTATCGACGGTTGCCGGTGTGATGCCGAAACGAGCGGCGGTGGCGCGGTCGATGACGATATTAAGGGTCAGGCCCTGTTGTTGCAGGTCGCTGGCCACGTCGGTGATCTGCGGCAATCGGCTGAGCCGCTGCACCATGCGGGGCACCCAGGTATTGAATTCGGTGGAATTGGCATCCTCGAGCACGAAGTGATAGGGGGCCCGGCTGATCGTGGAGTCGATGGTCAGGTCTTGCACCGGCTGCATGTAGAGCGTGGCGCCGATGATGCCGGACACTTCATTTTGCAGGCGGCGGATGATTTGCGTTGCCGTGAGACTTCGCGCGTCGTGCGGCTTCAGGTTGATGAGAAACCGGCCGGCGTTTTGCGTCTGATTGGTGCCGTCGACACCGATGAACGAACTCAGACTTTCGACATCGGGGTCCTTCAGAATCGCGTCGGCGAGCTGGCCCTGCAGGCCCGCCATTGCCTCGTAGGAGATACTTTGCGAGGCCTCCGAGATCGCCTGGATCATTCCGGTATCCTGCACCGGGAAGAAGCCCTTGGGGATCAGGATGTAGAGGATGAGCGTGACGGCGAGCGTCAGCACCGCGACCAGCAGGGTGAGCGGCTGGCGGTCCAGCACCCAATTCAGCGCGCGGCCGTAAAGCGCGATCGTCGAGTTGAAAACGCGCTCGGCGTGAAGATCGAAGCTCGAGCGTTCGGCGTCCGGCTGATGGCGGATCAGCTTGGCGCACATCATCGGCACCAGTGTCAACGAGACCACGGCGGATATGACGATCGTGACCGCCAGCGTGATCGCAAATTCATGGAACAGGCGGCCGACGACCTCGCCCATGAACAACAGCGGGATCAGCACGGCGAGCAGCGAAATCGTGAGTGAAATGATCGTGAAACCGATCTGCTGCGAGCCCTTGAGCGCGGCCTCAAGCGGATGCATTCCGCTCTCGACATACCTCGCGATGTTCTCGATCATGACGATGGCGTCGTCGACCACGAACCCGGTGGCGATCGTCAACGCCATGAGCGACAAATTATCGAGGCTGAAGCTGAGCAGATACATCGCTCCCAGTGTTCCGACGAGCGACAGCGGCACCGACAGGCTCGGAATCACCGTTCCCGGAATTGTGCGCAGGAACACGAAGATCACCACAACGACGAGGACGACCGCGAGGCCGAGCTCGAACTCGACGTCGGCCACCGAGGCGCGGATGGTCACGGTCCGGTCGCTGAGTACGCCGACATCGACGGCCGCCGGCAGCGTGGACAACATGCGCGGCAGCAAAGCTTCGATGCGGTCCACCACCTCGATGATGTTGGCACCCGGTTGCCGCTGAACGTTGAGAATGATCGCCGGAGTGGTATTCGCCCAGGCACCTAGCTTGTTGTTCTCAGCCCCGCTGACGACATTTGCCACATCCGAGAGCCTGACCGGGTCGCCGTTGCGGTAGGCGATAATGGTGTTGGCATATTGCGCGGCGCTATCGATCTGATCGTTGGCATTGATCGTCGTGGCCTGTGCGGGGCCGTCGAAATTTCCCTTCGGCGTATTGACGTTGAAGTTGCCGATGATAGTGCGGACGTCGTCGATATTGAGCCCATAGGCGGCAAGCGCCTGCGGATTGAATTGGATGCGCACCGCCGGTCGGTGGCCGCCGCTGATGCTGACAAGCCCGACGCCGGTCAGCTGCGATATCTTTTGCGCGAGTCTAGTCTCGCTCAAATCCTCGAGGTCGGTCAGCGACATGCTCTTCGACGTCACCGCGAGCGTCAGGATCGGCGCGTCGGCCGGGTTGATCTTGGCGTAGACCGGCGGGATGGGCAGATCGCTGGGCAGCAGGTTGTTCGCGGCATTGATCGCGGCCTGGACCTCCTGTTCGGCGACGTCGAGGCTTAGATCGAGGCTGAACTGAAGGGTAATGACCGAGGCGCCGGCGGAGCTCGATGACGTCATCTGGCTCAGTCCGGGCATCTGCCCGAGCTGCCGCTCCAGCGGAGCGGTCACCGACGACGTCATCACTTCCGGACTGGCGCCGGGATAAAAAGTCTGGACCTGGATCGTTGGGTAGTCGACCTGAGGCAAGGTCGAAAGCGGCAGGAAAGTGTAGGCGACGATGCCGGATAGCATGATCGCCGCCATCAGCAGCGTCGTTCCGACCGGCCGCAAAATAAAGGGTTCAGAGACGTTCATCGCATCGCTTCATTGCCGCGCGCGCGGGCGGCCTCGCGGAACCGTTATTGGCTGCCGCTATTGCGCCGATTTTGCGAGTGACCGGAGTTCTGCGGCGGCGCGTTCGGCGCGGGATTTCCCGGAGTTGTTGCAGGCGCCTGACTGCGGGCGGCAGGCACCGTCACGCGCGCGCCGTCGCGTAAGCGGTCGGTGCCGTCGACGACGACTTGCTCGCCTGCGGTCAGTCCCGAATTGACCGCCGCCATCGGACCGTCGTTCGGACCGATACTGATCGGCCGCACCGATACGGTGTTGTCGGCATTGATGACATAGACGTAGCTGCCGGGCGCGCCGCGCTGGATGGCCGCGGTCGGCACCGTGACCACATTGTGCAGCGTGTTCACCAGAAGCTGCGCATTCACGAATTGGTTCGGGAACAGAGCGCTGTCCGCGTTGTCGAACTGCGCGCGCACTTTGACAGTGCCGGTCGTGGTGTCGATCTGACTGTCGAGAGCCGCCACCCGCCCGGTCGCGAGCATCTTGACGTTGGCGCGGTCATACGCGAACACCTCGAGAGGGGTGCCGGCGTTAAGTTGCGGCAGGACGTCCGGTAGATCGTCCTCGGGGATAGGGAATATCACCGTGATCGGCTGTAATTGGGTGACGACGGCGATCCCGGTCGTGTTGCTGGTCTGCACATAGTTTCCCGGATCGACCAGGCGAAGCCCGATACGGCCGGTAACGGGGGAGACAATGCGGCAGTAAATGACATTCAGCTTTTGTTGATCGACCTGCGCCTGATCGAGCTTCACCAAGCCCTGGTCCTGCTGCACGATGTAGACTTGATCTTCGTATTGCTGGCGGGCGATCGAATTCTGTTCGGCCAATTTTTGGTAGCGCGCAAGGTCGACTTGCGCCTGCGCGAGCACGCCTTGATCGCGCGCGAGCTGGCCCTCGTACTGGGCTTGCAGAAGCTGGTAGGGCCGGGGGTCGATTTGCGCCAGAAAATCACCTTGCTTGACCATCTGTCCTTCGGTGAACCCAACCTGCTGGAGTTGACCGTCGATCTGGGTCTGCACGGTGACGGTGGCGATCGGCGTGACGGTGCCGAGCGCGTTGACTGTGACGCGAATATCGCCCTGTCCGATGGTTGCAGCGCCGACCGACTGAGGCGGGGCCTGCTGAATGCGCCCGCCGCCCGAAGGCTGCGCCGCATGTATCGAGCGGAATATCAGATAGGCGCCACCAACAATGGCGATCAGAACGATCAGGCCAACGACAATGCGCGCTCTTCCACGCCGGCTTTTAATGATCGGCGCGGGCGCCGTTCGGCGAAGGTCCGGGCTGACGTCGTCATCCGTAGTGCGCGTTCGCTCGTCCATATGTGCGTTCGTTTATCCACGCGTTGGCAGTATATAACGGGAGCCGGCGCGCCTCACCTAATGAAAATTCGCTAATGAGAAGGTGACACTGGCCCCAAGCGGAAGTCGCCGCCGACGACAATCGGGCCATGCCGCGCGAGCCGACGCGGCGCCTGGCCGTACGCCCAAGAATCGACCGCCGAATCAAGGGCTTGGTGCGCTCGCGGGCGGTTCCAGCCTCAGGCCCGCACCGTTAGGCGGAAGTTGTGGCAGCAATGAGAAGTCCTTCTCCAACTCCTTTTTTGTGGGCAGCAAGTTGGTATCCCAGCCGCCACCGAGCGCCTCGATCAAGGCGACGCTGGCAAGGAAGAGATCTTGGCGGATCGTCAATTCGCTTTCCTCGTCGGCCAGCAACGTTATTTCTGCTGTCACCACGGTGGTGAACGCCACCGTGCCGGCTTGGAACTGATTCAAATAGACCTCGACCGCCTGACGCGCGTCCTTGACGGCTTTCTGTTGAATCGCGAGCTGTTGCGCCAGAAGACGAACGGCTACAAGCTCATCCTCGACCTGCTGAAATGCGGTGAGCACGGTCTGACGATAATTGGCGACGCTTTGCCAATAAACCGCGCGCGCGGCGTCTACCTGCGCGCTACGCAATCCGCCATCGAACAATACTTGCGTACCTGCCGCGCCGAGCGACCACACTATGTTGGCGACGTTGAAGGGCAAAGGATGCGTGCCGGTCCACTGAAATAGCCCGGAGAGACTGATGTCCGGGAAAAAGGCGGCAACCGCGACGCCGATCAGTGCGTTTTGCTCCTGCATCGTCCGTTCCGCGGCGGCGATGTCGGGCCGACGCTCCAGCAGGGAAGACGGAACTATGACGGGGGTCCTCGGAATGCTGCCCGCGAGGAGGTGCGGTTCGATCGTCAGTTCGGCAGGCGGCCGGCCGATCAATATGGCGATGGCGTGCTCGAATTGCGCGCGCTGCACGCCGACATTGATGGCCTGCGCTTCGGTTGTGAAGACTTGGGCCTCGGCGGTGGCCACGTCCGCTGACGTACAGCAAGTGGAACCGGGGGGTCCGTAACCCGCATTGAACTGATTTCGCACGATGTTGAGCGTCTTTTTGTATTGCTGGACCGTGCGAATAAGAAGAGCGTGCAGCGAATCCGCCGCGCGCAAATTGAAATAGGCGGTCGCGAGCTGCGCCTGCGCCGACAGCTTGGCATTGTCGAGATCGGCAGCACTCGCCTGCGCGGCCGAGGCGTTGCTCTCGATTTGCCGCCGCACTTTGCCCCAGACGTCGAGGTCCCAGGCACCGGTGAATCCCGGCACGAAGGTCGTGGTATACGTGCCGGCCGCCCCGGCGGTGGCGATCGCGCCGGCGGCGCCCGATTTCGGCCCGTTATACGCGCGTGTCGCGTTGTAGGCCGCGTTCAGCACGGGGAACAGCGCCGCTTGCGCTTCACGGATCAGCGCGCGCGCCTGCTCATAGGCTGCAGCCTGGGCGGCCACGGTCTGGTTTGAAATCTCGACTTGTTTGATGAGGAATGCGAGCTTGGGGTCTCGATAAAACGCCCACCAGTCGCCGCGATTGAGCGCGTCGCTGGGCGTGGCGACTTTCCAGCCCTTGAGCTCTTTGAACTTCGTCGGTGTTGGGGCCGCCTCGGGGATGTAGTCGGGACCGACTGCACATCCGGCAAGGGCGAACACGAGCAGCAATGCCGGAAAGCAGGCCCGCGTGCGCAGCAGCGCTCCGCGTCGCACCCAACTGCTTCGATCACAACCAGGATGGGCCAACGCAACCACTGCCACAAACCCGTCGCTGTACACCCCGAAAATCGAACGAAGCCACGCCAAGCTCCGCTGCGGCACTGGCGCAGCGTTTACTCAATAACTTGCACGTTTACGCAGCGACCCCCGGCCCCCAGCGATCGCGTTAATTATAACCATGCCCCACGCCCCCATGAATATCAACTGCGCGCCAGTGGCGCGGCGTCGCCGCGCCGGTTTCGTCGGACGATGTGCTGTTCCGGCGACACCTGCCCCGCCATGTCGTGCGGCGCGCGCGCGAGGAGCACGCTTAAATGTCATGCGCGCGCGACCTGGATGGCCTATCATGGCAAGAATCTCGAGATCGCGTGCGCTGATTGGCGACGTGAATGTTGCCGTCGTGCCGTGCGCGTCTCCCAAGGAGGTGCAAATGCCGTACACATACACGCTGACTGCCATAATTCCGGCTTCGCCTGCGGATGTCTACCAAGCCTGGCTCGACAGCATCGGCCATTCCGAGATGACGGGCGGCGAGGCGGAGATGTCCGATCAGGTGGGCGCGGAAGTATCGGCGTGGGACGGCTATATCAGCGGCCGTAATCTCGAATTGGTCCCGGGCGAACGCATCGTTCAATCGTGGCGCACCAGCGAATTCGGCGACGAACACGAAGATTCGGTCATCACCATCGTGCTCCAAGAGGTGGGCGGCGGTACCCTCCTGACGCTCGAGCACAGCAACGTGCCGGACGAGCAAAGAAGCTATGAGGAGGACGGCTGGCAATCGAACTATTTCGAGCCGATGGTCGCCTATTTTAGCGAACGCAAGGAAGGCGTTGCTGAACCGGCGCCGAAGGAAAAGCCGCGAAGGAACGCGGCCAAAAAAAGCGCGGCCAAAAAAAGCGCGGCCACGGCTTCGGCCAAAAAGGCGGCCAAAAGCGCCCGCAAGGCCAAACGCACGGTGCGTGCAAAACCCAAGCGCGCAGCATCGCGGGCAAAGCCTTCGCCCAAAAAGAGCAAAAGCAAGATCAAACCGAAGGCCCGCTCCACGACCACGACTGCGCGCAGGAGTGCCAAGCCGAAGGCCCGTAAGAGTGGCCGCGGCAAACGAAGATAAGCGGGCTACTACCGCGTTTCGCCAACCAATGCCGGCTAGACCACGCTCAAGGGTCTATTGGATTTCCTGCCGACGTTGCGCCGCGCGCTTGCGCGGCGCTGGGGCCGGCGCCGGATCGCCGCCCAAGCCAAAGATATGTGTGAAGAAGTTACCCCCACCGGGATAGTAGCTTCGTCCGCCGAAGAAACTTTGTTGATCGGGCATTGCCAGCGCTTCACGGCGAACCGGGTTCTCTCTGCGCTCGATCGGAAGGTCCGCGACTTTGCGCTCGTCGCCTTTGAGGATAGCCAGCAGGGCCTTGTCGCGGCCGTAAACGTCCTCGCGGAATTCAAGCCTGCCTTCCTCGTCCACAAATGCCGTCTGATAGGTCAGGTGGACCGGCAGGAATTTTGGGAATTGGATGTCGGTTTCGCTTTGGCCGAACATCTTACGGATGCGGTCTTGTGTGTAGCCTTCGCCCGGACGGACGATAGACAGCAGCACCTCGGCATATTTCACCGGGTCCTGCACCCGCATGCAGCCATGGCTGAACGCCCGTTTGTCGAGCGCGAACAGGTTCTTGTTCGGCGTGTCGTGCTGATAGACCAGGAACTTGTTGGGGAAGTTGAAGCGCACCCGGCCTAGCGCGTTTTGTTCTCCCGGAGGCTGAGAGATGTGAACGGTGCCGTCCGGGTTGGTGCTGACCTTAAGCCCCATGCGCTCCAGCACCGCGGGATCCTGTTGCAGCGCCGGCATATACTCCTTGGCCACGATCGAGGGCGGCACGTTCCACGTCGGATTGATCGTGATGAACTTCATCTCCGCGCTCATGATCGGCGTTGGCATGTTTGGCTTGCCGTCGACGATCTTGGTCATCCAAACTTGATGACCGTTTTCGACCACTCGCAAGGTGAAGTCGGGAAGATTGACGATCACGTAGTTCTTGCCGAGATCGTGCGGCATCCACCGCCAGCGCTCCATGTTGGCGATGACCGTATCGATCGGGCGATCGGGCTGGCGGCCGTTGAGCGCTTCGACCGTTTGCGGGGTGAGTGTGCTGGTGGCCTTCAGCTCATGTTCCTGCTGAAACTTCTTCACCGCATCGGCAAGCGCTTTGTCGTAGGTGGTGCCGTCGCCGCTGAGGCCGAGCCGCTCGCGCAGTTGCGGCACGCGCTCGTCCTGCATACCGATCTTGAGCATTGGCCCGCTTGGGAACGGCGCTTTGCCGGTCTCCTTGCCGCCGTGGAGCTCTGCAAGCTTGGCTTTGAGCGCAAGGTAGCCAGGGCTTTTCGGCTCGTAGGAAGCCAGTGCTTTACCGGCGTCCGCGGCATCCGCCATATTGGCGAGAACTTCGGCCGGGGCTGGCACCTTCTGCTCGTACAAGATATCGCCGCTGACGCGCGACCAATGCACGCGTCCCACTTGCGCATGATGCGCGTAGGTGACGACCGATGCGGAAAGTCTCATCTCGGCCTCGGCGAGAGCGGCCGGATCGGTGAGCGAGGATAGGCTCGGTACCGGGTAGTCGGCGGGATCGAGACCATCGGCGTCGACCTGATCGAGATAGGCTACGGCATCCTTTGCGCGCGCATTCGGTTTGCCGTCGGTGATCCACAGCGGCGCGTAACTACGGGCGGAATAAAATGCCTCAAAGGCGGCCCTGTCCTTTTTGCCGCCCAGGATGCGGTCGAACTTGCCGCTGGCAAGATCGCGCAATTGGTCAGTGATCGCGGCGTTGGCGTCGACTACGGCGCTGGCGGGTGGCGTTGCCGGAGCAGCAGCCGCCGGAGTCGGGACTTCATCCCCTCCGGTCGCGGTGGCAGGTTGCGGGTTCGCGGCCGGAACCTCGGCCGCCGCCGGCGCCGCAGGCTGCTCGGCCGGTTGAGAGGGTGCCGCCACAGCCGCGGGCGCTTCGGTCGGTTGAGATGGGGTCGCAGTTGGTGCGGGGGCGGTTACGGCCGGCTGCGGGTCGGTCGATTCCTCGGGCCTTGCCGCCGGGGCGGCCGCTGCCGGCTGATCATTCGAATCATCCGGCTTCGCAATCGCCACGACCGTCCGGTCGGTCGATGCCTCCGGCTTCGTTGCCTGAGCAGGCGACGCCGCCGGTTCGCCGGATGGCTCGGCAGGCCTTGCCGAGGGTTGGTCGGTTTCGCCGGCCGGCCGCGTTACGGTGGTTGCGGCCGGTGACGGGGCCGCGGCGTCAATGCTTGACCCGGATTTCGGCTCTGCAAGCGCGCCGCCGACAGCGCCCGATAGCAGGAGAACAACGGCGGTTGAGGCGAGAAACCGATCAAGACGGACGCCCGGCATTGCAAATTCTCCTTTTCGAGACGGCGATGAGGCGATCGCAAAGCTCTTACGCAGATTGGTGACGATTGGATTGGTCCCCAACCTCGTCATTTTTACGAAGCCAAATCCTATTTACGGAGCCAAGTCCAATATTCGCGCTTACCTTACGTGAAGGTAGCCAATTTGTCGCGACGCAACCTGTCAAAAACGGGGCTAATTCACGCAATTTTCCGTGGCTGTCGCTCCGCGGCAACGCCCTCGGGGCCCGCATCGCCGTCGCCCTCATTCAGACCTAGCGCTTCCAACTTGCGGTAGAGGGTCGAGCGCCCGATCTGCAACCTCCGCGCGACCTCCGACATCTGCCCGCGGTAATGAGTGATCGCATAGCGGATAAGTTCGGCCTCGAGCTCTTCGAGTGGCCGGACCTCGCCCTCGGCATCGAGCAGCGCCAGAGCGTCGACGAGGGGAGCTGCCGGCATGGCCGGCGGACTCGGGAAGGGCCCCACAACCGCAATGGGCTCGCCCGGATAATCCGCCAACGCCAACGGATCTTCCGGCAATGCCGGCATCGGGCTCCCGGCCGGCACCGAAATCTGCGCGGCGATCTGGGGAAATTCGTCGACGCCGACGCTGTCGCCCTCAGCGAGGACTACGGCGCGGAAAACCGCATTTTCGAGCTGGCGGATATTGCCCGGCCAGTTGAAGGCGGTGAGGAGCCGCAGCACTTCGGGTGTGACCGAGCGGATACGCTTTCCTTCCTCCGCCGCAAACAGCGCCAGAAAATGCCGGGCGAGGGCGGGAATGTCCGCGGGCCGTTCCCGCAACGGCGGCACGGTGATCGGAAACACGTGCAGCCGGTAGAACAGATCCTCGCGGAAGCGGCCCTGCTTCACGTCGGCGATCAGGTCGCGATTGGTGGCCGATACAATCCGGACATCCACCTTGACCGGTTTGCGGGCGCCGACCGGCTCGACCTCGCCTTCCTGGATGGCACGAAGGAGTTTGACCTGCGCCGCCAACGGCAACTCGCCGACTTCGTCGAGGAATAGCGTGCCACCCGAGGCTTCGATGAACTTGCCGACATGGCGCTCGGTCGCGCCAGTGAAGGATCCCTTCTCATGTCCAAACAGGATCGACTCGACCAGGTTTTCCGGCATGGCGCCGCAATTGACCGCAACGAACGGCTTCGTTCGCCGCTCGCCGGAACCATGGATCGCGCGCGCAATCAATTCCTTGCCGACACCGGATTCGCCGGCGACGAGGACGGGGATGTTGGAGGTGGCTGCTTTCTCGGCCATGCGCAGCACGGCGTGCATGGCCGGGCTTTTGGTAATGATGTCCGAAAAGCCTAGCGTGCCTGACCGGCTGTGCTTGAGACGCGCAAGCTCGCCTTCGAGCGCGCTGGTGTTGAGCGCGTTGCGCAAACTCACCTGTATGCGCTCGGCCCCGGCCGGCTTGACCACGAAATCGACCGCGCCCGCGCGCATGGCGGAGACGACATTGTCGATGCCGCCATGGGCGGTCTGCACGATCACCGGCACATTGATCGCCGCCTGACGCAATCTCGCCAGTACACCGAGCCCGTCGAGGTTCGGCATCACCAGATCGAGGATCACGCAATCGATGCGCGCGCCATCGGAGCCGGTGAGCAGCGCTAGCGCAGCGTCGCCATTGTCGCGCGTCAACGTCTCGTAGCCGAATTTTTGCAGCATGCCTTCGAGCAGCCGGCACTGCACCGGATCGTCATCGACGATGAGAATGGCCATCAATTCTCCGGGGTATGGCACGTACCTTGTGCCGTTTCGGGGCACTTTGGCCGAGGGGGCTTAACGGATCATGAAACATTGGCGGCACACGGCGAGCGCCGGGACACGATCCGGGGTTCGTTCCACACTTGCCCGCCGTCGACACACTCGTCCACAAGGGCTATCTCGGCGAATTAGCCGATGCGTATCTGCCTGTTGGCGTGGACAGGAAGGACCCGAGGGTTTCTCCAGTCTATTCGGACTTGAGTGGATTTCCGCCGACGCTGATCCAGGTCGGGTCGGATGAGACGCTGCTCGACGATGCCGTCCGCTTTGCAGCCGCTGCTGGAGCCGCCGAGGTTGCCGTGACCCTGGAGATTTGGCCGCACATGATTCATGCGTGGCATCTTTGGAACGCGCACCTGGAATCCGGCCGCCGCGCACTCGCGAGCGCCGGTGCCTTTATGCGCGGCCATCTTTGAGATTGATCGCGGCGACACCGGTCCCGCGATCGCCGTTCCAACAAATCGCAACGTGAGCTTTATAAACCGCGCCCGGACAAAACCGCGGCGAACTCCCGTGCAAAAGTATGTGCATCGCCGGGCCAACGCGCCGATACATAATTACCGTCGCGCACGACGAAGGCGGCGCGGTCATCGTCGAAGGTATCGCGAACCATGCCGCTTACCTTCCGGCTGTAATCGGGAGCATCGGCGGGAACGTCGAGAAAGTCCTGGGGACGCGCCAATGCGCGCGTGACCTCCTGCTGCACCGACATGTAGCCCGTGGGCTGTCCAGGCTCGTCCTCATACGTTCGGTAGTAATTCGGGTCCCAGAAACGAACGATGCGTCCGACCATTGAAGCCTTGCGCTCCATCGCCCAGGTGAGCGCCGTGGTGCGCCGCCCGAAGAGAACGGGGCGGCCGCCGTCCGCGGCGTGGCTTCGTGCGGCGAGCAAGACGCCGTGGCAGATCGCAGCGACCGGCAAGCCCGCGGCGAAAAATTTAGCCACAAGCTTTTGCAGGACGTCGCTCTCCAGATATTCGCGCATGCCGCGCGCGCGATGACCGCCAGGAAGGAGGAGGCCGTCGAAGTCTTCGCGACGAGCCTGTCGCCACGCCAGCGGGGTCTTGAAGGATGGATCCTTTAACATCGCCGCGTAGGCTTGCCGTGCATCCGCATTGGCCCGCATCAGCCTGCCGATAGCGGTGAGGCCTTTCAGGCCCGGCAGAAAGCCCCAGAAATCCAGGCCCTGGCCGTTGAGCATCATGTCGTCCGCTTGCCCCCGCTGCCCATCGGGCGTGGCGAACGTGACGGAGTGGCCGAGCCGCGTCAGCACGCTCCAACTGACGGCGACTTCGCTCGGATCGAAGTCCCGGCTCGGGATCGGAATGAGGACTTTTGCCACGTTCAATCTCCGGCTGGCTAGGCGTGAACGATGCGTGGCGGCCTTGCGCGTGCCTTAGTGCTGCGCCACATGAATGGCTTGCGAGGCTGACGATTCCATGCGCTCCAAAACTTCCATCCGCTCCAAAACTTCCATGCGTTCCCAGACAATGTCAAAACGAATAGCCGCGAAACGGCCGGCCAATCGCGGGCCGGCGCATCGAAAGACCGGGGCCGGGGCACTGCCGGAGTGGAATCTGGCAGACCTCTATTCCGGCTTGAACGATCCGGCGATCAAGCGCGATCTCGATCGCGCCGACGTCGATTGCGTCGCCTTCGAGGACGCCTACAAAGGCAAGCTTGCCGATCTCGCGCGCTCGGCTGAGGCCGGCGGCGCGCTTGCAGAGGTCGTGCGCAGCTACGAAGCAATCGATGACCTCATGGGACGGCTCGGGTCCTATGCCGGGCTCATGCACGCCGGCAACACGGTCGATCCGGACCGCACCAAATTTTACGGCGATGTTCAGGAGCGGCTGACGGCGGCCTCCACGCATCTCTTGTTCTTCACGCTCGAACTCAACCGGATCGACGACGCGCTGCTCGAAGCGGCGATGACCGATCCGGCACTGGGCCATTATCGGCCGTGGCTTGAAGATGTGCGCCGATACCGGCCGTATCAGCTGGAAGATCGCGTCGAGCAGCTGTTTCATGAAAAGTCGATGACGGCTTATTCCGCCTGGAACCGGCAGTTCGATGCGACCATCGCGAATCTGCGGTTCAAGGTTTCGGGAAAATCCTTGGCTATCGAGCCGACCTTAAATCTTCTGCAAGATCGCGCGGGCGAAAAGCGCAAGGCTGCCGCGCAGGCGCTCGCGCACACGTTCAAGGATAACGTGCAGCAGTTCGCGCTCATCACCAACACGCTCGCCAAGGATAAGGAAATCTCCGACCGCTGGCGCGGCTTCGCCGACATCGCCGACGATCGCCACCTCTCGAACCGGGTGGAACGCGAAGTGGTCGACGCGCTGGTCGCCGCGGTGCGCGCTGCCTATCCGCGGCTGTCGCACCGCTATTATGCGCTCAAGGCCCATTGGTTCGGGAAAAAGCGGCTGCCGCACTGGGACCGCAATGCGCCGCTGCCGCAAGTTGCGACGCGTGCAGTGGGCTGGACCGAGGCGCGCAATACGGTGTTGACGGCCTATGGCGCTTTCTCGCCAAAGATGGCCGCCATCGCCGAGCGCTTTTTTGACGAGCGCTGGATCGATGCGCCGGTGCGGCCCGGCAAGGCACCGGGCGCGTTCGCGCATCCGACGACACCGTCGGCGCATCCTTATGTGCTGCTCAACTACCAGGGCAAGCCGCGCGACGTGATGACGCT
>JBEKSB010000010.1:0-37544 GCA_049517455.1 Xanthobacteraceae bacterium
TCTGCTTGCAGCGGCAGGAAACCGCCGGCGCTGTCGCACAGGTGAACGACCGGCAGCCGGTTCTCGATGGCGATATCGAGAGTGCGGACGATTTTCTTCACCGAAAGCGGATACCACGCACCGCCCTTCACGCTCGCGTCGTCGGCGTGGATGATGATTTCGCGTCCGTTGACGATTCCAATTCCGCTGACGATGCCCGCGCCGGGCACCTCGCCGCCATATTCCGTGTTGGCCGCGAGCGTAGAAAGTTCGAGGAACGGCGTGCCGGGATCAAGCAGCAGCTCGATGCGATCGCGCACGAACATCTTGTTTTGTCGCGACAGACGTTCCAGATCGCGCGCTGGACGCTCGCGGCGGGTGACGCGATGGCGCTCCTTAAGCTTTTCCGCCAAGCCGCAATTGTGGGCGCGGTTGAGCCGAAACTCCTCGGAGGCAAGGTCCAGCTTGCTTTCGATCCGCCGCATGCTTCACGGCCCCGTTTGCGGCGCAAGAGTGAGAAGGACGGCGACGGCGCCTTCACGCCACGCCTTGATGGCGGTTTCGAGCTTCATGCTCTCGATCACCATCAGCGTGTCGCCGGGCGAGACGCGTTGGCCTTGGTCGACATGAACGGCGATCACCACACCGGGCATCGGCGCCTCGGCAATATCTTCGGCGCCGCCCGCCGCGTGGCTCCCATAGCGCTGCACCGGATCGACATAGCGGATCGTGAACGTGGACCCTTCGATATGCACGTGAACCATGTCGCCGTCCGTTGCGACCAGAACGTGGGACGTCTCCGAGCCCACGCTGAGCACCTGCTCCCCGTTCCCCGTCGGAGCAAGCGCAACGGGTATAGCCTCCTCGGCAACATGGAGCACGTAGGCGTCGCCGCGGCGGGATAGCCATGCTTCATACTCGGCATCTGCGATGATGAAGGTGTGCCGCATCAGGTCGCCGCCAATGCGAGGCTCGCCGGCACCGCGCATGCGGCGCGATATTCGTTGGCGAGCCGGCCGACGAGTTTGGCGACGGTCGGCACGTCGTGAATGGTGGCGATGCCGTGGCCCGCGCTCCAGATGTCTTTCCAGGTTTTCGCCTCGGAATCCACGAGCCCGCTCATGTCGGGAGCCTTCTTCGGCATTGTCTCCGGATCGATGCCGTAACGGGTGATCGACGGCAGCAGAAAGTTTGCAAATACGCCCGAGAAACGGTCGGAGTAGATGATATCCTTGACGCTGCAATCGACGATCATTTGCTTGTAGGCGTCTTGCGCTTGCGACTCCCGCGTCGCTATGAAGCGCGTACCCATATAAGCGAAGTCCGCGCCGAGCACTTCGGCAGCGCGGATCTGATGGCCATCGCTGATGCTGCCGCCGAGCACAAGGCACCCGTTCCAGAATTCCCGTACCTCGCGCACGAGGGAAAACGCGCTTTGGTTGGACGCGTGGCCGCCAGCTCCTCCGCCCACGCAAATCAGGCCGTCGGCGCCGGATTCGATGGCCTTGCGCGCATGGAGCGCGTTGATGACATCGCAGAACACGATCCCACCGTAACCATGCACCGCCTCGACGGTGCGTCGTGGATCGCCGAGACAAGTGATGACGATCGGCACCTTGTGCGCGACGATGATATCGAGATCAGGCTCGTAACGCGGATTGGTCCGATGCACGATCAGATTGACCGCGTGGGGGGCTACTTTGGCATTCGGATGCGCGCTTTTGCATGCGCGCAGATCGGTCTCGATTTCGGTGAGCCATTGATCGAACCGCGCGGACGGACGGGCGTTCACGTGCGGAAACGCTCCGACCACACCGGCGCAGCACAGCGCCTTGACTAGCGGAGGGAAGGAAACAAGGAACATCGGCGCCCCGATCACCGGGACGGCGAGTGTGTTCTTCAATAAATTCGGCACGGTCATTTTCGATCTCGCGCTTGTTCGCCGACGCGCCGCATCAATTCCTCCAAGCTCCCATGGAGCTGTAAATCTCCGGGACCGCATCGGCGGCATCGCGCGCCGGACGGGTCGAAAGGGCGGCCGCGGCGATCAACTTCAGGGCAAGATCGGCGCTGAGCGGCGGCTCTGCGCAGATTGCCGGATGCTCATCCAAAAAGCCGGTGTGAAGCTCTGCCGCAGTAAAATCAGGATCTTCGGTCAATCGCCGCAGGAACCCTGTGTTGGTCTCGCAGCCGAGCACAGCGAGACCACCAAGAGCGTCATACGCCCGCCGTCGCGCTTCCTCCCGGTCGCGGCCATGTACGATCAGTTTGGCGAGCATGGGGTCGAACGCCGCCGTGACCGTCTGCCCCTGCGCCACGCCGCAATCGATGCGCATGCCTGCCCCCTTCGGCAAACTCATTTTTATGATCCGCCCCGTGGTTGGAACGAAACCGCGGGCCGGGCTCTCGGCATAGATGCGGTACTCGATCGCGTGTCCATCGATGCGCAGCGCCGCTTGGTCAAAGCGAAGAGGCTCGCCGGCCGCGATGTGAAGTTGCTCGGCTACGAGATCGATTCCGGTCACCATTTCGGTCACCGGATGCTCGACTTGCAGTCGGGTGTTCATTTCCAGGAAGTAGAGTTCGCCGCCTCCATAGATGAACTCGATCGTGCCCGCATTGCGGTAACCGGCCGCGCGGGCGATGCCGGTGGCGATTTCGCATATGCGGCGGCGTTCGTGCTCGTCGAGCGCCGGCGATGGTGCCTCCTCGACGATCTTCTGAAAGCGCCGCTGCACCGAACATTCGCGGTCGAACAGGTGCACCACATTGCCGTGGGCGTCGCCGAGCACCTGCACCTCGATGTGACGCGGCCGTTCCACATAGCGTTCGACATAAAGGCGGCCATCGCCGAAATAGCGAGCGCCTTCGCTGCGGGCACGAACGATCTCGTCGTAGAGCACCGCCGCTTCGCGCACGATGCGCATGCCTTTACCGCCACCGCCCGCGGCCGGCTTGATCAGCAGCGGAAATCCGAGTGCCAACGCCCGATCAGCGAACGTCGCGGGATCGTCATCTTCGATCGCCGAGGGCGCGACCGGATAGCCGCGTGCGGCAACGAACGCGCGCGCGCGAACCTTGTCGCCCATCAATTCGATCGCCTCGGCGGTCGGGCCGACGAAAATCAGCCCCGCCTCCCCGATTTGCCGCGCGAAATGCGCGTTCTCAGAAAGAAAGCCATAACCAGGATGGATAGCGCCGGCGCCGCTCTCGCGTGCCGCGGTCACGATCTGTGCGCCGTCGAGATAGGCGGCGACCGGCGTCGAACCGTTGATCTCAATCGCCTGGTGGGCCGCTAGCACCGCCGGCGTTGCCGCGTCGGCCGCATGGTGAACCACGACGGCTTCCAGCCCGAGTTCCTGCACCGTGCGCAAGATGCGCAGCGCGATCTCGCCTCGATTGGCGATGAGAACGCGCTGGAAAGGCCAGCCGCCGTGGGGAACCGTTGCGGTCTTCGCTGTCATGGCCGCGTCTTCGGTAGATTTGGGCAGAGACCATTGAGGAAAATGTCGGTGATGGAGCGTGCCATGCCCTGCACGTCGAGCGGACGCTTTCCGATGGTGTGACGCCAGGCGGAATGCTCAATGGCGCCAAACAGCATGTCGCGCACCACACGAGGATCCACCGTGCGCGGAATTTCGCCGCTCGCCACTGCCTCATCGACCATCTTGATGAGGATCGACGTGTATCGGCGGTTGAGCTGCTGGATCGCCGAACCGCGATAGTCGCTGGCGATCCGCACTTCCGAGATAAAAAGGCGACAGAGATTCCGCTCCGCCACGAAAGTCGCAAGGTGCTCGCTGATCAGGATGTAAAGCTGCTCGCCAAAGTCGTTTCCGCGCGCAACTTTGGCGGCGAGATTCTGGATCACGTGCTCGTAAAAGTCCTGGAGGACATGTTCCAGAAGGTCGCGTTTGTTGGAGAAATATTTGTAGATCAGGCCGTCCGATACGTCGGCTGCCCGCGCGATCTCAGTGATCGACGTGGTTTCGTAGCCCTTTTCGGCAAAGGCGCTCGACGCGGCTGCGAGAATCGTCTCGTAGCGGTCGCGCATCCGCTCGGGACTGATGGCCGGCATCAGGCGCCAACAGCAGGAAAGAATGACTGGCGGAACGGGCGCATGCCCCTGTGTCCTCCCGCTTGGGACCGGCATTCGATATTTTCTGCCGCCGGCTCTTGATTAGGCATATTGAATACGCTTCACTTTGGCATGTCAACGCGGGTCCGGGTCAGGTCCCGACGATAAAGATGTTTGGGAGGGACTTCCGCATGAGTGCTGCACCGGCGGAGCCGCGCACCAACTCACTTGCCGCCAACGGCTTCCGGCTTAGCGCCGAACAGGAGGAGATCCTGGCGGTCAGCGACCGATTTGCGGAGACGGAGTTCTGGCCGCTTCAACAACGCATGGACGACGAGGAATGGTGGCCGCCGGAGGCCATGCCGGCGCTTGCTCGCATGGGATTCCTCGGTGTCACGGCGCCGACCCAGCTCGGCGGCGCGGGCGGCGACTTTTTCACCTCAGGTCTCATCACGCAGGGATTGGCGCGCTGGAATCCGGCGATCGCGCTGAGCTACGTGGCGCACGAGAATTTGTGCCTCAACAACATCGCACGCAACGGTTCGGACGAAATCCGCACGCGCTTCCTGCCGCGGCTGTGCGATGGGACCGCGATCGGTGCTCTTGGGCTGACCGAGCCGGGCGCGGGCTCGGACGCGCTCGGATCGATGAGCACGACGGCGCGGCGCGACGGCGATCATTATGTGCTCAACGGCCGCAAACTCTACATTACTAACGGTTCGGTTGCCGACGTCTTGCTGATCTACGCCAAGACCGACAAATCGCTGGGCGCCAAGGGCATATCCGCCTTCATCGTGGAACGCGGCATGGCCGGTTTCGCGGTCGCCCAGAAACTCGACAAAATGGGGTTTCGCGGCAGTGCCACGGCCGAGTTGGTGTTCGACGATTGTATTGTGCCCGCCGGGAACCTCATCGGCCCGGAAAACGCGGGCGTCGCGGTAGTGATGAGCGGCCTCGACCTCGAGCGCGCGATCGTTGCCATGATCAATGTCGGGATGGCGGAGCGTGCATTCGCGCTGGCGCTCGACTACGCGAAAACGCGCAAGCAGTTCGGCCGGAGGATCGGCGAATTCCAGCTGGTACAAGCCAAGCTCGCCGACATGTACACCACGATCGAAACGATGCGTACTTTCTGTTATCGCACGCTCGCCGAAGCCAACGATCTGGAAGTCGGCGGCGGCGGTCGCGGCGAAATCCACAAGCTTACGGCGGCGAGCATTCTTTACGCCGCCGAGGGTTGCACGCGGGTCATGGATCACGCCGTGCAAGTATTCGGTGGCGCCGGCTATATGCGCGAGACCGAGATCAACCGGCTCTATCGCGCCACCAAGCTTCTGGAAATTGGCGCAGGCACTTCCGAAATCCGGCGGCTCATCATCGGCGGCGAGCTGATGCGGGATTAGCGCGCTGCCCACTGACGCCCACCAAGCCTGCCTGATGCAAGTCGGATGATGACGAAGGAGTGGGCAGCCAACGTGTCGTCGCGGCTGCATCCGGCATTGCATCTTCGACGCGCCTTGCCGACGGCAAGCGATTTTTGATAGAAGCACAGCAACGGGTGGTGGCGCTGCCGCGCACTCGGTAAACGGTTTTTGCTCTTGTAGAGCTGGAGGAAACAATGACTAACCGTATCCTGACCACGCACGTGGGGAGCCTGCCGCGCCCCGAGAAACTGCTCGCGGCCGCCCATGACCGCACCGTCGCCGGGAAGGATGAGGCCGTCTTCGACAAAGAGCTCAAGGGCGCCGTGGCCGATGTCGTCCGCCGCCAAAAGGAACTCGGCGTCGACCTCATCAACGACGGCGAGCTCGGCCACACAATGGGCTGGGCCTACGATTACGGCTCGTGGTGGTCGTATGTGATCCGGCGCCTGGCCGGGGTCGAGGTCATCAAGACCGGGCTCTGGTTTACGACATTGTCGGCGCACATCAAAACCCCGATGGCGCCGAAGGATTTCGTGGTTGGCAACTGGGGCGAGCGCCGGGATATGGCCAAGTTCCAGGAGGCCTACTTGGACCCGCACTCCGGGTGCGGGCTGCCCGAGCAGTTCATGACCGAGCATAGCCCCGTGGTCAATGGCCCGATTAAGTACAAGGGCCAAGAATTGATCCAGCGCGATATCGCGAACTTGAAAGCCGGCCTCAAAGCGGCTGGGCTCGGAACTGAAGGGGCATGGATGAATTCGATCGCGCCGGCGAGCTGCGCGCGCATGCCGAACGAGCATTACAAGAGCGAAGAAGAGCTATTATACGCCTGCGCCGATGCGATGCACGAAGAGTACAAGGCGATCATCGACGCCGGCCTGACCGTCCAGCTTGACGATCCGGCGATCGGTGAGAACTGGGACCAGCAGAAAATTGAGCCAAGCGTCGAAGGCTACAGGCGCTACACCAAAATGTGCATCGACGCGCTCAACCACTCGATCAAGGGGCTGCCCGCCAACAAAATCCGCTTCCATTTGTGTTGGGGAAGCTGGCACGGCCCGCATTCGACCGACATCCCGATGAAGCACCTGGTGGACTTGATGCTGGCGGTCAACTGCGATTATTATTCCTTCGAGGCCGCCAACGCTCGCCACGAGCACGAGTGGAAGCTGTGGAAGAACATCAAGCTGCCCGCGGGCAAAAAAATCCTGCCCGGTATCGTTAGCCACTCGACCAATTTGATCGAGGACCCCGAGCTCGTCGCCGACCGCATCATTCGCTTCGCCGAAGCGGTCGGCCCCGAAAACGTCATTGCCTCAACCGACTGCGGGCTTGGCGGCCGCGTCCATCCGCAGATCGCCTGGGCGAAGCTCAAGGCACTTTCGGAGGGCGCCGCGCTCGCCTCGAAGCAGCTCTGGAAAGGACGGGCGGCGGCTTAGGCGGGTCGGCGCGGGCGCCGACCCGGGGGCGCATCAAGTGACGGTGTTGAACCAGTCCGGCCGTGGAATGGTCCACTGATCGCCCCAGATCTGATTACCGCCGTCGACGACTAAAACTTCGCCTGTGATAAAGGCGCCCGAGGGACCGGCGAGGTAGCACACCGCGTCGGCGATGTCGCGAACATCGCCGAATCGGCGCAACAGATTGGTGTTGGGAAGCGTCCGGCGCGCCTCCTCGGAATACACGTTCATGCCCTCGGTCGCGATCGCGCCGGGCGCCACGCAGTTGATTTGAATGCCGAGCGGGGCCCATTCGATCGCGACAGTCTTCGACAGATAAACCACCCCCGCCCGCGCCGCGCAGGTATGCGCGACGCCGGGCATGCCTCGTGACGTCACCGCGACGATATTGACAATGCGTCCGCCGCGGCCGGCGTCGCGCCAGCGCCGCGCTGCCTGCTGCATCATGTACCAGGTGCCGTTGAGATTGGTGTCGATGACGGCGTTCCAGCCCTTGGCCGAGAAATCGATCGCCGCCTGCGGGAATTGTCCGCCGGCGTTGTTGACGAGCACGTCGACGGTCCTGAACCGCTCCCCCGCGGCATCGAATAACCGCGCGACGGCGTCCGGATCGCGGATCGACATCGGATGGACGAGGACCTCGGCGCCGAGTCCCGAAAGCGCGGCCGCTACCGCATCGAGCCGTGCGGCGTCGCGGCCGCACAAAGCGAGCTTGGCGCCGAGCCTCGCGAACTGAAACGCGATCGCCTTGCCGATTCCGCGCCCCGCGCCGGAGACCAGCACAACCTGACCGGCAAACAGGCCGTCGCGGAAGGTCAGCGGCATTGTCGCAAGTTCGTCGTCGCTCTTTCCGAATTGTTGGGTCATGTCGGTATCGCGGCCTTCACGGTATGCAAGATGTCCTTGGCGCCTGAATTTGCCAATGAACGTGCCAGCGCAAGCGGCACCGGAATCGGGTGATCCATCAGCATCTGCGCGAACGCCTTGCCCTGTGCATCGACACGAAGCGACGCGACACCGCCGCCACCGAGCGCATCATGCAGCACGAAATTGAGCGCATGGATGCCGGGAAGATCGAAGCGCTCGACTTTGCTCACACCGGTATGAGCGAACCAATCCCGGATAACGTCCTCGGCGAGAGCCGCGCGCAGCCACGGCAGATACTCGGGCTTGCGGGCGATGATGCCGATATTGGCCGAATTGCCCTTGTCGCCGCTGCGACCGACGGCCAGCGCGATCAACGGAACAGTGCCATCCGCGACACCGATCGCCCGCTGCGGCGCTGCGGTCGCCGGCGGAGCCGACAGTGGCTGCGAAGCCGCGAAGGGAACAACAATTTGTTCGTCGCCGTCATGAACGATCGGAGCGACTTTCTCTTTTGGCCACAAGAAAGAAAACAGCCGCAGCACCGGCTGTACGCTGGGCCGACCGGCGAAAAATCCAGTGATGCCCTGCGCCATCGACGATCCGGATGGTGCGATCTCGCGCGCCAAAATTTCCAGTGCCTGTTGATCTCGATGCCGCGCACCGATCTTGAGTACGACCTCCCGATTGGCCGCAGCCTGCGGTCGACGCCAGGGTCCGTACGTGCTTTCGGCCCCGAGCACCTCGATCGAGGTTTCGGAGAAATCCGATATCCCGTGCGTCGCCAGGAGACGACGCACACGCGTCAAGATCGCCTCGCCGACACGCTGCGCTCTCAAGGCCGCCTCATAGCCGCCGATAGTGAGCGTTCCCATCACCCGGTAGCCGTCGTGCCAGGTCGCGCTCACTTTGAGCGTCGGTGTCGGCGCACGTCCGTGGGCGCCGGCCACACGCACCTGATCCGGTCCGCACGAGGCCATCGTCACGGCGCGAAAATCGCACACGACCTCGGGAAGGATGTAGGAGCCGGGATCGCCGATCTCATAAAGCATCTGCTCGCCGACGGAGAGTGGGCTGACCAGTCCGCCGGTGCCGGAAGGTTTTGATACGACAAACGATCCGTCGGCGCCGCATTCCGCGATCGGCATTCCCATGTCGTCCCATCCGGGAACGTCGCGCCAGTCGGTGAAAAGGCCGCCGGTGACTTGCGCGGCGCATTCCAGCAAATGACCGGCGAGACTGCCTTGCGCCAGCCGATCGTAGTCGGTCCATGACCAGCCGAAGGCATGCACCAGGGGGCCGAGCACGACAGCTGAATCGACACATCGTCCGGTGATGACGACATCCGCTCCGCGATCGAGCGCCGTGGCGATCGGTTGGGCGCCGAGATAGGCGTTCATGGTCGTGAGCTTCTCCGGCATCGGCGCGCCAGAGAACATCTCCTTCACCCCCGCAGCGCGAATTTCTTCTGTCCTATCGGTCAGGTCATCTCCCGTGACGACGGCGATGTGGAGCGCAATGCCTGCTTCTGCCGCCCTCCCCCGCAATGCGGCTGCCGCCGCATGCGGATTGATGCCTCCAGCATTCGAAACGATGCGGAGGCCGCGTTGTTTGATCTCCTGGAGGAGCGGCGCAAGAGCATCGATGAAGTCCGGAACGTAGCCGAGCTCTGGCTTGCGTACGCGAGCACGCGCAAGGAGCGACATGGTAATCTCGGCGAGATAGTCGAAGACCAGAAAATCAATGTCGCCGCGTCGGACAAGCTGCTCGGCACCGGCGCTGGTGTCGCCCCAGAACGCCGAGGCGCAACCGATCCGGACGGTGTCGCGCGTCATGGCTGTCACCGTCCGGTCCAGACCGGCGCACGTTTTTCGTTGAATGCGCGGAAACCCTCGCGGGCATCCTGCGTCCGGGCAAGCTGGGGCAGCACGCGTTGTGCATATTCGAGACCGGCCTCAAGCGAAAGACCGTCGATTGTCGCGAGCGCGCGACGGCCAACCGAGATCGCGGTAGGTGACGCGGCGGCGATTGAGGCGACCAGCGCATTGACCTTTTCATCGAGGGTAGCGAGCGGCACCACATGATTGACTATGCCGTGAGCCAGCGCGTCCGCGGCCGAGATCGGTTCACCAGTGACGCACAATTCGAGCAGCTTTCGCCGCGGGATAGTACGAAGCATGAAAGGCAGAATCATCATCGGAAACAGTCCGATGCGCGCTTCGGGCACACCAAGCCGCGCGTGATCGGCAAGGATCGCGAAATCACAGGCACAGACCAGGCCGAACCCGCCGGCAAGAGCGTGGCCGTTGACGCGCGCGATCACCGGGACGGGCGAGTCGACGATGGTACGAAACAATTTGACGACCGGATTGTCGCGCTCGGCCGGATCGATGCCGAACGGATCGCCCTCGGTATTGGGCTTAAGATCGCCGCCGGCGCAGAATGCTTTTTCGCCCGCGCCGGTAATAACAACGGCGCGGATCCCGGACGTCTCCGTGACGCTAACCAAGCCGGTACGAAGACCGTTGAGGACAGCTTCGTTGAGAGCATTGCGCCGTTCCTCGCGGTCAATCGTGAGCCATAGCGCCTGTCCTACTCGCTCGCAGCGCACCTCCGGCATGACTTCCTCCATATTGAGTCAGATTCATTTTTGCGCAAGACTAGAATAGCCGCGACAGAATGACAATGCGGATCGCGGGATTTAGGGAGGACGGCCGTGTCTCAGAAAGATCTGGTGCTGCTTGCGGTCGAGCGCGGCATCGCGCGCGTCACGCTCAACAGGCCCGACCGCCTTAACGCGCTCGATCACGATTTGGCATTAGAGCTGGCGTACGCCTTCGAGAGCCTCGAGCGCGAACCGGCACTGCGCGTCGTGACATTAATGGGATCGGGCCGAGCCTTTATGGCTGGCGGCGACGTGACCGTGTTCAGAGCGGCCGGCGACAACGCGGCCGAGATTATCGGCAGGCTGATCGGTCTATTCCACCGCACCATCCGGAGTATCCGGCGTCTGAAGGCGCCCGTGGTGGCGGGAGTGCAAGGCGCCGCGGCGGGCGGTGGGCTTGGCCTTGCGCTCGCGTGCGACTTTATCGTTGCGAGCGAGGATGCATCTTTCGTCCCGGCCTATACCAGGCTCGGGACTAATCCTGACGGCGGGACGACCTGGACAGTTACGCGTCTTCTTGGACCGCGGCGGGCACTGGAATGGCTGATGCTCGGCGAGCCAAAAGATGCGCATGCAGCCGAGAAAATGGGTCTCGTCAACTGCGTCGTGGCAAAAGATGCGCTCGCTCGCGAGGTCGATGAGTTGGCGCGCCGCATTGCGAGCGGTCCCGCCATCGCGCAGGCGACGCTCAAACGCCTGGTGGATCAGGCGCCGAACACGCCGCTCGACGCGCAACTCGACGCCGAGCGCGACGGCTTCGTGAAGGCAGCTGGCACGCGGGATTTCCGCGAAGGTGTCACGGCATTTCTCGAACGCCGACCGCCGCGGTTTGGAGAGGAGTAATGCGGGCGCAGAAAGCGGTTTATCGGGGGGAATGGCTGATCGTGTCGGCGCGGTGAACGACGCTCGTTGACAGACGCTCGCTGTGATACTTACGCTTAGGAACAAAAAACGATGAGAATGCACCTCGATCGAGGAGACCTCCCAAATGGGGTTGCGTGACTTCACGCTGTTTGACGTCGTTCAACGCAATGCGTGCCTTCACGCGGACCGCATCGCTTTCGTTTTCGAGAAAGAGCGCATCACGCATGCCGCGTATTTGGCGCGCGTCGAGCGGTTGGCCGCTGGCTTGGCCCGAACCGGCGTCGGGCCCGGCGACCGCGTCGTCATGTTGTCAGCGAACAACCTCGAATTTGTCGATCTCTACGGCGCCGTCGCTCGCCTCGGCGCCATCCTTGTACCCATCAACTGGCGCTTGAGCGCAGAGGAAATCGCCTACATCGCTGCCGATGCCGCGCCGAAGGTCGTCATCGCCGATGCCGGCAACCAACCGATACTTCAAGGTAAGCAACGGGAACTCCGGACCGTTGAATGTTGGTATGGAATCGGCGGCAACGCGGCCCCGTTCGCGCCTTATTCAGAACTGTTGGAAGCGGGCGTCGCGAGTGGCAGACCTTTAGCCGAACCGCACCGGCAGGCAGATGCCGGCTTCGTCATGTTCTACACCGCTGCAGTGGGTGGTCGACCGCGCGGCGCGTTGCTCTCTCATGCCGGAATAATGGCTGGTAGCGTGCAGCTGATGCACTATTGGGCGCTCACCCCGGACGATGTGAATCTGGGAGTTCTGCCCCTGTTCCACGTCGCCGGGCTCGGTATGCTCGTGGCCGCACAGCATGCCGGCGGTGCCACCATTGTGACGCCGAAATTCGATGCCATTGCCGCGCTCGCGCACATTCGCAGCGAACGTGTGACCATGCTCGCGGAATTCCCGCCGATCCTGACTACGCTGCTTGACACCGTTGAAGGCCGCGCTGGCGATCTCGCCAGCTTGCGCGTGGTCACCGGCCTCGACGCGCCTGAGACTATTGTCCGCTTCGAACGACAATGCCCGGATGCGCGCTTCTGGGCCGTCTTCGGCCAGTCCGAAACTTCGGGCTTCGTCACCATGGGGCGCTACCGCGACAAGCCGGGCGCTGCCGGCCGGCCCACCTTCCTCAATACGGTTGCCGTGCTCGATGAGGCGGACAATCCCGTCGCCGTCGGCGAGGTCGGGGAGATTGCCGTGCGGGGCCCCACTGTCTTCAAGGGCTACTGGAATAGCGAAGCCGATACCGCCTCCACTTTCCGCAATGATTGGCATCACACCGGCGACCAGGGCGCCTTCGATGCGGAGGGTTATCTTTGGTACAAGGGCCGCTCGCCGGCCAAGGAGCTGATCAAGCCCGGCGGCGAGAATGTCTACCCAGCCGAAGTCGAGAATGCGATTGCGGCCCATCCCGCCATCGCCGAGGTCGTTGTATTCGGTGTCCCGGATGCGCAATGGGGCGAGGCAATCAAGGCCGTCTGCTCTTGCAAGCCCGCCCAAATCGCGACGGCGCAAGACGTCATCGACTTCGTGGGCGCCAGGATCGCCCGCTACAAGCGCCCAAAGTATGTTGAGTTCGTCGCTGCTTTACCGAGGACGACGGCCGGCACGATTGATCGCGCCAAGATCAAGGAAGCGCACGGCCACGCCTGATGCGGACGGGCTATGCCCGCGGGGGAACGGCGCCAGCGCGCTCAGTGATGAGCTGGTAATGCTCGACCCGCCGGTGTTGCGCGAAATTGAACATCGCCTCTTTGTTGTACCGGCTGATGTCGAGATTGCATTTCGCCGTGAACACGTCGTCACCGTTGCTCGTCGCCTGCGCGACGATTTCGCCCGACGGCGCGACGATGCAGCTACCTGCAAGAAGCTCGCTACCCTCCTCGTTGCCGGCTTTGGCGATGCCGACGACCCAGGTGCTGTTCTGGTAGGCGCCGGCCTGCATGCACAAATGGTTGTGGAAGTCCGCCAGATGATCGTAGACGGGCACCCACGGAAGATGCGTCGGCGTGTTGTAGCCGAGCACGATCAGCTCGACACTTTGCATGCCCATGACCCGGTAGGTCTCCGGCCAGCGCCGATCGTTGCAGATGCACATACCCACGTTGGCGCCGAAAGCGCGCCACACCGGAAAGCCTAAATCGCCGGGCTCGAAATAACGCTTTTCGAGATGCTGAAACGGATAATGTGGCCGGTCGTCGGCGTGACCGGGAAGATGCACCTTGCGGTACTTGCCGACAATCGCGGCGTTCTTGTCCACCAGGATCGCTGTGTTGTAGTGATGGGTGCGGCCGTCATGCTGCGCCAGTTCGGCGTAGCCCAGATAGAAGCCAATCCCGAGCGACTTTGCCGCTTCGAACAGCGGCCGCGTGGCCGGACTCGGCATTTCGCGCTCGAAATAACTATCAATCTCCGCGTCGCCCTCCATCCACCAGCGGGGAAAGAAGGTGGTCAGCGCCAATTCCGGAAACACCACGATATCGCCGCCGCGCGACTTGGCCTCGCGCATCAGTTCAAGCAATCTCGACACCACTTGCTGTCGCGACTCGTCGCGGGCGATCGGTCCCAACTGAGCCCCGGCCACATTGATGAAGCGTTCCATGAGGGCGCCTTCAGTTTGCTGACCTTACGCCTTCGCCTGCGCCAGTTCCGGCGTGCGGTGCTTGTTGATTTTCATCCACACGTGTTCGCCGGAAGTTGTCCGCCCGTAGCGCGGCGCACGTTCAGCAGCGGAGCAAGTCGGCAAGCATTCGATCACCGCGTCGTAATTCGGTTGGTGAAAAAATGCCATCGATAGGCGGCGGCTTCCGACCGCCTTGTCGCGCGGGGGATTCATCACGCGGTGCAGCGTCGAGACCCATCGATCGTTGGTCCATTCGGCCATGAGGTCGCCGAGGTTGACGATGAAGGTCCCCGGCAGTGTCGGAACATCGATCCAAGCGCCGTCCTTGCTCAGCACCTGGAGACCGCCCGGTGCATTATCCGGCTTCAAGATCGTGAGGCTGCCGTAATCCGTGTGCGCCCCGGCGCGCAACTGACCGGGTAGCGGCGGTTTCGGCTGCTCCGGATAGTGGAGCACACTGAAATTCGTGATGTGGCGATCGACCTTGTCATCGAAGAAGTGTTTATCCATGCCGAGGCCGGCGGCAAAGATACGCATCAACGTCGTCGCCACCCGTTCCATCTCGCGGTAATAGGCTTCCCATACCGGCCGAAACTCGGGCGGGGATTCCGGCCATAGGTTGGGCGCAAAAAACTTACCCGGCGCGGCGGCGCGGTGATAGGCGTCATCGGGAGGGTCAACCGGCCCGATCGAGAAAGATTCCTTGAAGTCGGGCGGCGATTCTTCGTCCAATGAATAGGACAGCGCCTCGCTCCCCAGCGAAATGTAGCCGCGATAGCGATCCGCCGGCATGCGCAGCTTCAGCTTTTCCTCCAGGGGCCGGTCGAAATAGCTAAATGACGTCCTTCGCATATCGTCGATCAGGCTGTCGGACACGCGGTGACCGGCGATGATCAAAAAGCCGAGCGTGGAGCAGGCATCATCGACCGCGCGCGCCACCATTTCTTGACCCTTCGCGGTACCGTCCAGGAAGGGAGCTATATCGATGACAGGAATGGCGTTCATCTCTTGAACTCCGTTGCGCCGATCTCACGCCGCCTCGACGTCCTCTGGCCGGCGTGAATTCTCGAGCAGAACGCCGGATTCGGCGTGCCAACACAGCGTTTCGCGGTCGCCCGGCTTGTAAACGTGGTCCTGCGCGTGCCGGTGCTGCTCGATGTGAACATATTGCCCCGGAGCCACCTCGAACACATCAGTCTCGAGCGAGCCGAGAAACTCGCTGGCGATATATTTGCCCTCGACGCGGTTGGCCATGTCCTGCTTGTCGCCCGTATTCATCAGGTCGGCGCGGACCGAGAACCATACGTCCTTGCCGACCGGGACGTGTTTGATACTTGCCGGAACCTTGACGTACAGCAATTGACCAAGCGACTCGACAAACACGATCGAGCCGCTCCGCGAACGGATCCGGCCCTGGAACAGGTTGTTGTTGCCGATGAACTCAGCGACGAATTTTGTCTGCGGATTTTCATGCACTTCGCGCGATGTCCCGATCTGCTGGATGACGGCGTCGCTCATGACGATGACTTTGTCGGCCAGCGACATCGCTTCCTGTTGTGAATGCGTGACCATGATGAAGGTCATGTTCAATTCACGCTGCACCTTCTTGAGCTCGATCATCATCGCCTGGCGGAGATTGAAATCCAGCGATCCCAGCGGTTCGTCGAGCAGGAGCACGGTCGGACGGCTGATCAGGGCCCGCGCCAAGGCGACGCGCTGCTGCTGCCCGCCGGAAAGATCGCTAGGTCTACGGGCCGCGAAATTCGCGAGCCCCACCATCTCGAGCATCTCCCAGACGCGCCGGTCTCGCGCGGTCTTTTCCATCCCTTTCATCTTCAGGCTGAACTCGACGTTCTGGAAAACCGTGCGGTGGGGAAACAGCGCGAAGCTCTGGAACATCATCGATGTGTCGCGGAGCGCCGGCGGCAGATCGGTCACATCCTTCCCGGAGATGAAGATCTTGCCTTCGGTGGCTTCTTCCAGGCCGCCGATCATGCGCAAGGTTGTCGTCTTGCCGCAGCCGGAAGGCCCGAGCATCGAAACAAATTCGCCGTGCCTCAGCTGGGCACTGAAGTCGATGACCGCCCGGGCTCCCCCGGGATAGGTCTTGGAGACGTGCTCCAGGACGACGTCGTACTCAGCCATTGCCTAGCCGATTTCAGCCCGCCGACTTCGCGATCGCGCTGACCATGTTCCATACGGAGTCGAAGGGAACGGCGTCGAGCGCGCCTTCTTGATTGAACTCGCCGAGCATCTTGATCGCGTCGCGCAACGATTCGTTTTCGCCGGCATGCTGGCCCAGCTTCGCAAGCGCCTCCGGAAATGGAATCTCCCGCGCCTTCTTGCTCTTCAGGTGTTCCTGCACCAGCGCATTGAGGTGCTCATAGGTCTGTTTCAGCGAGCTTCCGTTATAAGGCTTGCCGATCAGGCCATGGATGCCGTTGGCGCTCAAGCGTTTGCGAAGCCCCTCGGGCATCGATTGCGTCAGGCCTTCGAGGACCTCGCCAATCCCGAACCCCTGCGTGAACAGCCCGCGGATCGTATCCATCGTGCCGTCGCCACCGCCGTACATGCGGATCTGCGCACCCGAAAGGGCGGTGCCCATCGCCTTGGCCTGATCAATGTGAACATCGCGCTCTGCCTCGATCCGCAACCGCGCCAGTTCGAGGAAGGTCCCAGCCTCATTGTACTTTTTGAGTGCTTCGGCCTTCGCTTCGAGGCCGGTGGCTTCGGCTTCGAGCAGACGTTGCGTGTTGGCGATACGCAGCGTTTCGACTTCCATTTCGGCACGCCCACGTGCTCCGGCCTCGCGTTCGATGCCTTCCGCGCCGATCTTCTGCGCCTCTGTCGTTGCGCGGGCGCGCAGCAACGTCGCCTCGGCCTCGAGCTCCGCAGCGAGCTTGCGTGCCTCTGATTGCGTAATCATGTGCATGCGCATTACGGCCGCTTTGCTTTCCTCATCAATGCGGCGCGCCTCGGCCGCTTTGCCGGCCTCGATAATCTCAACCTGACGGGCGCGTTCAGCGTCCGCCACCACCCGCACGGACTCGACGCCGTGCTCGGCCTTCTCGCGCTCGGCCGTGCTTGCGAGCCGCTTCGTCTCGGCGATCTCCAGCTCCCGCGTCTTGGCGACGAGGGCGATCTCCCGGTCGCGCTCCGCCTGTTCGCGCGCGAGGAAGCGCTCGATATCGGTGCGTTCGCGCTCACCTTCCTTGCCGATCACGGCGATGTCGCGCGCCATCTCCTCCAACTGCGTCGCAAGTGCCCTCCTCACCTCGGCTTGCTGCAATTCGCCATCTTTGGCTACAAGGGCGATCCGACGATCCCGGTCCTCCTGCTCGCGCGCGAGCTCACGACGAATCTCCGCGCGCTCCAGTTCTGCGGCCTTGGCGACCAGCGCGATCTCGCGGTCGCGCTCCTCTTGCGCACGCGCCAACCCACGGCGAATCTCCGCCGCCTCGCGTTGCGTGGCCTCCTCGATGATGGCGATCTCTTTCTGGATCTGAGCCGCCTCCAGCGCCTGCTGTTTACGGATTTCTTCCTGTTCGACCTCCCAGCGCCGGTCGAGCACGAAACGCTGCTGCTCGCTCAATATCCGCGCCCGCTCGTCGGAGATCTCCTTTTCCTGCTTGGCCATGGCGACCGCCTCGTCGCGATCAACCTGCAGGACGCCAAGGCGCGTCTCGAGGCTGCGCCGGCGGACCGAAAGTGCCGTTTCCTCGCTCGCCTGATGTCGCTGGTCGCGCGCCCGCTCCTCGGCGGTAGCGACCGCGGTGGCGCGGGCGATGTCCGCCTCCTGGCGTTCACGCTCCTTGGCGGCGAGATCGATATCCTTGTCGCGCTCGGCGCGCTCGCGGGCGAGATTGCGGGTGATTTCGGCAATTTCAGCTTCCCGCGCCTTGTCGATCAGGGCGATCTCGCGGTCTCGGCGTTCCTGTTCCAGCGCCAGTTCCTTTTGCACCTGCGCTATCTCGCGACGCTTTGCCTCCGCGGTGAAGGCGACATCGCGCTCGGTGCGGAGCTGTTCCAATGCTTTTTCGTTTTCGAGTTCGCGCTGTTCGATAGCCAGGCGCTGATCGAGCACATAGGTCTGCTTCTCACGTAACTGCTTGGCCTGCTCGTTGGCGATTTCCTTGTCCTGGTCGGCACGCGCAAAGGCCTCCTGGCGCTCGATTTCCAACAATTCAAGTTGGGTGGTGAGATCCTTTTGGCGGATCGAGACCGTGGTCTGTTTCTCGGTGGTGTGCACCTTGCGGCGCGCTTCCGAGGTTATCTCGGTGATGACCTTGAGACCTTCGGCATCGAATACGTTGTCAGCCCGGAAATACTCCTTGGTCGACTGCTCCAGCGAGACGATGCTTACTTCTTCGAGCATCAGGCCATTCGCGGCGAAGCTTTCGCTGACGTTATCCTTGATTTCGCGAGCGAAGCCGTCGCGGTTCTCGTGCAGTTGCTTGAGCGTCTTGGTCGCGGCGAAACTGCGCAGTGCGCCGACGACTTTTGCTTCGAGCAGGTTACGGACTTTCTCGGCGTCGAAGGTCTTTTCTCCGAGCGTGCGGCTGGCGGTTAAAACCGCTTCCTCGGTATGACCGACATGGGCATAGAATTCGCTGTTCACATCGATGCGGATGTTATCGGCCGTCAGGATCGCCTGTTCGCGCGCCCTGCTCACCGCGAACTTAAGCGTCTCGAGCGAGACCCACGTGATCTCGTGAAAGACCGGAAGCACGATGGCGCCCTTGCCCAGGCAGACTTTCGTGCCCAGGAAGCCCGTGCGGATGAATCCCATATTGGATGGCGCGCGTTTGTAGATCCAAATTGAGATGATATAAAAAATCGCGATAACCACGATCGCGATAACAATGAGACTGATAACCACCTCAAGCATCGTGCACTCGTCCCGTTTCCCGAAGTTCTTGCGTTGCCATTAGCCGCAGCCGCTCAAACCATTTAAGCGGCGCGGGTCGTTGAAGTTGGTCTGCGTTCCCCGAAATCGAACAATTTCGGGGCTTTCCTATTGCGGCGCATGCTATCGCGCAGTTCGTCCGTCGCCCGGTGATCCAGGTCCAGACGACTGCCAGTGAGAACGACACCATATTCCTCGCGCGCCTTCGCTTCGCTCATCAGCTTACGCGCGACATCGTTGCGGGTGCGCGTGGGATCACGCTCGAGAGGATCGCCCCAGCCGCCGCCGCCGGCGGTGCGGAAGATCACGCGATCGCCGGCAAAGACCCGCACATTGTCGATCTTGGACGGTAGCGGCTGTCGGCTACCGTCCTTGCGCACCAGCCATTTTTCCGAGCATGCGCCCGGGCGTCCGCCGAGGATGCCCCAAGGTTGCGACAGGTGGCGGTCGTCGTGGATCGAGATGTCGCCTTCCTCGAGCAAGAGAAAGATCTTCTCAACCCCGTTGCCGCCCCGGTGCTTGCCGGCGCCCCCGGTGTCCATGATGGTGCTGTAGCCCTCGATGAGCAACGGGTAATAGGTCTCCAGATACTCGCTCGGGATGTTCTGGAATAGCGGCCACCACGAATGACCGTCAAGGCCGTCGCCGATCGGGCGGCCGGGAATTCCCCCATAGAGAATTTCCATGAGCTGGAACGCTCGGCCCGCCTTGTCCACGCCTGAATAGAGAAAATGCGGGCTCGATCCGTAGCCCGCCGCCGTCGCCATTTCGGGCGCGTTGTAGCTCAGCGCCCCGCCGAGCACGTCGAATTGGCGCGACAGCGTATGCGTGCGGCAGCCGAGGGACGCGGGAAAGTCGGGATGCACCAGCGAGCCCTTGGGCAGGGTCACGTGGATAAGATCGTAAAAGCCATCGTTGAACAGGATCTGGGGATCAAAGACCATGATCATGTAGACCCCGATAAACATCTTGAACATGCCTTCGTGCAGATAGAAGTTTATCGGCCCGGGGGCTTGTGGCGATGTGCCAGTCCAATCGAAATAGGCGTTGTCACCCTCCCGCCACACCGTGAGCTTCATCTTGAAGGGGCCGTTGCCGCGGCCGTCGTCGTCGACATAGTCCTCGAACGACTTCGGCTCCTCGGGCAAATTCTTCACGATCAAGTTGCGCATCGCGCGGTTGGTGCGATCGAGCAGAGCGTCGCAGGCCTGCCTGTAGGTGTCGCGGCCGAAGCGGTCGCAAATTTCGATGACGCGCTTCTCGCCGGCCCGGCAGCCGGCGATAATCGCCATGAGATCGCTATAGTTCATCTCCGGCGTGCGCGTATTGTTCATGATCACGTCGAGCGCCGCCTTATTGATCTCGCCACGCTCGTAGAGCTTGATCGGCGGAATGCGGATACCCTCGCCGAAGATCGAGGCCGCGTTCGTCGGCATGCTGCCCGGCACGGAGCCGCCGACGTCCATCATGTGTCCGAACATTGACGTGAAGCCGACCAGGTCACCCTGGTGGAACACCGGCACCATGACCATAAAGTCGTTGAGGTGGCTGATCGCGCCGGCGCACGCGTAGGGGTCGTTCTGCAGGATGACGTCGCCGGGCTCCAGCTCGAAGCCACTCTGCTTGAGCATGTTGGCCACATATGAGCCAAACTGTCCCACGATCATGCGCCCTTTGGCGTCGCAAATCATCGGGAATTCGTCGTGCTGTTCACGGATCACCGGCGACATGGCCGAGCGGAACAGCACCGCATCCATTTCGTGGCGGGCATTGCGCAGCGCGTTCTCGATCAGGTCGAGCGAAACGGTATCGAGCTTGCGGCTCTCCCTCGATTGCGGCGACCGCGCTGCATGAGTCTCATTGCCGCTCACGCCGCCGCTTGCGCGTCCGGCGGAGGGACGCGTGGAAGGCCGTTCGGCGCGCGCCTCCAGCCCGGCCGGTGCGTCGCCGAACATGCCGGCACAGTTGCGCAGCGCAGCTTCCGTCGCCCGCCGTAACGCGGCGCCCTCGTCGCCATTTGCGCGCGCCGAGCCAAACTGCATCTTCGAGGTGCTGTCCACCGACAGTTTGCAGAGCACGGTCACCGACCCGCGCTCGGTCTTATGTTCGACGACTTCGGACGACCACTGCGAACCGAAACGGTCGTTGAGCATCGCATAGACATCGGAAGGCTGCGTGGCCGCTTCCGAAGCGAGACTGGCGGAGGCCAAGTCCGCGGTCGTGGGCGGCCGGTGGCTTGAGCCGAGCAGACCCAATTCCTTCGTCTGAGCCGAAAAAATGCGGTCGAACTGCTGCTTGTTAACCTTCAGCAGGTCATCAAAGCTTACAGTACCGCCCAACGGGCTGAAATTCACCATCGAGTTCGTTCTCCGGGCGCCCTAGGCCGCCTTATCGGGTCTGATCAGAATACTCAGATACTCATCGACTTCGCCAGTGTGGTTGGGATGGATCACGGTCGTCGCATCCATCTGGGTGACGATGGCCGGGCCTCGGAACCGGTTGCCGGCGCGCAACAGGGCGCGATCATAGACATTCACCGAAGAGAAGCTGCCGTCGAAATAGGCGCGGTTCTGATCGGCCACCGCAGCGGCCGCGTCGGGTCCTTCTTTCTCAAACTTCGGCAAATTGATCTTTTGCACCGCCCCAACCCCGACCGCGCGAAGATTGACGAGTTCCACCGGCTGATCGAGCTTGAAGCCATAGATGCGCTCGTGCGCCAGGCCGAAGCGCGCGGCAAGGTCATTGAGCCCGCCGCTGCCCAGTCGGTCCGGATCGATCTCGAGGGAAAACTCGTAGCCCTGCCGGAAATAGCGGACATCGGCCTCGTAGTTCAGCCGCTGCCGCGGCTCATCAATTCCTTCTTCGCGGAGCCACGCCCTCGCGTCGCGCCCCAGCTTCGTCAGGATGTCGCCGATTTGGCTGGGGTCGGCATCGTCCATGTTGCGTACGAAGGTTTGGCCAAATTCGTTCTTCACGTCGGAATACAGGAAGCCCAACGCCGACAACACGCCGGGCGTCGGCGGCACGATGACTGGAAAGCAGCCGGCCAGCGTGGCCATGGCGTTGCCGTGGAGCGGTCCTGCGCCGCCGAAAGGGACCAACGCAAAGTCCCTCGGATCCAACCCCTTTTGCACTGTCACCAGGCGTAGCGCCCCGAACATGTTCTCGTTGACGATGTCGAGGATGCCTTGCGCCGCCTGGTGCAGGTCGAGGCTGAGAGCACGTGCGATCTTCGCAACCGCCTCCTCGGCCGCCTTGGTGTCCAGCATCATCTTGCCGCCGAGCAGCCGCGGCGGCAGACGGCCCAGCACGACGTTGGCGTCCGTCACCGTCGGCCGATCGCCACCCTTCCCGTAGCAGGCCGGACCCGGCACCGCGCCGGCGCTTTCCGGTCCGACACGCAGCGCGCCTGTCATCGGCACGTGCGCAATCGAGCCCCCGCCGGCGCCTACGCTGTGCACGTCAACCGAAGGCACCTTAATGGGATAGTAGCCAATGGCTGTCTGCCGCGAGATCGTCGGCTTGCCATCCTCAATCAACGAAACATCGGTGGAGGTGCCACCCATGTCGAAGCCGAGCGCTTGCGGAAAGCCGGCGAGCGAGGCCATGAAAGCCGCACCGGATACACCGCCGGCAGGGCCGGACAGCATGGTATGGACCGGCGATTGGCTCGCGCGCTCAACGCTCATCAAGCCGCCGTCGGAGCGCACGATGTTGACGCTGGGTTGAAACTGGACCTGGTGCAGCTTTTCCTCGAAGCCGTTCAGATAGCGCCGCATGCTGGGGCGAACATAAGCGTTCATGACGGTGACCAGCGTGCGCTCATATTCGCGGAACTCCGGCAGGATTTCCGAAGACAGCGACACCGTCATGTCGGGCGCCATTTCCTCGACGATCGCCTTGACCCGCTGCTCATGCTGCGGGTTGGCGTAGGAATGCATCAGCGACACGGTGATGGCTTCCGCGCCCAGTTCGATCAACTCGCGTACCGCCTTGCGGGCCGATCCTTCGTCGAGTGGCGTGATCACATCGCCCCGCGCACTGACGCGCTCGCGGATGCCTCGGGTCCGCTCGAGATCGGCCAGCGGATCCGGTTTTTGCATAATGATCCAGCCGGCCAGCGGCCCCGGCGTTTGCGAGCGTGCCAAATGAAGAACCTGCTCGAAATTCTCGGTGACCAGCAGGCCGACTTTGGCGCCCTTTTCCTCCAAGACGATGTTGGTCGACACCGTCGTGCCATGAAGAAGGGACGTGATATCGGATGCCGAAACGCCAGTCTCCTCGATCAGCTGCCGAATTCCATTGAGAATCCCGACCGACTGATCGCTGGGCGTTGACGGCGTCTTCAGCAAGCGCATCGCGCCGGAGCGCTCATCGAACAGGAGCAGGTCCGTAAAAGTCCCGCCGACATCAATGCCGAGCCGGCTACTCATATCACCCCCTGCGTTGGTCACTCCGGGACGATTTGCGCCGAAGCTTGAACCAATCCCCCTTGTCGTCACTCCCACAGGGTCCGCGCAATCCCCGCGCGTACAAAGACGCGTTCCGCACGCCCATTTTTATAGCAATAGTCCCGGAAGTACAGTCATAGTCCCGGAGCAGCGTTCGATTGTCAACTCGTTCCATTGCGTGTGCTATTACTATCTGAAAGCGCCCGCGAGATGTCGATTTTGACATCGCGCCGGAATGATTTACCATCTTTCCATATAACGCAAACTAAGACGGCGAATATGGCGGACGACACCACTAAGCAACAGCAGTTCTGGATCGGCGTCGTTGCTGTCATCATCCTGCTCGTTTTTCTTTATTTCTATCGCCCGTTTGAGACTTACCTCGTCGCGCACATCCCCTTCATCCATTTCGGCAACGTGCTTTTCTGGTTCGCCTGCCTGGTCGGTATCGTTGCCTACGCGTTCGCTCATTGGCAGTCGTTCCACAGCGAAATCTTCCGCAGCGTCACGGATTTGAACGTCGACACACTGGTATTCGACACGCTGCAGGCGGCCATTCTCGTGGCCGTGATCTTCTGCGCCGGCGCCACGCTGCAGGCGATTGAAGTCTTGAGCGAATATTTCGTCAATCGCGGTCCCATCTTCGATGTCGCGTTTGGCGAAAAGCTGCTCGCCATCGTCTTGCTGGTGATTTTGGCGGTGATTTTCTATTTGCTGCACTATGTCGTGCGGGCCCTGCGCACGGGCTGGCGCCCGCGAAGCGCGCCACCGCGGGCGCGCTGAAACACCTCTAGAGCACCCTCGAACGCACTGGCTCCGCGCTTTCGCGGGGAAGAGCTGATGATGGCGGTGCATTGACCAGGTCGTTGAAGATCGCGAGCGATCGCTCAATCCGCGCGCGTTTCAACCCACGCACGATGAATATGAGGCGCGAGCGCCGGTCGGAGTCCGGCCATTTTTCCAGATGGCTCGGCGGATGGACGATGTGCTGAACCCCGTTGATCAGAACCGGAGTCGGCACGCCCGCTACGTTCAGCAGGCCCTTGAGACGCAGCACGTCAGCTCCATGGCGATGCAACAGCATGCTGGCCCAGACGCCGAACGCGGTCCAATCCAACGGCCGATCGAAGATCGCGGCGAAGGACTGAACGTCCGCAGTATGCTCGTGCGAGCCGTGCTCGTCGACTTCCTCCGCGGTCCAGTGACTCGCTTCGCGAAACTTGCCATCAGCATCGTAGATGTCATCGGTCAGCAATCGATGCACTTCGCCGCTGATCTCACTCGATTCCACGAACTGTGCGGAGACATTCAGTGCGCGCAGCCGCTTGCGCAGCGCCGCAATGGCTGGTGCGTTGGAAAGATCGATCTTGGTCACCACGATGCGGTCGGCCATCGATGCTTGTTTGACGGCTTCGGGGAAGGCGTCGAGTTGCGCCGCACCGTTCACTGCATCGACCGTCGTAATGATCCCGGAGAGACGGAAATGATGGCGAAGGACGGCCTCCGACAGCAGCGTGTAGGCGATCGGCGCCGGGTCGGCCAATCCGGAAGTCTCGATGACGACACGGCGAAAATGAGGGACGTCACCCCGCGTTCTCCGGGACAGCAGATCGCGCAGCGCCTTCTGCAGATCGCCGCGAATGGCGCAGCACAAGCAGCCATTTTCAAGCAAAAGCGTGCTTTCCGCCACGCCCTGTAATAAATGATGGTCGAGCCCGACCTCGCCGAACTCGTTGACGAGAACGGCGACGTCGGACAATTCCCGCGCGCGCAGCAAGCGTTGCAGCAGAGTCGTTTTGCCGCTGCCGAGAAAGCCGGTGACGATGTTGACCGGCGTGAGCTCGCTATAACTTGTCATGTTGCTCGCGCTCAGCCTGGCGGTTTGCGAGTGCGCTCAGGTATTTTTCATCGAGCGGGTCACATGTCCGTCCGCCGATCCGTTCCGCAGCCGTCCAGATTTCGCCGACGGTATCGACAATCGCCGTCCGGCCGGTGCGGCTGGTCAGCAAATAGGCATTGCCCGACCAGTCTTTTACGACAACACCATGATCCTGCAGGACGGCGTTGAGGATGCGGGTGCGGTCCTGGCGCTCGCGCAGCCTGGTCTGCGGCTCCGCGCGTCCGGCGAAGACCGCCGGTGCACTGGCGCTATCGCTCCAATGGCCTTTGCCGCCAAGGATACCACACAGGGCGCACATGGATGCGGCCGCTCAGCGGGCGCGCGCCGCTTCGGCAGGTGCGCTCTCCCGCGGACAGCGGCGGCGGAAATCGTCAGCGATCTCGTCGAAGGTGCAAAACTTCACGCCAGCATGCTTTGAGAGATAGTCATAAATTCGCTCCAGCATCAGCAGGACCTGCGGACGCCCGGAGACGTCGGGGTGAATGGTCATGGCGAAAACGGCATAGTCGTATTCGCGATAGACCCAATCGAATTGATCGCACCAGAGCTCTTCGATGTCACGCGGCTTAACGAAGCCGTGGCTGTTCGGGGCGCTTTTGATGAACATCATCGGCGGCAGATCGTCGAGATACCAGCTGCCGGGTATATCGATGAGATCGGTCTCCTCGCCGCGCACCAGCGGCTTCATCCATTCCTTCGGCTGCTTCGAATAATCGATCGGGGTCCAGCTATCCCCTACCCGCACGTAAAACGGGTGAAAGTCATCGTTCATCAGACTGTGGTCGTATTTAATGCCCTTTTTTAGCAACAGCTCGTTCGTGACCGTGCTGAATTCCCACCACGGTGCGACGTAGCCGGTTGGGCGCCGGCCGCTGAGGCGCTCGATCAGCTCGATGCACTTATCTAGGACCGCCTCTTCCTGCTCGGGCGTCATGGCGATCGGATTCTCATGCGAATAGCCGTGCATGCCGATCTCGTGTCCGGCATCGACGACCATCTTGCATTGCGTCGGAAACGTTTCGATGGAATGGCCGGGAATGAACCAGCTTGTTGGTATGCCAAGGCGGTCGAACAGCTTGACCAGCCGCGGCACGCCCACTTCACCGGCGAACAGGCCGCGGGAGATATCGCAAGGCGAATTTTCACCGCCGTAAGAGCCAAGCCAGCCCGCGACCGCGTCGACGTCGACGCCGATGGCGCAGAATATTTCCTTCTTGCCGCTGCCGCCGGATCGCGGCGCTGACCGGGCGCTCCGCGCCGGGTCGGTTCCCCGCGATGTCACCAAAGAGCGGGGCTGATAGCGCGGTCCAAGCCGCGTGTCAGAGGCGGAGGTATAGCCGGCTCGGACTGCGCCTAACGGCGAACGGGTGCGGTTCTCGTCGGACATGCTGGTGCTCGGCCGCACTGTGAAAACGCTCCGAAAGATGGATCAGCGAACCGCTCGGCGGCGATCGAGCAGACGCTTATATTACAACAGTCCCACTTTGCGGGCGTATCGGCAAGAGGTCGCGCCTCTCGTCATAAAGACGTGCAGTGTTGGTCATGATGGATGTCGTTGACAAGGAACCAAAGGCGACCGCATCCTTGGTTATATGCACCGGTTTGGAGACAGCGATGAGCGACTGGCGGCGCGAAACGCGAGCGGACTACGAGCGCAAGGGCTTCGCCGGCCGGTCCGGGTACGGCCGAAGCCCGGCTCTGGTTGTGGTCGATTTTATCAATGGCTTCACCGACCCCAAGTCGCCATTGGGCGGCGACTTCGCCTGGGAGATCAACGCGACACGCCAGCTTCTGGAGGCATTCCGCCGTGGCAAGCTGCCGATCGTGTACACCGCGATCGCCTATGCCGAGGATTTGCACGACGCTGGCATATTCGTCAAAAAAGTCCCGTCGCTCGCGATCCTGCAAAGGGGCTCGCCACTGATCGAGGTCGACCAAAGAATCAAGCCACTGCCAGGCGAGAAAGTCATCGAAAAGAAATACGCAAGCGCGTTCTTCGGCACCAGTCTCGACGTCGATCTGCGCTTGCTCGGCGTTGACACCGTTATGTTGGCGGGCTGCACCACCAGCGGCTGTATCCGCGCCTCGGCCATCGATTCCCTGCAATACGGCTATCACACCATCGTCGTGCGCGAAGCGGTGGGGGATCGCGCCGCCGGACCGCATGAAGCCAACCTGTTCGACATCGATGCGAAGTATGGCGACGTCGTGGAGCTTGCCGACGCGCTCGATTATCTTCGTTCGTTCTCCGGAAGCGCGGATTTCGCGGCCAAGGCGCAGGACGACTTCGACCGCTGGTGGCCCCGCGCGCAACGTGGTTGAGCATCATATGGCAAACACGCAGCGGCCCGAACTGTCGTCGGTTTTCGATGACATGCTGGCGCAGAACAAAAAGCGGTTCGACGATCTCTATCGTGGCGGGCGACCGTCTGCGGGTCGGTTGGCCGCTGGCCCCCAGGGGCCCATCGGCAGCCGGGCGACGACAGCCCCCCTGCCTAACGCCGCAGCCTCCGATCGGCCAGACCCCGGCTCTGCCGCCGCAGGCCGGCTGAACGAGCGCTTCGGCAGCGATTGGCGCTACGAAATCGCCGAGAAAAAGCGCGACGGCGACGAGGCGATCGTCCTTTGCAAGCTCATTTTCGGCAAGGACGGTGCGGTCCGGACGCAATTTGGAAGCGCCAAGGTCTCCAAGGGGCCGGTGGCCGGTGCGAGTGGCGGCGTGCGATTTAAGGTTGGGCTAGCGAGTGCGGATCAGGACGAACGCGACGCCTTTCGCCGCGCCACCGAAGTGGCGCTGATGAATTGTATCGATCTCATCTAGTCTAATAGAGGCGCGCTCAGTGCGATGCCGTCGCGCTGCGCGACATCTGCCGGGACACATCGCTTTTATCCGCGTATTCGCCGCACCAGTCATTGCCGAATGTAATCGGCCACGCGCCCACGCCGTTCTCACGGCGGCTCGGCGGGAAGCGCCGGCAATATCCGACCGCCTGCTCCGAGTCCGGCTCGGCACCTTCGGTCGGATGAAAATGCCACCACCTGCAGCCGGAGCAGACGAATTTGGTGGTTATAGCCATCGCTCACATTCCTCTCGGTTCAGTCCGCATTCAACCACTATTTGTTCGTTAGGCTCAACTCTCCCGCGGCTTGAACCGCTCGCTGTTGCCGACTTTGTCGCTTAGGGGTTGCACGAGCGGGCCAATGCTGACAATCTTTCCTTGGCAATCAGTATAAGGCGTTGTGCACCCGGGTTGGCACGGCGGCGCGAAGGACGATCAGGCGATCCATGGCGCGCGTAGGCGTCGACGTCGGAGGCACCAACACCGACCTCGTTCTCGAGGCGGAGCACGGCGTTTTCGTCCACAAGGTTTCGAGCACGCCGCACGACCAGTCCGAGGGCGTGATCAAGGGGCTGCGCGAACTGTGCGACATGTCCGGCGTTCGGCCGGACGATGTATCCCTGATCGTGCACGGAACCACGGTCGCCACCAACATCACCATTGAGCATAACGGCGCCGAAGTCGGGATGCTGACGACGCGAAACTTCCGCGACATCCTCCATATCGGCCGCCACAAGCGGCCGCACAACTTTTCGCTGCATTTCGAAGTTCCCTGGCAGCAACGGCCGTTGGTCAAACGGCGGAACCGTATTGCCGTGTCCGAGCGCATTCGCCCGCCCGACGGCAGCATTGAAATCGCACTCGACGAGAACGAAGTCGTCGAGGCTACGCGGCTGTTCAAGCGCCGCGGCATCAAATCCGTCGTCATCGGCTTTATGTTCTCGTTTCTTAACGATGCGCACGAGCGGAGGGCTGCCGAGATCGTTCGCGCCGAGATGCCCGACGCCTACATCTGCACCTCATCCGAAGTCGCCAATGTGATCCGCGAATACGAGCGCTTTTCGACCGCGGCGATGAACGCCTTTGTCGGGCCGAAGACCTCACTCTATCTCAACAACTTGCAGACCAAGCTCACCGACAGCGGTTTTTCGGCCAATCTGCGCGTCATTCAATCGAACGGCGGCATCGCCACCGTCGAAACCTGCTCGCAGAAGGCCGTCGGCATCCTGATGTCGGGACCTGCGGGCGGCGTGATCGGCGGCCGGGCTGAGGGCATGTGGTGTGGCCGGTCCAATCTCATCACCGTCGATATCGGCGGCACCTCAGCCGACATCAGCACGATCCCCGACGGGCGCATCAAGATCATGAATGCGCGCGATTCCTACGTGAACGGCCATCCGATTTTGGTGCCGATGATCGATCTCGTCTCGATTGGCGCCGGTGGTGGATCGATCGCCTATATCGATCCTGCCGGCGGCTTTCATGTCGGTCCGCGCTCGGCTGGCGCCGATCCCGGCCCGGCATGCTACGGCAAGGGCGGCGAGGAGCCGACAGTCACCGACGCGCAAATCGTTCTCGGCCGCCTCGACCCCGACAAGATGCTGGGCGGCGATTTGCCGCTCAACCCCGATCTCGCGCGCAAGGCCGTCGAAGCGAAGATCGCGAAACCTCTTGGGCTTTCGATAGAGGAAGCTGCCCTCGGCATCATCAAGGTCATCAATTCGAATATGGCGCTCGCGATCCGGTCCAATTCTGTCGCGCGCGGCATCGATCCGCGGGAGTTCGCGCTCGTGCCGTTCGGCGGGGCCGGTCCATTGCATGGCGTCGCATTGGCCGAGGCGATTTCGGCGAAGGAGATCATTGTGCCCGTGGCTCCCGGCATCACCGCCGCCATGGGGCTTTTGCAGACCGACATGCAATACGAACATGCGCGGTCCCTGATTGTCTCCCTGAAGCATGCGGATCAAGCCGCCATAGGCCGCGTCAACGCCGTGATCGACGAGCTAGTCGAGCGTTGCCGGCGCGACCTCGAGAAGGATGGCGTGACGCCGGAGCAGCAGAAGTTTCAAAAGCTGGCCGAGTGCCGGTATCACGGACAAGGATTCGAGCTCCGCGCGCAACTCCCGGAAGGCAAGGTGACCGCGGCCAATTTGAGCGACGTTGTCGCGGGCTTTCACCATCAGCACCGGCTCGACTACGGCTATCACTTCGAGGATGGCGAGGTGGAGCTGATAACGGTCCGCGTGATCGGGCGCGAGGACGTGGTGCCGCTTAAGGTGGCCCGGATCGAAAAGGCGAACGGACAAAACATATCGGACGCCCTCCTCTACAGCCGTCCGACGACATTCGATGATGGCAAGACCGTCGATACGCCGCGCTATAATCGCGACCACCTGAAAGCCGGACATCGGATCTCCGGACCGGCGATCCTGATCCAGCACAATTCGACTACGCTACTGCCGCCCGGCTACGTCGCCGAGGTGGCCGAATTCGGCAATCTTCACCTCCGCCGCACCGGCTGAAACGATCGAACATGGCCCGAGAAGCGATCGATCCCATAACGCTGCAGGTGATCAACGGCGCCTTGCAGACCATCGCCGAAGAAATGGGACATGTCCTCTACCGCATGTCCTTCTCCTCGATCATTCGTGAATCGCAGGATCTCGGTGCCGGGTTGTTCGACACCGATTTCAACACGCTCTGCGAGTCGGAATCGACGCCGCTTCATATCGGTTCGCTTCCCGGTTATCTCGCCGGCATTCGCGAAACGCTGCAGGACGGCGAATGGCATGACGGCGATCTCGTCATCCACAATCACCCCTATTACGGCTCGAGCCATTCGCCCGACATCGCGGTCGTCGTGCCCGTCTTCTACGAGGGGGCGCTGGTCGGCTATTCGGCGAATACCGCGCACCACGTCGATATCGGCGCGGCGACGCCCGGATTGATCATCGACATCCCCGATGTCTTCGCCGAAGGCATGCTGTTTGCCGGCACTAAGCTTTACGAGCGCGGCCGGCGTAACGAGGCGCTTTGGAACTATATCGGGCGCAACAGCCGCGCCGCGCGCCAGTTGCAAGATGATCTCGACGCCCAGATTGCGTCGGCACGGCTCGGCGCGAAGCGGTTCGGCGAGCTCATGGACCACTATGGAAAGCAGGTCGTGATCGATGCGACGCAGCAGCTGATGGACTACACCGAACGCGTCCTGCGCCAGCGCATCAGCGCGATACCCGACGGCGAGTACCGCGCCGAGGGCTTTCTCGACGACGACGGCAAGAACCGCGACGTCCGTCTGCCGATCAAGGTCTGCGTTCGTGTCAAGGGCGACGGCATTGAAGTCGATCTCACCGGCTCATCCAATCAGGTCGAGACCGCGTTCAACGTGCCGTTCGAGGGCTCGACAAAGGTCGCGTGTTTCTGTGCCATTCGATCTTTGCTTCTGGATGCCGAAACGTTTGAAGTGAAAGTGCCGTCGAACCAGGGCTCGTTCCGGCCGGTGACCGTCATTGCGCCCAAAGGTTCGATCTACAATCCGACCTATCCCGCCGCCGCCGAGGCGCGCTTCGCCCAGTGCAATCGGGTGATCGATTTGATCTACAAGGCGCTCGCGCCAGTTTTGCCGAACGATATCATCGCTGGCAGCTCTGCCAGCCTGTCGTTCTGCTCCTATGCTGGCGTGCGGCCCTCGGGCGATTACTGGGTCTTTCTTGAGGTCAATGAGGGCTCATATGGCGGCCGCCCGCGCGCCGACGGACCCGACAGCATCGACAATCTGATGGCCAACACGCGGAACAACCCGCTTGAAGACCTGGCGATGCATTTGCCAATGATTTGCGACCGCTACGAGCTGCGCGACGATGTCATGCCCGGCGCCGGCCGGTTTCGCGGTGGTATCGGCGTGGTCAAGGCCCAGCGTGTTCTGACCGACGCCTTCATCACCCACGAGAATGAGCGGCACCACGACGTGCCCTGGGGCATATTCGGCGGCGATCCCGGACAGGTTGGAAAGGTGGACATCTACAACGTCGCCCGGCCCAACGACATCAAGCACATGCCGGCAAAGTTCTCCGGTCTGCGCGTGGCGGCGGGCGACGTGCATGTTTTCTACGGCCCTTGCGGCGGCGGCTTCGGTGAACCGCTGGAACGGCCCGCGGCAAAGGTCCTCGACGATGTGCTCGACGGCTTTTGCACCGTCGAACACGCCCGCCTTGCCTACGGCGTCGTCGTCGATCTCGTTGCCGAGATGGTCGACGAAGCGGCGACTGAAGCCCTTCGCGAGCGCATGCGCGCGGCTCCGCGAGGTAAAGCGACGGCGACAGCCGGACCGGCGCAGGCACGCATGATGCCGGCGCAATCGGTACCCCGACCTGGGGTCAGCCCCGGCTCTTCAAGCCCCAGGCCGAGCCGTCCGGCGCCGCGACCGGCGGTTGCGCCGGTCAGCGACGACAATGGGCGTTCTCGGACCGAAGTGCTCCGCGGATTGCGCGGAGCCTACGGCGACGCATGGAGCTTCGAAATCGTAGGGCACAGCGCGCATGGCAGCACGATCGAAGTTGTCGGCCAATTGCGCGCTAACGGTGCGACCGTGCGCGAGACCGCCGTCGTCGCCGCGCCGCGGGGCCGCTCCCTTGGCGCGCTGCTGGAGCGGGCGGCCAATGATAGTCTCTGCAAGTGTGTCGAAACGCTCATGCGGAACGAGCATTAGAGCGTCTCCTGTGCAGCCGATCTAACGAAGGGTAAGGCCATTCTTGGAACAACGATCGACAATTTTCGTAGAGGCGATGATCGTCTTCGCCATCATCGGCGTGCTGGCGTTCCTGATCGGTCTCATCGTGCGCGCGCCGCGGCGGCAGCAAGCTGCGGCAGGCGGCGCCGGCGAGCCGGCGCAATCGCCGCGATGGTACGAATTCGCTCTGGCGCTCATTCTGCTCGCCGCGATCGCGGCATTCGCCATCTGGCTCATTTCAAGTGGTAGCCAATGGGTCTGGGGCGAGACGATCGGCGACTGGCGATCGGATACCCGCACCATCATCTTCGCGGCGGTCATGGTCGCCCTGGCCGTCATAGGGCTTGGCATTTCACTTGCGTACGCGTTGGTCCAATCGTCGCAGAGCCCCGCGCCACGGCGGCCGCTGGCGCCAGCATCGGAAGCCGCGGCGGCAAGCGCCGCGCCGTCTCCGCTGCGCGTGCTTGGCTTGCTCGTTCTGGCGCTCGCTATTGTGCTTTTGTGCTGGATCGGCCTGTCGCCCGCTACACAATACGGGTTGGTCGTCCAACTGATCTATCCGGCGAGCCTCGGGGTGGCGTTGGTACTGCTCTTCGACAAGGCGACCCGTACGTGGGGCGCCAAAGCCGGCGCCGAGACCGCGCGCGAATGGCTGCTCTGCGACCTCCTGATATTTCTACTTGTCGTTGCCTTTCTCAATCTGCGCGGCATCGCCAAACCGGAAGCCTACGTTTCCAGCTTCTGGGATATTCTCAACATGGTGCTGTTCTTTGCCGCCTTTTGGCTCATCGACCGCAGCTCCGCGCGGAGCCGTTTTCTCCTCGGGTATGGCTATCTGATCGTCCTTCCGCTTCTGCTTTTGGTCTGGAATTCCGTCCAAGGCGTTGCTGCGGCCGCTTCGTGGTGGGCCTCAATGTGGCCTTTCCTCATCGTGGCGTGCGTGTTCTTCGTTCTTGAGGCAGTGACACTCTTTTCGTCAACGGGCGAACGGCAGGCGTTATCCGCCGTCAAGGATGCGCTTTTTGTGGTGATCTATGCCATCCTTCTGATCGTCGCCGTCAAATCCTACGCGTGAGCAACCTCCTATGAATCAGTGGTCCAAACGACCCCTTGCCGTTCGCAACGTGTCGTGCTCCTATTTCTCATCAATCACGCGGTGGGCCGTGACATCCGCAAATAATCAAGGGGCTTAATCAAAATGTCGGGGTGGCGGCTGTTTTGGGCGTTGGTAGGCTATGTGGCCTTTATCGTCATTCTGATCTTTCTCTATTTCTATAAGCCGTTCGAAGACTTCTTTACGCTGGTCATCAACGGACTCGGATACGACAACGCGATGTTCTGGGTGGTTCTGATCGCCGCGATCGTCGGATTTTGCGCCTATCATTGGAGAGCCTATCGGCTCTACATCGTGCAGCGGCGCAGTATCGACGGCATGGTACTCGCTTCGCTGCGCGGGTCTGCCTTTGTCGCGATACTTTTTTGCGCCGGCGCCGCCGTGCAATCCCTGCTCATTCTTTGCGTCTATTTGCTTCAGGGCGAATACACGCTCGGCGCCGAGTTCGGCTCCCGTCTCGGCGCGGTCTTCGCGCTGGTGATCCTGACCGTGGTCTTTTGCCTGATCTTCTGGCTGCTCAAGGTCATACGGCAGACTTCCGCCACTAGCGGGAGCGCCGATACAGGATCGTATAAATCACAATGAACACTCCGATCATGAGCAGCGAGAATATTGTCGAGGCTGTGCCGAGCGCAAACAGGGTCGGCTGAACCCGCTGCGTCAACGATGCATTGATGTCGAGCGGCAACGTGTTGTTGGCCCCGGCCAGCAACGTCGTGCGGGCGAATTCATCGTAAGACAGCGTGAAGCCGAATAAACCCGCCGCCACGATGCCAGGCGTGATCAGCGGCAGCGTCACCTCCTTGAAGACCGTCCATTCGTCGGCCCCCATGTCTCGTGCCGCCTCCTCGAGGCGGGCGTCGAAACGGTTGAACACCGCCATCATGACGAGGAAGCCGAACGGCAAGGTCCAGACGACGTGGACGCCGAGCGCCGAATACCACCAAGCGGGAGACATGCCGAGTTGCCGCAGCATGGACGCCAGGCCGAGACTGAGAAGAACGCCCGGCACCATCAAACCCGACATCACTGCGTAGAACAAGGCGCCCGACCCGCGGAAGCGCTTGCGGAACGCCATCGCCAGCATGGTCGAGAACAATGCGGTGATGATCATCACGACAATAGCGAGGATCAACGACCGCCCAAGGGAGGCCTTAAGATCGCCGACCGCCGATGGTCCGGTCAGCTTTTCCCACCAGAAAAAGCTTAAGCCGCGCATCGGGAAAGTGACGCCACCGCGCGGTCCCTGGAAGGACAGTGTGAACATGGCAAACATCGGTCCATAGACGAATATCAAAAAGATTGCGTAGTAGACGCTGAACCCGGCCTTCACGCGAAACTTGCGGCGATGTTCCGGCGTCGAGCGCGCCATTCCTAGAGCTCCTTCCGGATATCGACCAGCCGCAGGATGATGACGACGCCGATCATCATCGCCAGCATCAGCATGAAGGCGTTGACCGCGGCGAAGGGATAATTGGCGATCGCATAATAGTTCAGGATCACGGTGCCCGTGGTCGAGGTCTTGCCGCCGTAGACGACCACGGCGGTGGCGAATTCACCCATGATCATGACGAACACGAAAATCATGCCGATGGCGACCCCAGGCAGCGACAACGGGGCGATGATCTCCCGGAAGATCTGGAACGGTGTCGCGCCCATGTCGCGCGCCGCTTCCAGCAGCGTGCGATCGATCTTGGCCAGCGAGAAAAAGATCGGCCCGACCGCCAGCACGACGTAGAGCTGAACCAGCGCCATCGTGTAACTGAACTCGGAATAGAGAAAGAAGCTGACAGGCTCGTCGATAACGCCAATCCCAACCAAAAATTCGTTGATCAGCCCATGCCGCCCGAGCATCGGCAGCCAAGCGACCGCGCGAATGAGATAGCTGGTCCAAAACGGCACCATGGCCAGCAGGAACAGGGTGAGCTGCCACTTGAAATCTTCCACCTGCATCGAGAGGAAATAGGCAAGCGGATAGGCGAGGATCAGGCAAATCGCCATCACCGTGATGGTGAAGCGAAAGGTAGTCCACAGCGTTCGAATAAAGACAGAGGGGGTCAAAAATTCCGGCTTGTTTGGATCGAAAAAGCCCTCGGTAATGAAAAAGTCCCGGTAATGCTCTAGCGTGAAGGCCGGCGACATGCCGTGACCGGTCGTCTTCCAAAAACTGAAGATGAAAATGCTGATGAGCGGCAAAAACAGAAAGACGATGAGCCACGCTGTGGCCGGTGCGATGAGTATGGGCACCGGGAAACCGGGTTCACGCCGGTATTTGCGCTTGGTCTCGTCCAGCACGATCGGCGCGCCGCCGATCAGTCCGCGCGGTGCGGCTTCGACGTGGGTTATTTTCGCGTAGCTCTCGACCGTCGTCACGCGTCAACCACGCTCAAGCCTACCGCCGGCTTTTGCAGCCGGCGGTATCGTTTTGTAACCGTTCGCGAACCGGTTTTCAAAGCTTACGCGGTGAGGAACTCGGTCCACCGCTTAACGAGATAGTCGTTCTCGTCCATCAGCGAGTTCCAGACGGCGATCTTGGAATAACGGTTCCAATACGAGCCGCCCGTACGAACGTCGCCCTTCTTGATGATGATGGTACCGAACGGATCCGCAAGGTCTTTCGCCGCCGGCTTGCCTTCGTACCAATAGTCCCAATCCGCCGGGTCGAGGTGCTTCTTCACGTTTTCGGGGATCGAGTGATAATAGCCCTGATGTGAAACAAACGCTCCCGCCCAGCCGCCGAGCCACCAGTTGATGTACTCATAGGCTTGGTCGAGTTGCTTGCCCTTCACCTTGGCAGAGATGGCCAGACCGCCGTGCCACCCACGCATGCCCTCCTTCGGGAAAGCGTAGACGCAAGGCACGCCCTCGGCCTGAATCGCAGAGACGGCCGGCGACCACATGCTCTCCAGCGCGACTTCGCCGTTGACCATGAGATTGACCGACTGGCCGAAGTTCTCCCAGAAGGCGCGGAAGTGCCCAGCCTTCTTGAGCGGGATAAGATAATCGACCAGGAAGTCGATCTCGGCCTTGGTCATATTGCCTTTGTCGCCGAATTTCTTGAGACCAAGCCCCTCAACCGCCAGCGCCGCGTCCATCACGCCGATCTGTGGTACGTTGATCAGCGCCACCTTGCCCTTGAAATCCTTGTTGAGCAATTCGCCCCAGCTTTCGATGGCGCGGCCAGTCATCTTCGGGTTGTAGCCGATGGAGTCGGCATTGTGGAACGCCGGAGCCATGCTGATGTATTGCGACGGTCCCTTCACCTTGTTGCCTTGCTCATCGACCCATAAGTTTAAGTATGGCGCGTCGCCCTGCCCGACACTCGATTCCGGCGTCAGCTTTCCGGTCTTGGTGAGATTGGTGACCTTGTCCCAGTCCTTGAGCTTCTTGGTGTCGATAGGCTGCCAGACCTTGGCGGGCAGCATCACGTCCATGTCGTTGAAATAGCCTTCGGCGATCTCGTATTGGTCGTTCTGATTCAGCATCTTGCTGAACATGTCGCCGTAACCCATCGCTTGACCGACGACGGGGAAACCCAGATCTTTCGTCGCCTTGTCCTGGATTTCATTGATCTCGCTGACGCCAAGGCCGATGCTTCGCAATCCATCCGCCGCTTCCGCTATTCGAAGGAAGCTTGCGCCCGACA
>JBEKSB010000011.1:0-39891 GCA_049517455.1 Xanthobacteraceae bacterium
CGCGCCGATAGTGTCGGCGGGTGATTTCAGTCCAAGCCATCGTGACCTCCATTGAGCTTCGCAACCCAACGGAATCACAACCGATTGAAATCATCCAATTTATTTTTCAGTCAGCCTCTAAGGGATATTACGGGGTGTCGTTGGACCCAGTTTTCGGTAGTGGTACAGTTTGAACTTTTATTGGGCCTTTTCTCCGAAGCGAAATCGAAGCTCTAGCTGCCAAAACCACTTTGAAAGTGGATCGGCGGGAGCATAGCAAGCCGCTCCTATCCAAGTTGGCTTCCCCGGCAGCGACTGGCACATCATCGGTCCAGCGTCCCTTTCGTACCCCGCAGCGCGCATACACAAGGTCATCCGTTGCGCGCCAGCTTCTGAGACCAGCTCAATACCGGACGATTGAGCTTCCAATTCGCATTTCGCAAGTTGTGTTTCTTGTTGCTCGAAGCAGCCGACGAGAGGAATTGCGATCAGTGGTATGAGGAACTTTCTCATTCTTTGGCGGCTTCCCAATCCTCTAACACTTTCACCATGTCGGCCATTTCCCAAAGGTTGACCGTCACGCCCGCCGCCATTGCTGGCGTGACCTTCAGGGTTTGATGGATACGCACGAAATTGTAATGCATGAAATAAATCGCCATCATGTGAGCGTGGTTCGCGGCTTTCTTTGAAAAGGCATTCGTGAGCCGCGTCATGCGACGGTTGCCCATTCTGATATTCAGGTTTTGCCGCTCGGCGAAGCTGGTCGATACATGCTTGGGATCGGGATTCCCTTCCACCCGATGTTTGATCGCGCCGATGCACTCTGCCGGGCTGTAACGGCGCTGGCCTTCCGGCGCGGGTCCGTACACTTTGACCAGCATCGCGTAGTCAATATCGGAACCGAACGCACCTTCGACGGCTTCCAAATAAGCCTTATGACCGTCGCTCGTTAATTGCACGCGGTTGGCAAGGCGCTTGGCTAGATCATCCATGAAGATCATGGCCGCCTCGCTATCGCGACCGCCGACATACCACGACACGACGAGCTTGCTTTGCGCGTCGAGGCCAACCCACGTCCAAATGTCGCCAGCGCCTTCGGGAGCCGCCTTCGCGGTCGGTACGTTCTTTTGCTTCGCGTAGCAAAATGCCCACGCCTCATCGACCTGTAGGCGCTTGCAATTCAGGTTCATGAGCGTGCGGTCTTGATATTCGGAGAATGCCTCCCCCGCGTCCTCTAGGAGCTTAATCAGCGTCGTTCGGCTGATCCCGCTCAATCGCGTGATGCTTCTAAGCGAAAGACCCTCAGCCATCATTTGAAGGGCTTGGGCGCGCTGTTCGGGAGGGAGTTTGTTCATAGGCATGATAATGCACCATCATGCCCGAACGGTCAAGCATAAAGTTACAGTTTAACGAGGATTCCCTATTTAGGGGAATGGTGATAAGGACAAAGCGCCAGTCGGCCACGTCCAAAGGGCGGTTACCCCAAGGACGCGACCAGGCTGACTATCTAAATGTCACGCGGTCGAAATACCGCACAGAACACCTCCAAGTCGGCGGCTCTCCGGCAAGAGAGCCTAGGTTAGCGGTCACCAACCGCCGAAACTGGCAGGACGGACCGGAATCGAACCAATCCCTGCTTGGGCTGACATGCGGCGCGCCGTATGAAAGTGGACCCCAAGCCGTGACACCAGTACACCACCGTCCCAAACCATTGAATCGGCAGGGCTTTCCCCTGCCGATTCTTCATTCCTGTTCCTCTTTGAGCTGAACTCTGCCGGTCAAGCCGTACTTGGTGATTTTCCATTTGCCGTAGCCACCAGATTCAAGCAGGTCGCGGCGGCTCATGCTGAGTAGTGTTCCGTGTAGCGACTGGCCGAAGTGCTTGGGATCATCGTCCTTGCCAATTCCCCGTTCTAGGAGGGCCGATTTGATGTCCCCGTGTTCCCAGAGCTTTTCATCGCTCAGCAGGTCCAAAATCTCGTTTTCTAAGGGGTTTCCGGCCCATTGGCGCTCAATAGTGACGCGCGAAGTGGCCATTAGCCGTTGTTCAGAGGCCAAAAGCGCCTCCAGCATCTTCTCGTCATTCTTGATCTCGTTCAATTCGGCCTCGTAGCGTTCCTTCGCCTTCTGGCGTCGGTCGCCAACAAGGTCCAATCGGGCCTTCAAGTCTCCGCGTATATCTCGGATCGCCTGCATCGCCGTTCCCTGTACTCGCTCGCGCATTAAGCATAGATCGCCACCCCGCACAAGGTACTTGGGGGGTAGAAGGTCAGATCAGGAACGGTCTGGCGCTGTAGTCGATTGTAGTCGGTTGCAGTCTGGCCGGGTTGGCCCTACTTGCCCCAACGGGCCTTGGCCGCCTTGCGGGCAATCTCAGCGCGTTGCGCCGACGACATGGAATCGGCACGGGCGCGCCCACCCTTCAAGCCTCCTTTGCGGCCAAGGGAGACGGCGGCTTGATCCTTGGTGATGTCTTCGGGGCGATCCGGCGCGCGGTCTTCGACCTGGCCGGTGAGAATATCGCCGATCAGCTTGCCGAGCTGAACGGGATCGCGCGGGCGCTTAAGGCGCTTTGCTGTCATCGTGGCAGTATGCCATCGGATGGCGCACGACGCCATCGCGCGGAATTTCAAACTGTACCACTACCCAGTTTTCACCGGCCTTGACGTAAGAACGTTTCACCGCCGCCCAGGCGATCCGGTGCGCGGCTTCCTCCTGCCGGGATTCCCCCGCATGCGCGGCATAGGCGTGATTGAACGCCTCGCGCCGCCGCCCAGGCGATCCGGTGCGCGGCTTCCTCCTGCCGGGATTCCCCCGCATGCGCGGCATAGGCGTGATTGAACGCCTCGCGATAAATGTCCTGGGCGTGTTCGGGAAGATGAGCCCTGACGGAAGCCGGCAGATCAGCATTCGTTGGATAGGGCATCAGCTCCTCCGCGCTTCATGACGGAGCAGTATCTCGAATAGACCGACGGTTACATTTGATACAAATCAAAGCGCAAGCCGTCGCACGCGCTAGCGTGAAAAAAGCCTAATTTTGGCCGCCGCAGAGGAGCACCTATGCAGCAGGATATACCCGGTACGACCATTTTCGATGGGGCGCAGGCGCAAAAAGGCTTGGCGTTCAATCGCATGTGCTTCTCGTTCAACAGCGCCGAAAATCGCGCGGCATTTCTTAAAGATGAAGACGCTTATTGCCGAAAATACGGCCTCAATGACGAACAGCGGGCGGCGGTGAAGAGCCGCAACGTGCTCAAGATGATCGAGGCCGGCGGCAACGTCTATTACCTCGCCAAGCTTGCCGGCATCTTCGGCCTCAATGTGCAGGATATCGGTGCGCAGCAGACCGGCATGACCGTCGAGGCGTTCAAATCAAAACTTCTGTCAGCGGGGGCATAACCATGGCGATAATCGTCGGCGGCGTCGGGACGACGCACGTTCCCGCGATCGGCAAAGCGATCGCGGAGAAGAAGCATGACGATCCGTATTGGAGGCCGTTCTTCAAGGGCTTCGACTACGTCCACTACTGGCTGGCACGAACGAAGCCCGACGTCGCCGTGGTATTTTACAACGATCACGGGCTCAATTTCTTCCTCGACAAGCTGCCAACCTTCGCCGTCGGCGCGGCTCAGGAATATCGTAGCGAAGATGAGGGTTGGGGAATTCCGGTTTCGCGATCGATCCCGGGCGACCCGGCGCTGTCATGGCACCTGATCAACGCGCTCGTCGCCGACGAATTCGACGTGACGATGTGTCAGGACATGCTGATCGATCACGCGGTGACCATTCCGATGGCTCTCATGTGGCCGGGCCCCACTTGGCCGGTGAAAATCGTGCCGATCGAGATCAATACCGTGCAGCATCCGCTGCCGACGCTCGGCCGCTGCTTGAAGCTCGGGCGGTCGATCGGCCGCGCGCTCGAATCCTACGAGCAGAATGTGCGCGTGGTCGTGGTCGGGACGGGCGGGCTATCGCATCAGCTCGACGGCACGCGGGCCGGCTTTATCAACAAGGAATTCGACGCGCTTTGCCTCGACAAGATCGTGGCCGAGCCGGAAGCACTGACCCGCTACTCGATCCATGATTGGGTCGAGCAGTCCGGTTCGCAGGGCGTGGAATTTCTCAACTGGATGGCGATGCGGGGAGCGCTGACCGGGAGCGTCAGTGAGCTCAATCGCAACTACCATATCCCGATTTCCAATACAGCGGCGGCGACGGTCGTCTATGACAATAAAAAGGAAGCCGAGCGGAAGGCCGCGTGAATGCGGCCACTGAGTTCTTAGTTCTCTCCGGCGACGCCGCGACGTTTTTATTCATTTAAAGCGGATCAGCGCAGGCCGTGCTTGCCGAGCGGCTTCACCGTGCTCGCCTGCGCGCCTTTCTCGCCTATCTCTTCCGCGAATGTCACGCGCGAACCCACGCGCAAGCGGGAATAGCCATCACCGACGACGCTGTTGCGGTGAAAATACACTTGCTGGCCGTCAATGGTCTCGAGGAATCCGAACTCGCCTGACGGATCAAGCCGCGCCACCGTTGCAATCGGCGGCCCTTCATGATGCTTCACTTGTCCCTGCGTGCGGCGGACCTGATCTTGCAGCTGCCTGCGGGCGCGCTTAAAGGCGTCGTTGACGGCAAAGGCTAGATCGGCGCGACGCTCGTCCTCAGGCGCCGTGCGCTCAACATTCACTTCGCGGCCATCGGGAAGCGTGAGGTGAATGTGGACGTCATAAAGTCCGCCGACGTGGTGCCGCTGACCGGGGCCTTTCACCACCACCCGGCAGGCGGTTACGCGGCCCCAGCGTTGCTCGAGTTCGGCAACATGTCTCCCAATGGCATCCTTGATGTCCTGCGTCGGATTTAAATTTTGGAATTCGATTTGGGACTGCGTTTGCATGTCATGTTCCGATTCTTACGGTGTTGCAGCGTTACACTTTCGAAGTTTATTCCGGAGAATTCATTGATGTATGTCAGGTCATGAAGCTACCAAGGAACGATGCGACACTAAAACTCAATCGACCATTCTCTTTGATGCAAATCAATATAGGTCCGTGCAGTCGCCGTTAACTAGCGACGGGTTCAACTACCTACTGTAACAGGTTTCAACGGAGGACTTATCATGGCTGAAGCTATCACCAAGCTGCCTGTGAAGACCGCGGGAAATGAGACTGCGCCGGCGCCGAACCAGCGGCGGCCATTTGAAAGCCTACGCCGTGAAATCGATCGGCTGTTCGACGATTTCAACGGCGGTGTCTGGCGCTCGCCGTTCGGACGCTCCTTCTTCGACGTTCAGCCTTTCTGGCCGCGCGAATCGACGTGGGCGACAGCTCCGGCCGTCGACATCGCCGAAGCCGAGAAGGCCTATGAGATCACGGCCGAATTGCCTGGCATGGACGAGAAAAACGTCGAGGTGAAATTCGCCGACGGCGTTCTGACCGTCAAAGGCGAAAAGCAGGAAGAGAGAGAAGAGAAGAAGAAGGACTATTACCTGAATGAGCGCAACTTCGGTTCCTTCCAGCGATCGTTTCAAGTGCCGGATGGCGTCGACGCTGATAAGATCGAAGCAAGCTTCAAGAAGGGCGTGCTCACGGTGACGCTGCCGAAGAGCGCGGAGTCTCAAAAGGCGGCAAAGAAAATCACCGTCAAGGCTGCCTGATCGCGCTATTGCGATCGTCTTCGAAAGGATAATCCGGATTGCGTTGATCGGCGCAATCCGGATCTCCTTATTGCACGAGTTTCAGGGGAATAGACGCTCCGACATTGAGCAACGTCAAAGCGGCCTAATGGTGAGCGTGCACGTTTTCGATTGCGCGGGCTTGCTCCTCGTGAGGATCGACCCAAGTCGGTTCCTCCGATCCAGCGGACGATCCTTGGCCACACATCGTTGAGGGTCGTCTTGCCGACAAACAGACTGACATGGCGGCCTGGAGCCAACGCTTTGGCAATGTTTGGTGCCGAGGTGCCGATGAGACGCTCGGTCGCGAATAGTTGCGGCGGCGCCACCAACTCGTCGTCGCTGGCGGCCAACAAGAAAGTTGGCGCCGTCATAGCCGCGAGGACCACCTGCCGCCCGAGCGCGACGAAAGCGCCGGTCGCGATCTCGTTACGCTTGTACAATTTTTCCACTACTTCGAGAAAATAGCGTCCCGACAAATCGATCGTCCGTGAATACCATTCCCGATACAGCTCTTCGAGCCGGGCAGAGGTCGCAGAATTGGCCGGCTCCGCCGTCTGCAACAGCTGCCGAACACTATCGGCGTCCACCGCGTCCGGCCCCCAGAACTTCATCATTCGGCGACCGGGAAGACAGCCGTCGCCTAGCCGCACCATTTCACGAAACACTTCCAACGGGCTTGCTTCGGCGAGTCCCGACAGCGCAGACGGCGCGGCCTCTATGTCGATGGGCGCACCGGCGAGCACGAGCTTGCGAACTTTTGCCGGGAACCGCGCGGCGTATGCAAGCGCCATCCAGCCGCCCTGACACAAGCCAATGATGTCGACCGGGGCACCGATCTCGTCGACCAGAACGTTGAGGTCAGCGAGATAATCGTCGATGCCGCGAAAGCCCATATCCGCAGTCGCCGAACGCCAGTCGGTCACGAATAGACGGCGCAGGCCAGCGGCGCGCAGCGCAGCGACAAGACTATGTCCGGGTGCAAGGTCGGTGACAGCGGCGCCATGCAGGGCCAATGGCGCGCACAAGAGCGCGGCCGGGCAATTCTTTTCGGTCGTGAAATCGCGAAGCCGCACGGTTTTCAGCTCCAGCGCGATGGCGTGCGGCGTCGCCCATTTTTGGCTCGGATGGCACTTCGTCACCCGCCGGACCGACGGCGAAGTTAGCGAATTGCTTGGCCGCCCACGCCGTCATCTCGCTCGTCGACGCGGCAACCAAGGCCGGCCAGAAAAACGCCGGATTGGGAAAGTGACGGCCCGCAGGTTCGTACATCCGATACCCGAAAGATGAATCAATATAATTGTCATGCGGCTGTTACAAACTAACTTTGATGTGCGTCAAACCAATGTCCGCCAATACGGCGGACATTGGTTTGCGAGCCGGAGCGCGACGGAGCGGTATTTTGGAGCATCACGCCGAAGTGCTCAGGGGCGGACGCTGGCATCCGCGGCGCGCCAATTGGCCGGATTTGGCCGCTTTGGCGCTGATCGTCGTCATCATCCTCCTGATCGGATCTGGCGCACGGCAAATGCTGGCGCCGCTTGTTGCCGCACAAGCGCCGCCGATCTCGCTCTCGCCGGATGTCCTGCCGAATTACGCGTTACGCACGACGTTGCGGATGCTGGCGGCGCTCATCGTTTCGCTCATCTTCACGCTCATTTATGGCACGGTGGCGGCCAAAAGCCGCCGCGCCGAGATCGTGCTAATCCCGCTCCTCGACATCCTCCAATCCGTGCCGGTGCTCGGCTATCTGTCCTTCACCGTCGTTTTTTTTGTCTCGTTGTCCCCCAGCAGGATATTCGGGGCCGAGCTTGCCGCTATTTTTGCAATCTTCACGAGCCAAGCCTGGAATATGACATTCAGTTTCTTCCAGGCGTTGCGCACCATCCCGCTCGATCTCGATGAGGCCAGCCGCGGCTTTCGCTTCTCTGGCTGGCAGCGCTTCTGGCGCGTCGAGGTCCCCTTCGCCATGCCCGGCCTTATCTGGAATACGATGATGTCCATGTCGGGAGGGTGGTTTTTCGTCGTCGCATCGGAAGCGATCTCCGTCGGCAATCTCCAGATCGCGCTGCCCGGCATCGGCTCCTACGTCGCGCGCGCGATTCAGGAGCGCGACCTCGCCGCCGTAGGGTGGGCCATCGTCGCGATGGCGGTCACAATCTTCATCTATGATCAGCTTCTGTTTCGTCCGCTAGTGGCCTGGGCAGACAAATTTCGTTACGAACAAACCGCAGCCGCGGTCGTGCCGCGAAGCTGGATTGCTGATTTCTTTCAGTACACGAGCATGCTGCGCACGTTTGGTGAAACGATCAGCGCCATGACGCAGGCCGTCGCTCGCGCGCGCCTCGCGACTCGATCCTTCCATCCGCTAAAGGGACGGATTCCGTCAGGCTTGCTTGACGTCGTTTGGTATGGGCTGGTCCTGGCTGCCATTGCCTATCTCGTATCGGAGCTCCTGCGATTTGCCAGGGCGGAACTGTCCTGGACCGACCTGTTCAACGCGGCGAGCAACGGCGGCATCACTTTGCTCCGGGTCGCCGTGCTCATCGTCATTGCGACGATGATTTGGGTTCCGATCGGCGTAGCCGTAGGGTTGCGCCCGGCGTTGGCGGAAAAGGTTCAGCCGGTCGCCCAGTTTCTCGCGGCATTCCCAGCCAACTTGTTTTTTCCGCTTGCGGTCTATCTGATCGTGCGGTTCCAGCTTTCACCGATAATCTGGTTGAGTCCGCTCATGATCCTCGGAACGCAATGGTACATTTTGTTCAATGTGATCGCCGGCGCCAGCGTCTTTCCAACCGACCTCAGGGAGGCGGCGGCGACCTTCCGCATACCGCGATGGCGTTGGTGGCGCGACGTGATGCTTCCCGGCATCTTCCCCTATTTCGTGACCGGCGCAATCACCGCGTCGGGCGGAGCGTGGAACGCGAGCATCGTCTCAGAGGTAGTGAGTTGGGGCCCAACGAAACTCAATGGGCTGGGCTTGGGCGCCTACATCGCGCAGATGACTGAGGCCGGCGATTATCCGCGGATCGCTCTTGGCATCGCGGTCATGTCGGTGCTCGTGGTTGCCACCAACCGCTTGCTGTGGCGGCCGCTCTACGCCTACGCGGAACGCCGATCGCGGCTCGATTGAGTGGGGGCGGACCTTGGCCGACGACGCAAGCGCCATTATCGACCTGCGGAACGTCAGTATGGCGTTTGCAAAGCGCGGCGGCGCGCTACTGACGGTCCTTGACGGCATCGACATGTCGATCCGCGCCGGAGAGATTCTCGGTCTCCTCGGTCGCTCGGGCTCGGGCAAGTCGACTTTACTGCGGATCGCGGCTGGACTCATCCGACCTACCTCCGGCGAAGTCGTTTACCGGGGCGAACCGCTGACGGAGCCTGCCGAGGGCATATCCGTCGTGTTCCAAAGCTTCGCCCTGTTCCCGTGGCTCACGGTTCTTCAAAATGTCGAGGTCGGACTCGATGCGCTCGGCTTGCCGCGCGACACGGCGCGCCGGCGCGCACAAGACGCCATCGATCTCATTGGGCTTGATGGATTCCAGTCCGCCTATCCGCGCGAGCTCTCGGGCGGAATGCGTCAACGCGTCGGCTTCGCCAGGGCGATGGCCACACAGCCCAATGTGCTTTTGATGGATGAGCCTTTTTCCGCACTTGACGTTCTCACCGCCGAGACACTGCGCACGGATTTTCTCGATTTGTGGGTGGAACACCAGATGCCTACCAAATCCGTGCTCATGGTCACGCACAACATCGAGGAAGCGGTCCTGATGTGCGACCGCCTGATCATTCTGTCGTCGAATCCGGCCAGGATCGCCGCTGATATCCCGGTCACGGCGCCGCGTCCGCGCCACCGGCTCGACCAGGAATTCGGCAATATCGTCGACGATGTCTATGCAGTGCTGACCGCGCGGACGATCGCGTCGCTCGGTGCACTCAAACAAACGCATGAACTGTCCCAACCGCTGCCCCGGGCCTCCGTCAATCGGATGAGCGGGCTGATCGAGATCATCGACACGCCGCCCTATGGCGGCCGGGCGGAGCTCGACACACTTGCGAGCTCCCTGTCACTGGAAATCAATCACCTGTTTCCCATCGCCGAAGGTTTGCACATCCTGGAGTTTGCCGAACTCAAGGACGGAGCTTTGAAGCTCACGACCGCCGGACAGGTCTTCGCCCGCAGCAAGACCGAGGAGCGGAAACGAATCTTTGCGGAGCATCTGCTTCAGTTTGTGCCGTTGACTGCACATATCTGCCGCGTCCTTCATGAAAGAGAGGGGCGACGGGCCCCGCGAATGAGATTTGACTTGGAGCTCGAGGATCATTTGACGCACCGCGAAGCGGAGAGGACGCTTCGCGCCGTGACCGCCTGGGGGCGATACGCCGAGCTGTTCGCTTATGACGACAAGACTGGAACGTTCTCGGCAATCTCGAATGACAAGTGACGGCAAACGGTACGGCGTTTTGATCCAGATCAAGGAAGCCACGGGGATGGCGCTCCAAGCTTTACAATATGCAATGGGAGCCCATCGCCACCGCACCGTTCGATCGCGAGCTTGAGCTGGCCGTCCTTGACAAGGATGCTTGTCGCCGCATTTCAGGCGGATGGATTAACGCAAAATCCAAACAGCAAATAGACGTACGTCCCACCCACTGGCGGGAGTGGAATGCAACGCTCTAGTGCTTCAATTTTCTGGAGTCGGGCATATCCATCAGCGCCGCAAGCTTGGCCTCTTCCTCAACCAACAGGCGGCGCAGCGTCTCGCACCTAACGCCGTCGGTTTCGGCGGCGAGCAGCTTGCGATAGTGTTCGATGTTCAAATTGCCTACGGTCTTATCCATGGCACGGTTTTTCCACATGCTCGGCAGAGGCTGACATTAGCCGATCACCAACGATGCGAAAAAGACGACAACAGTTTGAACCCATCCGAACGTTCTCGACATCGATTTGGGCGCAAGAGGGTGGCATCATACCGCCTATTCGAGCTGCGCCAATGACCCGACGACTGATCATAGCTTTTGCAATTGTCATAATGTGGGACCTATCGGTCTCTCTTGCCGAGGAAAGCGGACCTACCGCATTGGAACGCCAGGGCCACGCGTTGGCCGAGCGAATGTGTGCACAGTGTCATGCCGTCGGCAAGGGCGGCTCAAGTCCGCATAGTGCCGCCCCAGCCTTCCGCGAACTCAGCCGTCGCGTGGACCTCGATCGTTTCACGAATCGGTTACGCGAGGGCCTCATCAGCGGCCACCCCGATATGCCGATGTTTCGTTTCGCTCGCGGGGATGCCCGCGCGCTGACCGCATACCTGCGATCCGTCCAGGCTCGATAGCGAGCGGTTGATCTAGGTCAACGTGGGCCGCAAGCAACCCCCTTATTGAATAAACACGGAGTTCAATAAGGTGCCGTGCGATGACAAAGCCAATTCCTGACAAGGCCGAAGTTGCAGTGGAATATCCGGATAAGCTTTATATTGGTACCTTCGAGCAGACTGCGCGCTTCGACGCCCACCTCGACAAAGCTGGAATTTCCCTCAGTCTGCATCGGGCCGGCACGGACGACGTGCGCAAATCCGTGCGCATGCACTTTCACTATGCGCTATTCGCCGAAATCCTGCGCGATCTGGCGAAGACGGTAGCTTCCTTGCCCGTAACTGATGTTACGCACCGCGAAGCGCTACGCGACGCTGCCGAGGCCCTCTATCTCGCGCTCAAGGGCGACGAACGTGGTAGCAACGATGCGGACGATATCGCTAGCCTGACACCGGACGAGGAAGTGCGGCTCCTGCATATCATGGAATAGGCTAAAAACAGCCCGCAGGGCCGTCTTTACCGTTTGGTAGCTTTATGCGTCAGCCCCGCTGACATGCCTCGCGAATCCTGTCCACGAGCGCATTGCCGAGTAATGGTTTCTCGACAATAGGAACATCGGCTATCGCGGCGCGGGCGCTCAGCGCGGGGTTGAGGTGGCTGATGAGGAGTATCGTCGGCGTCAAGACCTTCCGGTCCCGCAATTTTGCGATCAACTCCATTCCACTCATGCCCGGCATTCTTTGGTCGATGACGAAACAGTCGCAGGTGACAAGATCGCCGGCACTGAGGAGTTCGTCCGCGCTCCCATAGGACCGTATCGCGAAGCCCTCCAATTCCAGTGCGAATTTGAGCGAACTGCAAACGGCCAGGTCATCATCGACGATCACGACGACGGGGGACCGCTCCGCCGATTGAGAATGTTGTTTCGCTGCGATTGGCTGCACCTCGATGCTCCGCATTCTGCACCCGATTTTGCAGCAAAATGCAGGGTGATCGGCGTCGCCGCATTGATGTGGCTCAATTCGCGACGGCAATTCGCTTGCTAGTCAGAACCCACAATCCCGACGATAAGCGCCATGCGCACGAGATCGGACAAGCTCCCCGCTTGCATTTTGTTCATGAGATTCGCGCGATAAATCTCCACCGTACGCGGGCTGATGCCGAGGTCGAAGGCAATCTGCTTGTTGGCCTGTCCGGCCACCAATCCGCCAAGCACGTCGCGCTCGCGCTTGGAGAGAGCCGCCAGTTTGCTTTCGGTCTCCGCGCGATCGGTATGGCGTCTTGTCTCTCCGTCGCGCCGCCGGAGCGCCGACCGCACGCTCGCCAGCAACACTTCGTCGTCGAAAGGCTTCTCCAAGAAATCCATTGCGCCGACCTTCATTGCTTCGACCGCCAGCGGAACGTCGCCATGGCCGGTGATGACGATCACCGGCACTTCGATCTTGAGCTCCCTCAATCGCCGCAGCAGATCGATCCCGCTCAAGCCGGGCATTCTCACGTCGGTAATCACGCAGCTCAAGCGTGTGTCGGGAAGCGTGTCGAGGAAAGCCGTGGCGGACGCAAAGCTCTCCACTTCGATCCGGGCGGTACGCAGCAGGAAAGCGAGCGATTCGCGAAGAGCCTCATCGTCATCGATGATGTGCACCATGCCCTTTTCAGACGGCATCGCCGACCTCCTCCTTGGTCACCGCGGGCAAGGTGAAGCAAAACACAGTTCCCCCTCCGGGATTGGACCGCGGTGCGATCGAGCCGCCATGCGCCTCGACAATGGTGCGCGAGATCGACAAACCCACGCCCATCCCCTGGCGTTTGGTGGTGATAAACGGCTGGAATAGTTGCGCGACAATCTCGGGCGCGATCCCGCCCCCAGTATCGGCAACACTGATCTCCACCATGCTGTCCGGCGCCGCCGTCGTCGACACGACGAGTTCGCGCTTCTCAGTATCTTCCATCGCCTCGATGGCGTTGCGCATGAGATTAAGCAAAACCTGCTGAATCTGCACCTTGTCGGCAAGCACAAAATCGATGCGCGGATCGAAGTCGAAGCGGACGCGCACGCCCTTGTCCCTGACCCCGACCAGCGCCAGCGCGCTCGCTTCCTCTACGAGCTTCTTCACGTCCTCAACCCGCCGCTCGCTCTCCCCCCGGGCAACGAAATCGCGCAAGCGACGGATGACCTGGCCCGCCCGCAGCGCTTGCTCGGCCGCCTTATCCATAGCCTCGCGCAAAACGGCGGCATGTTCATCAGAACTCTCCTCGAGCAACCGGCGAGATCCCTTCATGTAGTTGGCGATCGCCGACAGCGGCTGGTTGAGCTCGTGCGCGAGCGCAGACGCCATTTCTCCCATGGCGGTCAATCGCGAGACATGAACGAGTTCGGACTGCAATTCGTGGAGCCGTGCCTCGGTCTTCTGGCTCTCGGTGACATCGCGTATGAAACCGGTGTAGAAGCGTTGATTGCCCGTTTGCATCTCGCCGACACTAAGCTCGACGGGAAATGTTGAGCCGTCCTTACGCTCACCGACGACAACCCGGCCGATGCCGATAATCCTCCGCTCTCCGGTGACGTCGTAGCGCCGCAGATAGCTGTCATGACCTTCCCGATAGGGTGACGGCATCAGCATCTTGACGTTTTTGCCCAAAACCTCCGCGGCGCTGTAGCCAAACAGCCGTTCCGCCGCAGCGCTGAAGGATTGCATGCTCCCGCGTCCGTCGATGACGATCATGGCGTCGGGAATAGTGTCGAGAATGGATTTGACATGGGCCTCGCGGGCGAAAGCATCCTCGGCACTTGCTGCCGCCGCCGCACGCGAGCGGCGCAACAGTTCGCCGCGCCATGACGCGCCGACGCCGACAAAAGCGAATATGGCGGCGTTCACGATGTCCGCGCTCGTCAGCGAGCGATAGTCGGTAACGAAAAACAGGCCGAGCAGGAGTCCAAGCAGGGTGGCGAAAACGCCCGGGCCCCATCCGCCGAACGCCGACGCGATCAGAATTGCCGGAAAAAAGAAGAGGTAGGACGCCTCCCCTCTAAGCACAGACGCCAGCGCGACGCGAATGATCAACGCGACTGCAATCGCAACGATTGCAATGCTGTATTGCTCAATGGCCCCACGCGGGGTCGAGATGCTCGACGCCGCCTTGGCGAGGTACGATCGTGAGGGAGGGAGGGCTTCTGTCATCGCACACCGGTAATCGTTGCGAATCATCGCTTTTTTGGACCGCGACCAAGCCGAGGTTCTTGTCCCCTCCGGGAAAACCCTTAGGGGTATTATCTGAATTTCTCGCCTGCTGCCCGAGGCTTACCAATACCTCTCGATACTCTTGGAGGTAAAGAGCCATGGTCCCGCAACCCGCCATTCGCACCGCCATCCGTGCCGACGCGTTCCGCCGCCCGGTCCCGCCCCCTGCAGCAAGTCATGCTCTCGACGGCGCCACTGAGCGCGATCCGCTGGGGCAATCCATGCGGCTTATGGGCGCTGTTATGTCATTTCCGCGTAACACCGAGATTTTCGGCGAGAACGAGCCCGCCGATTACGTTTACAGGGTCGTCAGCGGCAGCGTCCGCACCTACAAAATCCTGAACGACGGGCGCCGTCAGGTCGCCGGGTTTTATCTGCCTGGCGATACCTTCGGGCTGCAATTCGCCGACGAACATACATTCTCTGCCGAGGCCATCACCGACGCGAAGGTGCTCGTGGTCAAGCGCAGCGCGCTGACGGCGCTCGCAGGTCGCGATGCCGCGATTGGGCGCGAGCTGTTCGCCGTCACCGGCCGCGAATTGCGGCGCGTGCAGGATCGCGTCCTGCTGCTCGTCAAGAGCGCGCAGGAGCGCGTCGCCGGTTTCCTTCTGGAAATGGCGGAGCGCGCTTGCGCCGGCAATATCGTCGAGCTGCCGATGTCGCGCCAGGATATCGCCGATTATCTCGGCCTGACCATCGAGACAATCTCGCGGACGCTGACCGGGCTGGAAAATGTTGCGGCCATCGAGGTACCGACGTCGCGCCGTATCGTGCTGCGTAATCGCTCGGCGCTGAACCGCATGAACGGTTGAAATAGCAAGGGTTGCGGGACACCGCATCCTTCGATGCGAGATAGAGGAACGACCATGCAAGTCCGTGATGTCATGACGCGGAACGTCTTTTCCGTAGCGGCCGGCGAAACGGTCCTCAATGCTGTGCGGATGATGCTGCAGAACCGGATCAGCGGCCTTCCGGTCGTCGATGCCGGAGGCAATCTCGTCGGCATGGTGACGGAGGGAGATTTTCTCCGGCGCGGCGAGATCGGCACGGAGCGGCGGCGGCCGAAATGGCTCGAATTCCTGCTCGGGCCCGGACGGCTGGCCAGCGAATATGTCCACGCCTCCGGCCGGAAAGTCGAAGACGTTATGACGGCGGATCCCGTGACCGTTGCCGAGGACGACACCTTGGAGACGGTGGTCGAGCTAATGGAACGAAAGCGCATCAAGCGGCTTCCGGTGTTGCGCGACGGCAAGATGGTCGGCATCGTAAGCCGCGCCAATCTCATGCACGCTTTGGTGAGCCTGGCGCGCGACGCCGAAGCGCCTGCTGGTGGCGATCCGGCGATCCGCGACCGCATCTTGGCGGCATTCGCCGAACAGCCATGGGCGCCGCAGGTCAACGTCGTGGTCAAGAACGGCGTCACCGAATTGTGGGGCACGATTACGGACGAGCGCGAGCGGCAGGCGTGTGTTGTCACCGCCGAGAATGTCGCAGGTGTCAATGCGGTGCACGATCATCTGGTTTGGGTTGAGCCGATGTCCGGCATGGCATTTCCGTCGGCCGAGGACGAAGCTAATCTAGGGACGGCAGCGTCGCAGAACGCCGTTCATTGAACGCGATACAGACCGAAACAATCTTCCGCCGGCCGTCTGACGGGGCCATCATGCCTGCTACAACCTTTCAACCGAGCCCACAAACCCGCCTGCGTGTCGTTCTGGCCGCCACCGCAATGCTCTGCGTCTTGCTGCCGCAGCTCGCGAGAAGCGAAGAGGCGCTTTCGCCGGCCGCGCAACGAGGGCTGGTCTTCGTGCGCGCTCGTTGCGCCCAATGCCACTCAGTCGATCGGGTTGGCCCAAGCCCGCTCAAGGTCGCGCCCGCCTTCCGCACCCTGCATGATCGCTATCCAGTCGAAAGCCTGCAGGAATCACTCGCCGAAGGTATCGTCACCGGCCACCCGTCAATGCCGGAATTCCAGCTCGATCCCGGCCAAGTCACCGACGTGATCTCCTATTTGAAATCGCTGGAAAACTAAGCGGCCACTCCTCGCCCCATCCGATCGTCATGCGCAGGCTTGACGGCGCATCCATGCCGATTCGTCGCGATGGCGTCTCGCAAGCCGAAGCTCTGCATGTCCGCCGGGTCGAGCCGGGCGGCGACGAATGAAAAAGACCTGCAAATTAGCGCGCTCGGGCACCAGTCTTGATCTGCATCAAAATTGGAACCCGGTGCTCGTGCTTTTTCAAAGCGCTTCGTTAAGCACGTCGGCTCGTCGAATGTTCGGGGTGACCTATGGCGCCATCGCATGCACAACCAAAGTACATGACCTTCGGTGAAGGCGGCACCGCGGCCGCCCTCGGCGTTCTCGCGATTTTTTCGATCGTAATCGCGGCCAAGGCATACACGCCCGAATACGCCTTCCACGCCTACCTGTTCGCCGCGGCAAGCGCGGCGGCGGTGTTCGCGATCGTCAATCGCTACTTCGATCGCAGCGTTGAAGCGCCGCCGCTCACCATCGACGGCAAGCCTAATTACAATATGGGGCCGGTCAAGGTAGCGACGATTCTGGCGATATTCTGGGGCATCGCCGGGTTTACGGTCGGGCTATGGATCGCGCTCGAGCTTGCCTTTCCGGTGCTGAATTTCGATCTTTCCTACATCTCGTTCGGGCGGCTGCGTCCCCTGCATACCTCGGCCGTCATCTTCGCCTTCGGCGGAAACGTCCTGATCGCGACGTCTATGTATGTCGTGCAGCGCACCTGCCGCGCGCGGCTCGTGGGCGATCTCGCGCCCTGGTTCGTGGTCCTCGGCTATAACTTTTTCATCATCATCGCCGGCACCGGCTATCTCATCGGCATCACGCAGGCCAAGGAATACGCCGAACCGGAATGGTACGCCGACCTTTGGCTCACCATCGTGTGGGTCGTGTATCTGCTGGTTTATCTCGGCACCATCATGCGGCGGACCGAGCCGCACATCTATGTCGCCAACTGGTTCTATCTCGCCTTCATTCTCACGATCGCCGTCCTCCACCTCGGCAACAACGCCGCCGTGCCGGTGTCGATGTTCTCGCCGAAATCCTACATCGTCTGGTCCGGCGTGCAGGATGCGATGGTGCAGTGGTGGTACGGCCATAACGCCGTAGGCTTCTTCCTCACCGCCGGCTTCCTCGGCATCATGTACTACTTCATCCCGAAGCGCGCCGAGCGGCCGATCTACAGCTATCGCCTTTCGATCGTCCACTTCTGGTCATTGATCTTTCTCTACATCTGGGCGGGCCCGCATCACCTGCACTACACGGCGCTGCCGGATTGGACGCAGACGCTCGGCGCGACCTTTTCGATCATGCTGTGGATGCCGTCCTGGGGCGGCATGATCAACGGGCTGATGACGCTCTCGGGCGCGTGGGACAAACTGCGCACCGATCCGGTGCTGCGCATGTTGGTGCTCTCCGTCGCCTTCTACGGCATGTCCACCTTCGAGGGGCCGGTCATGTCGGTGAAATCCGTCAACTCCCTTTCGCATTATACCGACTGGACCATCGGTCACGTCCATTCCGGCGCCTTAGGCTGGGTCGGCTTCGTCTCGTTCGGTGCGATCTATTGCCTCGTACCCTGGCTGTGGAACCGCCCGCTTTACTCGCTGCGGCTCGTGAGCTGGCACTTCTGGATCGCCACAATCGGCATCGTTGTCTACATCACCTCCATGTGGGTTGCCGGCATCCTCCAGGGACTGATGTGGCGCGCCTACACCAGTCTCGGTTTCCTCGAATATTCATTCATCGAGACCGTAGAGGCGATGCATCCGTTCTATGTGATCCGTGCAATCGGCGGCGCCCTGTTCCTCGTCGGCGCCCTGATCATGGCCTTCAACGTCTGGCGGACGATCTATCCGCGTGAACAGCTCGCTCCTGTCGCGAGCATGACGCCGGCCGAATAGGAGGATCGCCCATGTCAATTGCTACTACCCTTTACCGGAAACACTTGATCCTCGAGCGCAATTCGATCCTGCTCTTGCTCGGGATTCTGATCGTGATCGCGATCGGCGGCCTGGTTGAGGTCGTGCCGCTGTTCTATTTGCGCAGCACGATCGAGACGGCCGCCGGCATGCGGCCCTATACGCCGCTCGAACTCGCCGGTCGCAACATCTACGTGCGCGAAGGTTGTTATCTTTGCCACTCGCAGATGATCCGCGCCCTGCGCGACGAGGTCGAACGCTACGGCCATTACTCGCTCGCCGCCGAAAGCATGTACGATCACCCGTTCCAGTGGGGCTCCAAACGCAACGGTCCGGACCTGGCGCGCGTCGGAGGTAAATACTCCGACGACTGGCACCGTGACCATTTGCTGGATCCGCGCTCGGTGGTCCCCGGCTCGATCATGCCGGCCTATCCGTGGCTGTTCACAACCGATCTCGATTTCAACCATATCGCCGAGGACATGAAGGTGCAGGCGTTTCTCGGCGTACCCTATACGGACGAGATGATCGCCGCCGCGCTTGCCGATGTACGCACGCAAGCGACGAACGACGCTCCGGACGCCGCCGCGCTCGCCAAGCGCTATCCGAAAGCACAGGCGCGCGACTTCTCCGGCAATCCGGGCCACGTCACTGAGGCCGATGCGCTGATTGCTTACCTGCAAATGCTGGGGACGCTGGTCGACTTCAAGCTCTACGACGACAAAGCCAATATCCGCTGAGGAGAGAACCGTGTCGCCTACTTATCAGTTCTTCGCGGAGCTCGCCCAGACTTGGGGGCTCATCTACTTCTTCGTGCTGTTCATCGCGGTGCTGGTCTATGCGCTATGGCCCTCGCGCCAGAAGCAGTTCGACGAGGCCGCGCGCCTGCCGCTGCGGGAGGATTGATCGATGTCCGGTCAAAAGAAAGACGAGCAAAAGCCGACGGCGACGATTGGCACGACGGGCCATGAATGGGACGGCATCCATGAGCTGAATACGCCGCTGCCGCGCTGGTGGCTGTGGCTGTTCTACGCGACGATCGTCTGGGCTATCGGCTATTGGGTCGTCTATCCCACTTGGCCGCTTGTTTCATCCTACAGCAACGGGCTGTTCAACTGGCACACGCGCAGCGCCGTCGCGACCGATCTGGCGGCGCTGCAAGCGCAGCGCGGCCCGATGATGACTCGACTTTCCTCGGCTTCGCTGAAAGAGATCGAGTCAACGCCGGAGCTGCTTGATTTCGCCCGCGCGCTCGGCCGCCGCGCCTTCGCCGACAATTGTGCTCCCTGCCACGGCGCCGGCGGCGGCGGCGCCAAGGGCTACCCCAATCTCGACGACAACGATTGGCTCTGGGGCGGCACGCTCGACCAGATCTCGCAGACGATCACGCATGGCGTGCGCGCGGGGGATGACGCAGGCCATCAGGGCTCGATGCCGGCCTTCGGCCGCGACGGGATGCTCAAGCCGGACGAAATCTCCACGGTCGCCGATTATGTGCGCTCGTTGTCCGGCTTGGCGACCTCACCCGGTGCCGATCTCACGCGCGGCGCCAAGATTTTCGCCGACAATTGCGCTGTTTGCCACGGCCCGCAAGGTAAGGGCAATCGTGAGCTCGGCGCACCCAACCTGACCGACCAAATCTGGCTCTACGCGCCGGACAAGAAGACCATCATGGAGGGCATCATCAACGGCCGCGGCGGCGTCATGCCGGCTTGGGGCGGCAAGCTCGACCCCGTCGCCATCAAGGCGCTCGCCGTCTATGTGCACACCTTTGGCGGCGGGGAGCAGTAACGGATGTGTCCCGGCCGCGACATCGCGTTGGCCATGCAGGATGTTGCCTCGTCGGCAACGGCGCATCCGTCGCTGGCCGAACTCGCCGATGATGCCGCGCGTACGCGTCTCATACCGGGCGTAGAATCGGATTACCCCGACGACGAGCCACCGCTCTACGTCGCCCGCAAGAAAATCTATCCGCAGCATGTCACCGGCACGTACCGGCGCGTGAAATGGGCGGTGCTGATCATCACGCTCGGCATCTATTACTTGCTGCCGTTCGTGCGCTGGGATCGCGGACCGCATGCGCCGAGTCAGGCGGTCCTGCTCGACTTCCCGAACCGGCGCTTCTATTTCTTCTTCATCGAGATCTGGCCGCAGGAGGTCTATTACCTCACTGGTCTTCTCATCCTCGCGGCAATGGCGCTGTTCCTGATGAATGCCGTCGCCGGGCGGGTGTGGTGCGGCTATCTCTGCCCGCAGACGGTGTGGACCGACCTCTTCCAAACCATCGAGCGCTGGACCGAAGGCGACAGGCGCGAGCACATGCAGCGCGACCGGCAGCCATGGAGGCTTGATCGCCTGGCGCGGACGGGAACGAAGCATTTTCTGTGGCTGATGATCGCCTGGTGGACTGGCGGCGCCTGGGTTCTTTATTTTGCCGACGCTCCTACCATCGTCCGCGATCTCGCGACCTTCCAAGCGCCGCTCGTCGCCTATGTCTTCATCGGGCTCTTGACCTTCACGACCTACGTGCTGGCCGGATGGATGCGCGAGCAGGTCTGCGTCTACATGTGTCCGTGGCCGCGCATTCAAGCGGCCCTGACCGACGAATATGCCCTCAACGTCACCTATCGCTATGACCGCGGCGAGCCGCGCGCGTCGTTGAAGAAAGCCTCGGCACTACACGAGCAAGGCCTTCCCGCCGGCGACTGCATCGAATGTTTGCAATGCGTGCATGTCTGTCCGACCGGCGTCGATATCCGCGGCGGCCCTAATCTCGGCTGCATCCAGTGCGGCCTGTGCATTGACGCCTGCGACGCGGTGATGAAAAAAATAGGCCGGCCCGCCCGCCTTATCGCCTACGACACCGACATCAACATCAAACGCCGGCAGCAGGGGGAAAAGCCGTTTTACCGGATCGTGCGCACCCGAACGGTGCTCTATGCCGTCATCATCGCCGTCGTCGGCGCAGTGATGGCGTACACCTTGGCGACCCGGCACAACGACGCCGTCAGCGTCATCCACGACCGCAATCCGCTGTTCGTGCGCTTGTCCGATGGATCGCTGCGCAACGCCTATGCCGTGCGCATCCTCAACAAGAGCTTGGAAAGCAGATCGTTCCTGCTGAAGATTGCCGGCCTGCCTGACGCGGACATCGACGTGATGGGCAGTTCGACATTTTATGGTGCCGATCCGCTGATCGAGGTCGGTCCCGACCAGTCGCGCGAAGTGCGTGTACTGGTCACGGTGCGTGAACGGCTTGCTCCGGCAGCCTCGATCCCCATCACCTTCACCATCGTGCCACGGGCAGGTGGCACTCCGGCGAGCGCCGACGATCATTTCTTCGAACCGTGAGGCGGCAACATGTTGAAATATCTTCTCACCGCCGGCAATGCAGATTCGTCCTCCTTCCCGATCAAGAGGCCAGGAAAAAAACGCCCGCGGGAACTCACCGGGCGGATGGTGCTCGTCTGCTTCCTCGCCTTTTTCGGCGTTGTTTTCGGCGTGAACGGCGTGATGGTCCATGAAGCGCTCTCGACGTTCAGCGGCGTCGAGACAGAAAGCTCCTACCAAGCCGGACAGATGTTCGAGCACGATGTCGCTATGGCGAAGGCGCAGGACGAGCAGCATTGGCAAATCGACGCCAAGGTGACGCACGCAGCGGACGGCAACGCGCACCTCGACGTCCTCGCGCGCGACGCGGCTGGCGTGGTGCTTGCCGGCATGGACGCCACTGCAACGTTCGAACGCCCGACCGACCGGCGCCTCGATCGCCGCGTCGCCGTCAGCGAGAGCGCGCCCGGCCATTTTAGCGGCAGCGCCGCAATTTCCCCCGGCCAGTGGGATCTCATCATTGAATTGTCGCGCCAAGGCAATCGGCTGTTCCGCTCCAAAAATCGTGTTGTGATCCGCTGAGCGCCGATGATGTCCGAAACCGTTGATCTCTCGATGTTCGTCGAGCCCGGAGATGCCGGCGCCTCGCACATGATGCTCGCGGTGGAAGGCGTCGCTTGCGCCGGGTGCATCCGCAAGATCGAGAACGGGCTGACCAAGCTGCCGGGGGTGATCGATGCGAGGCTCAACTTCACCCAGCGCCGGCTCGCCGTCGATTGGCGGAACGACGAGATCGATGCAGCTCGCATCATCGCAGCGATAGAAGGCATCGGCTATCACGCCCATCCCTTCGCGCCCGAACGCGTCGAAGCGGACGAGCGCGCTCAAGCCAAGCGGCTCCTCATATGCCTAGCCGTCGCCGGCTTCGGCGCGATGAACGTGATGTTGCTGTCGGTCTCGGTGTGGGCGGGTAACGTCTCCGACATGACGCAGGAGACGCGCGATCTGTTTCATTGGCTCTCCGCTTTGATCGCGCTGCCGGCGGCCGCTTATGCGGGCCAGCCGTTCTTTCAGAGCGCGCTACGAGCTTTGCGCGCCCGGCAAGTCAACATGGACGTGCCGATTTCAATCGGCGTCACCTTGGCGCTTGGCCTTTCCGTGTACGAGACCGCGATCCACGCGACGCACGCCTATTTCGATTCCGCGATCATGCTGTTGTTCTTTCTGCTTGTTGGCCGCTACCTCGATCTGGCGATGCGGCGCAAGACGCGCGTGTTTGCCGGCAATCTTGCGAGCCTGAAGGCGGAATTCGCCCACCGGCTTGACGCGAGCGGGGAACTTATCCAGGTGCCGGTCGCCGCCTTGCATGCCGGCGATCGTCTCTTGGTGCGGCCAGGCGAGCGCATCCCCGCCGACGGCACAATCATCGGCGGCACCTCCGAGATCGACGAAAGCCTGGTGACGGGCGAGACGCTGTACCGCGCCGTCGCCGCGGGGACTCTGATCTACGCCGGCAGCATCAACGTATTGGGCGCCCTTACCATGAGGGTCACCGCCGCCGGCGCCGGCACCCTGGTCGAGGAAGTCGAGCGGCTGCTCGAGAAGGCGACGCACGCGAGGTCGCAGACGGTGCGACTCGCCGATCGCACCGCGCGGCTCTACGCCCCGCTAGTGCACGCGACGGCGGCGCTCACTGCCGTCGGCTGGCTCGTTGCCGGGGCTTCCGTTCATGATTCCATCGTCATTGCCGTCGCCGTGCTCATCATCACCTGCCCATGCGCGATCGCGCTCGCCATCCCGGCCGTGCAGGTGGTCGCCGCCGGGGCATTGTTTCGCAGCGGCGTCATTCTCAACGGCGGTGACGCCATCGAGCGGCTCGCCGAGGCGGACACGATCGTGTTCGACAAGACCGGCACGTTGACGCTCCCCGCACCGCGCGTCGACGAGACCACCAACATCGATCCCGCTGTGCTCGAACGGGCGGCGCGGCTTGCGCTGTCGAGCCGCCATCCGCTGGCGACTGCGCTGGCGCGCCTAGCGCGCGAGCGCTATCCCTATTCCGGCGCCGTCGAGGAACCGGGACAAGGCGTCCGCGCCCTCATCGACGGCACGGAAGCGCGGCTTGGCAGCGCAAGTTTCTGCGGCGTCGTCGAGGCAGCGGGAACCGTTGTGGCACGCGACACCAGCGCATCCTTCATCACCTTCGCGCACGATGGAAACGTTGTGGCCATCGCCATCCGTCAGACACTACGGCCCGACGCTGTCGCGGTGGCGAAAGCGCTCAGCAAACGCGGACTTCATCTCATCGTACTCTCCGGCGACCGGCCGTCCGCCGTTGCGCCGGTGGCGCAAGAACTCGGCATCGAAGATTGGCGCGCTGGGCTTACGCCGACCGAGAAAATCGCGTTCATCGAACAGTTGAAATCGCAAGGCCGCCGCGTCCTCATGGTCGGCGACGGGTTGAACGACGCGCCGGCGCTGGCCGCCGCGCACGTGTCGCTGTCGCCGATCACCGCAGCCCATCTCGCGCAGGCGCACGCCGACGCAGTGTTCCTCGGCGACCATCTCAAGCCAGTGCTGCGCGCCGTGGTCGTGTCGCGGCGGGCGCGCGCGTTGATGAAGCAGAACCTGGCACTCGCTGCGATCTACAATTTACTCGCCGTGCCGCTGGCGATTGCCGGGCTGGTCACGCCGCTGATCGCCGCCGTCGCCATGTCGGGATCGTCGCTCCTTGTCACTCTCAACGCTTTGCGCGCGCGGCTTCGTCCGGAATTCGGCCCGGAGCTCGAATCATGAATGTCTTGATCTACCTCGTTCCGCTGGCGTTGCTGCTCGGCCTTACCGGGCTGGTTGCGTTCCTATGGTCGCTCAAGAGCGGCCAATACGACGACCTCGACGGCGCCGCCGTCCGCATCCTGCCCGACGATGATATTGGAAGTTAGCGAGCGCGTGGACTCCTGTCCGCTGTCGCGCGTCACTCGAAAATGCAGCATCAAGCAAGGAGGCCGACGGATTGCAATGCGCCGTGCAGTTCTTCCCGGAAGCGGTCATCGCGATAGGGAGGCATGCGTGTCGCAATTGTAAAGCCCGGGTCCAGCGCGATCATGCGCTGAGCGGTCTCGCGCGCGTCATCCATTCGATTCAATCGAACAAGCGCGAGAATCTGCGCGCGATGAGCGACTGTCAAATTCGGCAATTCCTGAAGGGCCTTCTGAGACCATTGTAGTCCTTCGTCATTGGAACCACGGATCAAATTCGCGAACGCGAGGCCGCACAGCGCCCTCCCCGTGTCCGGATCTCGCGGACTGAGCCGCATGGCTCGGGTGAATTGCTCGATTGCCTTGCCGGGATTAGCGCAGTTGAAGCAGTGAACCCAAGCCGAAGCAATCAAAACCTCCGCTGAGTTCGGGTCAAGGTCGACCGCGCGATCCGCCAAGATCACCGCCTGATCATAGTCCTTGGCAAAATACGTAAGCACCATGGCGGCGCGCGCCAACGTCAGGGGGTCGTCACTGTCCTCCGCCAACGCTTCCCTGACCCGAGTCAGGGCCTCGGCGCCGTCACCCGGCCGAGCCCAGCCCTGAACGCGCCGAAAGATAAAGGAGTAGGCGTACCGTGCCTTCGCCGATGCGTAGTGCGGATCAAGCGCGATTGCCCTTTTCAGGTACGTCTCGGCGATGTCGTGGCCCTCAAGCGTGACTTGGTAGAGGGCTGCGACCGCGCGCAGATAGCAATCATAGGCATCTAGGTTCTCAGTCGGCTTCGAACGGCCGCGAACGATCTCCGCCTTCCTTAGGCTCGGCTCGATGGCCCCAACGACGCTTTCCGTCACGCTGTCCTGAAGAGCAAACACATCCTCGATGCTGCCCTCGAAACGATCCGCCCAAATGTGATGTTGGGTCGCCGCTTCGATGAGCTGGCCCGTTATGCGTACCCGGTTGCCGGCCTTGCGAACGCTGCCTTCCAGAACATAGCGCACGCCTAGCTCGCGCCCTACCTGTTTGATGTCGACCGCCTTGCCCTTGTAAATGAAGCTCGAGTTGCGGGCGACGACGAAGAACCACTTCGCGCGCGACAGCGCGGTGATAATGTCCTCCACCATGCCGTCCGCGAAGTAGTCCTGCTCGGGATCACCGGTCATGTTCTGGAACGGCAAAACCGCAATGGACGGCTTACCGGACAAGGTAGGGAGCGCGTCACTGGCCCGAGGTTCAGGCTTGCCCGTCTGGACGCCATAGACGCGCACCGGCCGGACGATGTTTTTAAGATTCCGCTCGCCTAAATCGGCGAATTCGACCCCGACCTTGCCGCGAACCTGATCGTAAGCCGAGCTCGAAATGCAGATGCCGCCCGGCTCGGCGATGCCTTCGAGCCGCGCGGCCACATTGACGCCATCACCGAGGATATCGTCACCCTCCACCAGCACGTCACCCAGATTGACCCCGATTCGAAACAGCATGCGTAAATCCGGCGTGACGCCTTCGTTGCGCTCGGCCATCAGCGCTTGCATGGCGACCGCGCATTCGACCGCATCGACTACTGAAGGAAATTCGATGAGCAGGCCGTCGCCCGTGGTCTTAACAATCCGCCCGCCATGCTTCGCGACGAGCGCATCAATGACGGCGCGGTGCTCGCGCAGAACGCGGGCGGTGCCCGCCTCGTCGAGCCCCATGAGCCGCGAATAGCCGACGACGTCGGCGGCCAAGATCGCCGCCAACCTGCGTTCAACCCGACTTGGCTGCTCCTCCGCCATGTCGAACTCCCTCCGTCTCCATCTTGCACGATGGATCAACCGCCGGGCAACAGCCGCTCGAATGGCGTGCGGTGTCTCGACGGACGCATGCGAGTTGCTGCTATGGGGATGGGATTTGTGAATATGCGTTTTAACAACTAGAGCGGCAAAGTTACGACAACACAGGACGGCTCTTCGGAATCGGATTCGATCTGAAAGCCGAGGCTCCGGCACATTTCCAGCATGGACGTGTTCTCCTGCAGAACTTGTCCCTTGATGCAGCGGATGCCTTCGGCGCGGGCATATTCGATGATCAATTGCATCAGCAGCCAGCCGAGGCCATGCCCCTTCAAGCCGGACCGAACCAGGATGGCGTATTCGCCAGTCTCGTAGTCCGCGTCCGAATGCAAACGAACGACGCCGAGCATGGCGCCGGTGGCCTCTTCGATGGCGATAAACGCCATGGCGCGCGCGTAGTCGATTTGGGTAAATCGCGCGATGAATGTGTGGCTGAATTCCTTCATCGGTGCAAAGAAGCGCAGACGCAAATCCGCCGGTGTCACCGCGGCAAAAAGCGGCGGATATAGCGGCTCATCCTCCGGCCGAACGGGACGCATGAGAATCGCCGTTCCGTCCCGCAATTTCACGTGCCTCTCCCACTCCTTTGGATAGGGCCGGATCGCGAAACGCGGGTTGCCCGACAAACCGCGATGGAGTTTTTCGACCGGGGCGACCGATATCCGCGCGTCGACGGCGATAACGCCGGTCTCGTCGGCCAGAACAGGATTGAGATCGATTTCACGGATCTCCGGAAAATCCGCCACGAGCTGCGATAGTTTCACTAGGAGGAGCTCGATAGCGCGTTCGTCGGCGGCGGGGACATTGCGGTAAGCCTTGAGGATGCGGGAAACGCGCGTACGTGCGATCAGGCGGCGCGCAAGATCGAGGTCGAGCGGCGGCAACGCCAGCGCCTTGTCGCTGACGACTTCGACTGCCGTGCCGCCCTGCCCGAACGCAATTACTGGACCGAAAGTAGGATCATCGGCCACGCCGACGATGAGTTCGCGGGCTTTGGGACGCACGATCATGGGAAACACGGCGACGCCGGTGATACGTGCGCCAGGCTTCGCCGCCCGCGCCTGGCTCAGGATTTCCGCGGCGGCGTCATGGACGGCGCGCTCATTGGCGAGATTGAGCCGCACCCCGCCGACTTCGGATTTGTGTACGATGTCCGGCGATTGAATCTTGAGGACGACCGGGATGCCCTGGGCGAGGTGGGGCCGCGCCGCCGCGACCGCTGCATCGGCATCGTGCGCCAGCGCGGCCGGCGTGATCGGAATTCCATAGGCTGACAAAACGCGGGTCAACTCGACCGGGTCGAGCCAAGTTCGCTTTTCGCCCAACACCGTGTCGATCACCGGCCGCACCGCGGCGGTATCCGGCGCAAAGCCTTGTGGCAGACTTGGCGGCGTCGCCATCAGCAGGTCGCGCGACTCTTGATAGCGCACGAGATGCATAAAGCCGTAGATCGCGGCAGTTTCTGTCGCGTAACTCGGAATTCCCGCCGCCTCGAACGCCTCCGCTGCCGCATCGCTTTCGCCGATCCACATCGCGAATACCGGCTTCGGCAGGATGGGTTTCTTGCGATTCTTCTCGGTCACCGCAATCACCGACTTGGCGGCATCGGCAGCCGACGCGAGCGCCGTCGGCACATTCATGACGAGCACGGCGTCATTTGCTTTATCGTCAAGCAGATTCTGGAGAGCGACGGCATATCGGGCATCGTCTGCATCGCCTGCGATATCGACCGGATTGGCGCGCGACCAGATCGGCGGCAATGCCGCATCGAGCTTGCTCATCGTCTCCGGCGAAATGCCTGCGAGCTCTCCGCCGAGATCCACGAGGCGATCCACCGCCAGGACCCCCACCCCGCCGCCGTTGGTCAAAATGGCCAGTCGCTTGCCGGAAAGAGCCGTCAAGCGCGCCAGGGTCTCGGCGGCGGCAAACAGCTCGTCGAGATCGATGACCCGCAGCAGGCCCGCGCGGCGGAAAGCCGCGTCATAGACCGCGTCCGAACCGGCCAGCGCTCCGGTGTGCGTCAAGGCCGCTTTCGCACCCTGCGCGTGACGCCCGGATTTGATGACGAGCACCGGCTTGGCGCGTGCCGCGGCCCGCGCCGCCGACATGAACTTGCGCGCGTCACGGATCGATTCGATGTACAGCAGGATCGCCCGCGTGCCGCGATCCATGGCGAAATAGTCGAGAAGATCGGCAAAATCGACGTCGATGCTGTCGCCGATCGAGACGATTGCGGAAAATCCGACGCCGCGGACCGCGGCCCATTCCACCAAACCCGTCGCAATGGCGCCGGATTGCGAAATCAGCGCTAGATCGCCCGCAGGCGGCGACGAGGCGGCAAAGCTCGCATTGAGTTTTGCAGGCGGCACCAGCACGCCGAGGCAATTGGGGCCCACGAGGCGCATTCCCGACGCGCGGGCATTTTTCTCGCAGAGCTCCGCAAGCGAACCAGGCCCGTGCCCGAGTCCGGCCGTGATGATGATGGCGGCCGCCGTGCCGCTGCGCGCCGCCGTGGCAACGGCGGCCGGAACGGCCGCGGGCGGCACCGCGATTGCAACGACGTCGGGCACTTCTGGCAGATCGTCGTAGGATTTGACCGCGCGAATTCCCTCGATCTCGTCGTAGCGGGGATTGACTAGATGAGTCGCGCCCGAGAAACCCGCAAGGCGAAGGTTTTCGAGTATTGCACGGCCCGAGGATGTCTTGCGGGGAGACGCGCCGACGACAGCGACAGACCGCGGCGCGAACAACTTATCCAGACGATAGGTCGACATTGGTTGGCCTGTCTCAGGAGACGCACCGGATTTTGGCGTGATATGGGCACTCGATACATCTCCCTTCCGGAAGGATCAGCAAGGTCTCTTACGGAAAGATGCTTTATAAATTGCATGCCACCCAGAGCGGCCTTGATCTCGATCAAGCCCGCGTGCCGCGAGACGCGCCCCCTTTGATCCATGTCAAAGCTGACCGGATCTGGCGACGTCATGATGACGTCACGAGGAGGGAGTTATGCCGATCATCGACGCGCTTATTATTTCCGGGATTGTCCTCATGTTCATTGTCTTCGGAGCGGTATTGGCGTGGGGAGAATACCAGACCAGGAATTTGCAGCGGCCGGTCCGACAAGGTGCCGAGGCGGCAGATAAGAAATACGGATCGACGACGACGTTCCAGGCGAAGACGGCTTCAAGCAAAGAATTGAAAACCACACACTGACGGCCACCTTCGCAAGATCATGCAGAATCGCCCCCAAATGTCGCCAATCCGATGAACAAACCGGCCATGACCCAATTGCCCCACGCGTTCAAGCGCATCCGCCTTGAACTCGCGCGCTCGAAAGAGTTTCCAACCGGCTCGGCAAACCACGGCTATGAGCTCGTAGCCCCGCTCGATGCCAATGCCCACATCGATCCCTCGCTGTGGCGCACGCATCGTGACAATTGCCGCGTGCGTCGGTTCCGGGGCGACGAGGAAGAGATTGGCCACCTCCTGCACAAACGCGGCGGTCCTGAGCATGCGCAGTGGGCGTTCGATTACAACGGCAAGGCTGAATACGACGACGAATCCGGCTATCGGTTCGGCGCGCACGCCTTTCGGGCCGGCGAATATGTGTCGATCCGCGACGAGGCCGGCGAGATGCATACGTTTCGCGTGGTGTCGGTTACTTCCGCAACGTGACCGCGCCTGAGGCGCGGTTTAAGTCCCCTTTTTATCGCTGATGATGCGCGGCGTGCTGATAGTGCAGCCGCAGCAGATCGATGCCATAGTCGTTGCCGTTCGGCGTTCGCACGATGGTGTGGATATGGAATTTCGCCGGCTCGGCATTGGTCAAAAACACACCGGCGTGATGGTCGAATTCGATGAAGATCACCGGGCTTTGAATCCGATAGTAGAAGGGGCTCGCGTCGTCGGACCCGCCGATCCAGCAGAAATGCGTATCGGCGAGATGCCGCTCAATGTCAGCTAGCCGCGCCGCCATTGGGCCAGGCGGTAGCGGCGCGACATACGCTGCAGCAAGATCGAGCAGATCGCGCCGTTGCAGCGCCGATAGCTCGGACGCGCGCAGCCCCTCGTAAGGCACGATCCGGTTGTCCTGAAAAGCGCCGCCGAGATGCAGATTGTCGGCGAAATGCCGGCGGCCCGGCGGTAGGTCGCCGCCGACCATCGAATGCGCCACGATGGCTCGATTCTGTTGTTTCGGCGACAACGAGCGCATCAACGCCAAACCGCCACGTTCCTCATCCTCGAACAGCCGGGTGCCGGCAAATGGCCCGGTATCGGCATAGTTGGGTTCGGCGCCGAGGAAACACGGCGTGAGCACCATTTGCCGGCCGATGACGAAACAGTTGAGGCTGAGATGGTGTCCGAAGAGCTGCCATCCCCACGGCTCCGATTCCGAGGGGATTCCGAAAAGGCAAAAGATGTAGGCCCATTCGCCAAGCACCTGCGGCCCCCCGACGAGATCGCCGAGAAAGCGGTTCAGACGCATCACGCCACGCGTGATGTCGTAGCCCTTGCCGCTCAGGCTCGTGCGCAAGACCGCCAGGACCGCCTCTTGGACCGGCGGTCCTACCTCATCGAGCCGAAGCCCATGATGCTCAACATAGAGTTCGGTATTCTGCCAATGCCGCCAGAGTTCGGAGTCGACCGGAAAGCACATGGCGTTGCGTTGCGCAGGCAATATTACTCGGAGCAAAAGCTTGACCGCTTCAACCATCGCCGGCGTCGGAGCGTCCTCCGGCTGAAGCGAAAACAGTCCCGGCGGGACATGCCCATCCGTAGTCATCCCCGTAAACGGCGCCGCCGCCAATTTTGCCCACGCCCCGAACAACCCTTGCGCGCGCGGATTTTGCAAGCGCGCTTCGGCGTGCGCTCGGGGGGTCGGACCTGCAATATTGCTGTGCCCCGGTGCGGGGACGAACGGCCGATAATCGCTGTGGCTCATGTGATACGCGTCGCTTGAGGGCCCGGATGGCCGACCATGTCTTCACCACCTCGTGGAATGGCAGGACTGAGGGCCTTGAAACGAACACATCAATGTCCCATATCAATCACATAGCTCGGTCGGCTGATATGTGCCATATGAGTCGCATAGCCTGATCGGCTCCAGCGAGCCGCGTGTACGGATTCCCGTCAAACGGTTTCTGGCTCGCTCTTTCACTCCATCGACACCTAGATCGCGCGGGGTGTCTTACTTCACCCGCAACACGGGCCGCGGCGCATTGCGCGGCGGCCCTGCTGACGCGCACAACAGAAAGCTCTATCATTGACCTCCTTTGACGGCTTCGGCCTTAACGAAGCGATTACGCGTGCAATCGCAGAAGAAAAGTACGACACCCCAACCCCGATCCAACAGCAAACGATCCCAATCGTCATGTCGCATCGCGACGTGATCGGCATCGCCCAAACCGGAACCGGCAAAACCGCCGCGTTCGCGCTCCCGATCCTGCATCACCTCGCCGCGAACCCGCGGTCGCCGGAACGCAAAAGCTGCCGCATCTTGGTGCTCAGCCCGACGCGCGAGCTTTCCGGTCAAATCCTCGACAGCTTCCGCGCTTACGGCCGCCATCTGCGCATCCGTGCCGCGCTGGTGATCGGCGGCGTGCCGATCGGCGGGCAGATGCGCGCGCTGCTCAACGGCGTGGACGTCCTCGTCGCGACGCCGGGACGTTTGCTCGATCTCGTCAAGAGCAATGCGGTTCGCCTCGGCGACGTCGAATTCCTCGTCCTCGACGAAGCCGACCGGATGCTCGACATGGGCTTCATCCACGACATCCGCAAAATCGTCGCGAAGCTTCCGGCGAAGCGACAGACGCTGATGTTCTCCGCAACCATGCCGCACGCCATCACCGAGCTCGCCGCGCAGATGTTGCATGACCCGGCCAGGGTCGCCGTGACGCCGGCCGCTTCGACGGTCGATCGCGTCGAGCAGCGCGTCATCCGTGTCGATCGCGCAGCGAAAGCCGCTGTCCTGGTCGATGTGTTGAAGCGCGAGGCGATCGACCGTGCACTGATCTTCACTCGAACCAAGCACGGCGCCGATAAGGTCGTGCGCGGCCTGATCAAGGCTGGCATCGCGGCCGAAGCGATCCACGGCAACAAGTCGCAAGGCCAGCGCGAGCGCGTGCTCGCCGCATTTCGCAAAGGCGATGTCAAAACTCTTGTCGCCACGGACATCGCGGCACGCGGCATCGATGTCGACGGCATCAGCCACGTAGTGAATTTCGATCTGCCGAATATCCCGGAGACTTACGTGCACCGCATTGGCCGCACGGCGCGCGCGGGAGCCGACGGGATCGCGATCTCCCTGTGCGATGCCGAAGAGGTGGCGTTCCTGCGTGATATCGAAAAGCTGATCCGCAAATCCATTCCGCTGACCGACCGCCGCGCCAATCCGAATCAGGCGGAGCCGCCGGAATCCCGGAACCATGCCGCGCGTCCCGCCAATCGTTCCTCAGGGAACGGGCGGCAGCGTCATGGCGGCGACGCATCGCGCTCGCAGGGGCAGAACAAGCAACACCGCAGTGGTGCATCGCGCTCGCATGGCCAGCATGAACAACGCCGTGGCGGTGCATCGCGCTCGCATGGCCAGCACGAACACCACCGCGGCGACGCGGCACACTCGCAAGCGCAGCACGAAGCTGCCGGAGAATCGTCGGGCGCGATCGACTCCGTCGCGTTTCTTCGTCGTTCCGCTCAATCGCGGCGCGATCACGCTCCACGTGCATCGCGCTCGACGAATCATTGAGGGATCACGACATGGCGAAGGAAGAACTCCTGCAATTCGAAGGCCTCGTCACCGAAATACTGCCTGACGCCCGCTATCGTGTTCAGCTCGATGCCGGCCACATGGTCGTTGCCTACACTGCCGGGCGGATGAAAAAGAATCGGATCAAAACGCTGGCCGGGGATCGGGTGACGATCGAAATATCGCCCTATGATCTCGACAAGGGGCGGCTGATTTTTCGCCACAAGGACGAACGCGCCGCATCGGGCAGCCGTCCGGCGCAACGTAACAACCAGTTCCGCCGGCGGTGAAGCCGGATGGTTGGGAATAGTTTCCGATGCGGGAACGAATAGAGGCAGTACGATGCGATTTTTCATCTTCAAGTCTGAAGCACAACCTGATCTGCGCGCGTTCGGTGCGGATTTGACCGGCAGTCAGCTGCCGAAACAGTTCAAGCCCTGGCGTGCGATCGGCGCCGTCGCTCCCGATCGGGATCCGCCCCACAATCTGTCCCGCGGCACCATTGAAGCGGCCATCAAAGACCGAGGCTTTCAGCTATGGCGCATGAGCAAAAAGGACTAAAGCCCGGATCTGGGTCCAGCCCATATTCGGCTACAATCGTACGCGCGATGCAGGTGAAGGAGTACCCGCAATGACAGACCGCACCCACAAGTTCAAGGTCGGGCAAACTGTCGATCTCATCCAATCGACGTTTCGATCCGCGGCAAGAGGCCACTATGAAATCGTCAGCCTGCGGCCGACGGACGGGGAAAATCCGCAGTATCGGATCAAGAGCAGGAGCGAAACCCACGAACGCGTCGTTGGGGAGAGCGACCTCATACTCTCGGCGAAAGTGAAATTCGATCTCTAAGAGTGGCGAGACCGACAATGTTCAAGATTCTTGAGCTTAAAAACGCAGCTTCTTCTCCGGCGATGGAGGTCGGCCAGCGATACTCCACGCGCGAGGAAGCCTTGGCTGCGGTTAAAAAGCATCTGAAAACGTTCAATGTATCCGGGCACAATCCGGAGGGCGATTATTGGTGGGTGCGCGATACTGAAGGCCTGCGAAAATGCTGGATTTCCAACGCTGACGGCTGATGCTCAATTTCCCAAACCAAAGCCGAGTTTTTGATTCGACCCGACACGCCGTGCGGTTCTGGGGTCATGACAGCGCAATGGAGTGGTCGTTCTTTGTAACCGAAGAAGCGCTCAAGCGGCTGCAGCCGAACATGGCGCGTAGTGAAGCGAGCTTACTCCTCGCCTTTGATACCAATCGGCCCGCGATCTACGCGGCGGCCATCAAGGCGTATAAGCGGGAGCGACGAGGGTCTTATGAACTCGCGGTCGCGGATTTTTGATGTCGCGTCGAGCGCATTGGCGCGGCGCGACAAGCAATCAGCCGCCAATAATGCTTTCCGAGGGCGCGGCGCCGCGGCGTCGTTCGCGCCGGTCCGAGCCGCACAGGACAGCTACGAGAATTTCTTGCCGCTAGCGTCTTTCCCCGTCATCCGTACCGGCGTGAACGGCGAGACCGCAGGAGCGTCTTTCTTCTTGTTCTTGTCTGCCTTCGGTTTCTTCTTCTCGCGATTGCTTCTCATCTGGCCTTTTGCCATTTTGTCCTCGCTTCTGCCGGGAGTGGCATATTCTAGCTTTCACCTGAAAGCCGCTTGAAGTCGGCAAGAACGGCGGCAATCAGTTTCTTTCTACGCGGGTCTTGCGCAGTCAGCGTCGCCGCAAAGAGATTGAGAAGGTAGCGCGCTTTTTCGGAGGCGTCATGCCAATTCGCCGCCGGTGCCGCGATCAGGTGCGTCTCCAGCTCATCCTGCCGTAGTCGCAATTCCTTTTCATTGGCTTCCACGTTCGCCAGGAGCCGCCGAAGACCCGTGGCCTTCTGGGCGGCCATCCCGCGACGCCGATCGAGGTCGATCGTCTCGTCCGTCATGATTCGGTACAATGGCGAGCCAACGGATATTCGGCGCTTTCGTACAAACGGCGGATATCGTCGCTGCCGTATCTCTTCTCATCGACCTCGAGAAACGCGCCAACAAGCGCGCCTTCCGGCAAGTCTTCCATGGCGAAACGAAGGGCCTGTGCGGCGCGGCTAAATCGCTTGTATCCGAACGGCTGGCGCCTGGGCAGGCGCCTTCGGGTCGAAAACAGCTCGGCCGCAGCGTCGTAATTAAACTCGGCCATCAGTCGGGCCCTCTTGAAAAGCACTAGACAACGTCTGGATGAACATCATTCAGGCTGTGACTGAATATAAGTCCAAAATGCACCGTTACCAGAGCAAGTCTGCGCTATTATCGTCGAAATCGTGAGAACTGGGCAGTATTGTATCCATTTGTCGCTTTCGGCGTTGTGGACGCGCAAGGCTCCGCAATGTACGGTGCCGTACATTGGCGGCTCAGCGATTCCGTTCGGTGGCTGAAAGAGGCGCTCGCTCCCGCCGGTTGCTCTGCCTGGCGCACAGCACAAAAAAGACGCCTTGCTGCCGGAAGATATCCGCTGACGGTGCACGACGCCGATGATGGCGGTTGTTGCGTCCGCAGTCAGCCATGGAGAGAATTTTGAACGACAGACCGAACGCGGGCGCGATCGCCGCCGCGACCGACGTCCGCGCCTTGACGCAGAGCCTGGCGCGCTACCGCGAACCAAACCATGGACGCAGCGTCGTCGAGATTCTGATTACGGTCGTTCCATTCGTTCTCCTTTGGGTTTCGATGTTGTTGTCGCTCCGCATCGGATACGGACTTTATTTGTTGCTGGCGATTCCCGCCGCGGGCTTTCTTGTGCGCTTATTCATGATCCAGCACGATTGCGGCCACGGCTCGTTCTTTCGCCAGCGATTATTGAACGACTGGGTCGGCCGCGTGATCGGCGTGATCACACTGACGCCTTACGATTTCTGGCGGCGGGCGCACGGCATCCATCACGCGACGTCGGGCAATCTCGATCAACGCGGCATCGGCGATATCGACACGCTTACGGTCAACGAATATCTGGCGCTGCCCCGCTGGCGTCGGCTCGGCTATCGCCTGTACCGCCATCCGATCATCATGTTCGGCGTCGGTCCGACCTACCTGTTCATCCTGCGCCACCGGCTACCATTTGGCCTGACGCGGGAAGGCTGGGGACCCTGGGTCAGCACGATGGCAACCAACGGCGCGATCGCGATTGTCGTTGCCACCATAATCTGGTGGATCGGTATTTGGTCGTTCCTGCTTGTGCACCTGCCGATTACCGTGCTCGGCGGAGCGATCGGGGTGTGGCTGTTCTACGTCCAGCACCAGTTCGAGCACACCGTCTGGTCCGAAAACCGGGATTGGAGCTTCCCCACGGCGGCGCTATACGGCAGCTCACACTATGATTTACCGCCTGTGCTGCGCTGGTTCACCGCCAATATCGGCGTGCATCATATCCACCACCTTTGCAGCCGAATCCCGTTCTACCGGTTGCCGCTCGCGCTTCGCCAGCACCCCGATCTCGCGAAGGTCGGCCGGCTTACGCTGGGTCAAAGCCTCGCTTGCGTGCCCCTCGTGCTGTGGGATGAAGCGGCGCGCCGGCTTATTTCGTTTCGCGAATTGCGATCACGGCTGGGCGTCGGCGCCTCGGATCGCGCGCAAGCGCACGCCCGCACTCTCTGATTCGCAAGGCCGATCTTGCAAAGGCCACACTTATCGCTTACTTTCCATGTATCGACTTTTGGCCGGACAATCGGGCCGTATCGCCTTCGCTGAATGCCAGGCGCACGTTCAGACCCTCCAAACATCGACGAACCGAACCTCAAGACGCGCGTTCGCGGGTCTTGGGTTCACGTGCATCAGCGAAAGGATATCTCTATGAATACGGGCACCGTGAAGTTCTACAACGACCAAAAAGGCTTCGGCTTCATTCAACCGGATGATGGCGGCAAGGACGTGTTCGTCCACGCCACCGCGCTCGAGCGCGCCGGAATGCGGGGACTGGTCGAAGGCCAGAAGGTCTCCTTCGATACGCAGGAAGATCGTCGCACCGGCAAGATCGCGGTCGGCAATATCCAGGCGGCCTAACGTCACGAGCGACTGCTCCCCAGGGAGCGAACGAAATCGAAACCGCCCCTACAGGGGCGGTTTTTTTATTCGTAACGACGGGGGGGAAACGCTGCGACGATGCTATCGAGCCAGCGAAGCGCCGTTAAGCGCAGGACTTGCCGTAACCAATAGTCCGCGGGACTCTACCGCTCGCTTCAATTGCCGGATCGCGATATCCGCGGTCGCCGAGCTGTTGGCCTTTTCGATCTCCCGGAGGAGCGCCTTCAAGGCAGGCTCCTTGTCTCTGATCACCCACCTGCGCGCAAACACCTTGGCCTCGTGGAGGCTCGCTACGCGGACGACTTGGGTGGCGCCGGGAAAGCTGGCATCGAAGTAATCAATGGGAGTCACAGACATTCGATCACCGGAGTTTCAGCTTGCTATCATGGAGCGGCTGGACGGGGAGCGCAATCGTGTCACGGTAACGATCCCCGCTGTCCTCTGAATTATTCCGGCGCTTCCATGTCGATTGCCGGTGCCGGGCGAACGATGGCGGAGAGGGAGGGATTCGAACCCCCGATACGGTTACCCGTATGCCGCATTTCGAGTGCGGTGCTTTCAACCGCTCAGCCACCTCTCCGTAGGCCGAAATATATGATTGAGCGTCGCGCGCAGTATTTAGCGGCCGCGCGTGCACGAAACAAGAGCGCGGCTAGCGCGACGCCCGGCGGCCCACCTCACGCGGCCTACGTCATCATGCGATCCGCATCCATACCAAGGCTGCGCACCATCGCGGAACGCGCGTTTTGACCCTCCTTGAGGGGTTCGCCGGTTATGCGCGAGTATGCGCGTCGGATCGGTTGGGGGGTACCGGGAAACGCCATGATCGAGACTGATGTGCTTATCGTCGGCGGCAGCCTGGTCGGGCTTTCTACGGCGACGTTCCTCGCTTGGCATGGGGTGCCGAGCCTGTCGGTCGAGCGCCATCACGGCACCGCTATTCACCCGCGCGCCGGGCATTTTCACCTGCGCACACTGGAGGTGCTGCGCTCCGTCGGCTTGAGTCTCGGGTCAAGGCGACGTCAGAGGAACAGTTCGATCCCGATGGCGGCATCAACGCGGTGGAGTCGCTGGCGGGCAAGGAGATCGCCACATACATCGCCAATCTCAACGAAGGCGTCGCCGCGATCAGCCCATCGACGCGCCTGTTCATGACCCAGCAAAGCCTCGAGCCGCTCATTCGGACCCGCGCCGAAGAGCTGGGGGCGGCGATGCGCTACGCGACCGAGTTGGTCTCGTTCGAGCAAGACGCGGACGGCGTCACCGGTTTCATCAGGAACGTCGTTACCGGCGAGACCGAAACGGTTCGCGCCAAGTATATGATCGCCGCCGACGGCAACCGCAGTCCGGTGCGCGAGCGGCTTGGCATCGCTACGCGCGGCCCCGGTCATCTGGCCGACTGCGTCACCATCTACTTCCACGCCGATTGCGGAAGCGCGCTACGCGGCCGCAATCTCGGTGTGATTTACGTGTTCAATCAGGACCTGCGCGGGTTTTTCCGGTTGGTGCGGACGGGAGATTCGGGCTTCCTCGCCGTCATGACTCTCGGCGACGTTTCCCGGCCCAGCGCATTCAAAATCGGGAATGGCATCATCAAGGAGCGCTGCGTCGATTTCGTTCGCTCCGCGACCGGCATGCCGGACGTCAAAGTCACGGTCGAGGATATCGCGTCGTGGCGCGCGGTCGCCGAAGTCGCCGAGCGGTTCCGCGACGGCCGCGTCTTTCTGGTCGGCGACGCCGCCCACGTGATGCCGCCCATGGGCGGCTTTGGCGGCAACACCGGCGTTCAGGATGCACACAACCTCGCCTGGAAACTGGCCTTGGTACTCAAGGGTCTGGCCGGACCCGATTTGCTAGCGACCTATGACATTGAGCGGCAGCCGATCGGCGAACTCGCCGTGCAACAGGCTTACACGCGCTACGTTCTTCGCGTCGTTCCCGAACGCGGCAAGGAAGGGATGCAGCCGATCGTCGACGACCTCAGCATGGAGATCGGCTACCGATACCATTCGCCCGCGATCCTTGCCGAGGCCGGCACCGGCACATCGTTGTATGAAGATCCGCGCCGCTCCAAGGCCATGCCCGGCACGCGCGCGCCGCACGTCGTTCTTGAGCGTACGGGAGAGCGCATCTCGACGCTCGACCTCTTTGGCAGGAATTTCACCGTCCTCGCTGCGCCGGACGGCGGCGCGTGGTGCGACGCCGCACGCGAGGCAGCGGCCGCCGATCTCGGGCTCGCTGTGGATGCTTATCGGCTGGATCGGGAAGGCGAAGTAAGCGATCCCGCGAGCCGCTTCGCAGACGCCTACGGCGTGTCGTCTTCCGGCGCCGTCATAGTCCGGCCCGACGGGTTCGTCGGCTGGCGCGCCAAGGACGCCTCGACGGCGTCCAAGGCGACGATGATCACTGTCCTTTCATCGCTCTTGTCCCGGACCGCGCCTGTTCGACCAACTGCTGCCACCTCAGGCTGAACAATCGTCACGTGCCGGTAAATAACGGCTTGCGTTTCTCCATGAAGGCGGTGCGGCCTTCGGTATAGTCGCGGCTCGCAAAGCACGCTTCCACCATCTTGTCGACGCCCGCGACGTCGCGCTTCGATTCGTCCTTGAGGATTTCGCCGACCGTGTACTTGACCGCCTTGATCGTGAGCGGAGCATTGGCGCAGATCATGTCGGTGATGCTCTTCACATAGCTTTCGAGTTCGGCCGCCGGCACTACGCGATTGACGAGACCCATGGCATAGGCTTCCTGCGCGTCGAATTGGCGCGCGGTGTAAAAAATCTCCTTGGCGA
>JBEKSB010000012.1:0-36156 GCA_049517455.1 Xanthobacteraceae bacterium
CCATGAACTGGGCGTCGACGCCATGACCGATATACGTCCCGGTATTGCGGACGGGAAGGCCAATCTCCTTGAGCGCGGTGCGCTCGGCGGAGGTGGCCGGTTCGATGCCGGTGGCGCCGGAGATCACCGCCGCATGGGCGCGGTCGACCTTCCTGGCAATCGTGTCCCATTGCTGGCGAAGCGTGGCTTCGATGTCGCCCGGCTGACGCCGGTTGCGGTCGGTGCAAACCGGCGAAATCCGCGCGCGGGGACGTGCGCCGCGTGACTGCGCATGATCGCGGCTTTCGAGGACGAGGAATGCGCCCATATTGCCGAGCGCCATGCCGCCGCGCGGGCCGCGATCCCAAACCGGCGCGAAGGTCTCTTTCAACAGATTGCCGGCTTGTTCGAAGATGAGGAGGAGATCCCAGCGCATGGCGTTGTAGGCGCCGCCGACCAGCGTCAATTCGCTCTGTCCGGCGGCGATGCGCGCCTGCGCGATCCGCACCGCGTCGACGCCGGCGGATTCCTCGCCCAGGAATGTGCGCGACGATCCGACCACGCCGTGCACGATCGAAATATTGCCGGCGAGGAGGTTGGGGAGTTGCGCCAGGAACAAGGTCGGACGCAGATCGCTCATCAGCCTTTCATTGAGAAACGCGCCGGGTTCGGCGGTTTTGCGCAAGCCGGTGAGGATCGCGCTGTCGGCGGGAATGTCGCGCTCGCCGCCGCCGGCGGCGACGATCATGTCGGTGCCGTCGAGGAGATTGGGCTTGCCGGCAATGCCGGCGTCGGCGAGCGCCAGCCCCGCGGCGTAGACGCCGGTACGCTGCCAAAGCTCCATCTGCCGCTGATCGCTCTTCTTCGGAATTTGTTTGTCGAAATTGATCGGGCCAAACGGATGCACGATATAGGGCGCAAAGGTTTTGTCGTCGTATGGCGGCGGATCGCCCCGTTCGAGATGGTTCCAGTTCGCCTCGAGCCCTTCACCAAGGCACGTGAGCAGGCCGACGCCGGTGATCCACACCTCGCGGCGTTCCGTCACTTGACGAGCTCCTTGACTGGAAGGTCGATCCGCTCCGCCCATTCGATCAATGACTTTCGAAAGTCGGGGCTTGGAAAGGACATCAGGCGATAGGTGACTTGAGCTTCGCAGACCGACTTGCCCTGCCGCCGCCCCTTGCACTCGCCGACGGTGAAGCCCGAGCCTTCATGCACGACTTTACCTTCGAATTCGAGTTCGTCGCCGGGAAACACGGGAGCGCGGAATTTCGCGTCCTTGACCCCAATCAGAAACGGCATGGCGGTGAAGCCGTTGAGCGCCGACACCAGCCAGCCGGTGGTCTGTGCCATGCATTCGATCAGCAGCACGCCCGGCATCAGCGGGTAGCTCGGAAAGTGGCCTTCGAAAATCGTGCTCTGTTGCGGCACGGAGCAGGCGGATCGAACCGAGCGCGCCTCAACGTCGAGCGCGACGATGCGGTCGATCATCTGGAAATATTCGAGACGCATAGATGATGGCGCCCTCAGGCGCCTTTCGCCGCGATCAGCTTATCGATCTGCCCGCTCAAATTCTTCAGCACGAAGTATTGATCCGTCGTGGCCTTGCCGTCGTTGACCTCTTGGGTCCACTGCTCGAGCGGAAGCTTGATGCCGAACGTCTTGTCGATGGCAAAAGCGATGTCGAGGAAGTCGAGACTGTCGATCTCGAGGTCGTTGATGGCGTGGCTTTCCAGCTTGATATTCTCACGCGGAATATCGCAGGTTTCCGCAATAATATCAGCAACTTTATCGAACGTGGCGGACATCGGGCGTGCTCATTCCCTGGCGGCATGAATGGCGCCGGCCGACAAGGACGGCGCCGAACAAGCCCGATCGCTGCGGGCCCCTCCGGTCGAGGTGCCCGTATAGCGAAGGATGTCGCCAAGTTCAACGCCGCCTTGCCGGATCGCGCATCTACGTCCTTCTTGCCACATTACAAGCGGTCGCGATCTGTCCTAAAATCTGCGCAAAGGGCGCATGCAGGCACCCGACCGGGAGCAATCCATGACCGAATGCGCGTATAAAAACCTCCGCCGCGGCCTCGCCGCCGTCTTCGCATTGGCGGGGGTGCAACTCATGGCGGCCGGCGGTCAGGCTGCCGATTACGACGTCGGCTCGATCCACATCGCCCAGCCATGGGCGCGGGCGACGCCGAAGGGCGCTTCGAACGGGGCGGGCTACATGACCATTACCAATAATGGCACCGCGCCGGATCGGGTCACGTGCGCGTCAAGCGACGCCAGTGCGCAATGTCAGGTCCACACGATGAGCATGGAAGGCGGCGTGATGAAAATGCGGCCCGTCGAGGGCGGCCTCGAGATCAAGCCGGGCGAAACCGTCGCGCTCAAACCATCAAGCCTGCACGTGATGTTCGTCGGCCTCAAGCACCCTCTCGAACAGAGCAAAATGGTCGAGGCGACGCTTCAATTCGAGAAGGCCGGCACGGTCAAGGTCGAATTCCCGATCGCCGCTATCGGCGCCGCCGCGCCGGGCGTTCCCGCCGGCGGCGGCATCATGATGGAAGGCGGCAAGGGCGGCATGATGCAAATGGACAAGCACTGACGGGTCCGAAATCCGCCGGCCGCGTCGCGTGAAGCTTATTTGCCTCCTGGTTCGCGAAACGGCAGCGGCACGCCTTTGGGCAGCGGCACGCGAAAGACGTTGAGCGTCATCGATATCAGGACGTAATAGCCGAGGATGCCGACAAGCTCGACGATGCCGGCATCGCCGAGCAATTTATGTACACGGGCATACGTGGCGTTGCTCACGCGCCGCGTCGCATAAAGCTCCTTGACGAAAGCGTAGATCGCCATCTCGTCGCGCGGCGCCGCTTTCGGCGCGCGGCCGGCCTTCAGATCGCGGATCGTCGCTTCCTTCACGCCCTGCTTGGCGGCGATCCGCGCATGCGCGTGCCATTCGTACTGCGCCTTCCAGAATTGTCCGGTGCACAGGATCGCGAACTCCGAAAGCCGCGGCGGCACGCTGGTGCCGAAGCGCATATGGCCGCCGAGCTGCTGCGCCAGCATGCCGTAAGTAGGCGCATGCAGAAACACTGCGAACGGGCCTTCATTGCTGAACCGGCCGCGCGGACCGGAATTGATCGCCTCGACAATCGCCCGCTGCGCGGGTGTCAGGCTTTCCATGGCGAGCGTGGGCAGGCGAGGGGACGACGATCGGGACCGTTGTTTCGTTTGTAAACGCGGCGACGGCTTTTTGGGCATCGACTCCTCTTGGGTAATGGCGGGACCGATCGCCCGCATATCTGGTTAGCGGCCTAACGCGCCAGCTTGAAGACTCTCCGGGCATTTTCGGCAAGGAACATCGTCTTCGCCTCATCGTCGAGGCCCAGCGCATCGACGCCGTCGAGCGCGCGCGCCGGCGCGATCATCGGGTAGTTGCTGCCGAATAGAACCTTTGCGCGGCCATGCCTGCGCATATATTCGATCAGCGCGGCCGGATAGCGTTTCACCGTGTATGCCGACGTATCGATATAAAAATTCTCATGTTTGGTCGCGACGGCGATGGCCTCATCGGTCCAGGGATAGCCGATATGCCCGCCGACGATCACCAACTCCGGAAAATCGATCGCAACCTGATCGAGATAGATTGGGCGTCCGACCTCCGATGGCATGAGCGGCCCGGTGTGACCGATCTGCGTGCAAAACGGCACGCCCATTTCGCAGCAAGCCACATAGACGGGATAGAACCGGCGATCCGTCGGCGGCGCTTCCCATAGCCAGGGCAGAACCCGAATGGCCTTGAACCCCAACTGTTCGATGCAACGCCTGATTTCTCGGACCGCGTGCATCGGCTTGGAGATATCGACCGAGCCAACGCCTACCAAGCGGCCCGGTGCTTGCGCGACAAACTCGGCAACCTCGTCATTGGAAATCATCACATTGCGCGGGGCGTACCAGGCGCAGATCAAGCTCGTTTGAATGCCGCCTTGATCCATGGCGGCGATGGTGGAGGAAACCGGCACCTGCGTTTCCGCCGAGAACATGCCACCGCTCTTGGTCCATCGGCGCAGTGAATCGAATATCGGATCCTGGAATTGTTTCGCCGTCGGATGTTGAGCCCAGGCGTCGATGATCATTGGATTTGCTCCCGCAGGTCAGCCGGCCGGCTGGTCTTGTTCGAAGAACTATTTTTTGCCGACAAGATCGATGAGCGCGGACATGCCGACATGCGCGGTGCCTTCGTTGAGAACGCTGTCGTGCTCGCGAATATCGAGCTCCGATAAATCGCCGAAGGACGCTTGCAGCATTTCGCGCGTGCACATGCGCTCGGCGTCGGGCGGCCCGCCGGTACGATAATTCAGTTGTTCGGGGCGATAGCTCTGCATGAGGAGGAAACCGCCGGGCTTGAGCGCGGCTTTGAGGTTGGCGAAAAAAGCCGGCCGGTCGGCGACGTCGACGGCGATGAAGATCGCCACGATCACATCGAAGGCGGCTTTCGCCCAGCGCCACGTGGTGACGTCGGCGACTTCGGTGCGCAGCGACACGCCGCGTTCTTGCGCGAGGGCGCGCGCCTTGGCGAGCGCCGTTGGCGAAAAATCGATGGCGAGCACATCGAGGCCCCGCTCGGCGAGCCACACGCCGTTGCGGCCCTCGCCGTCCGCCACCGAAAGCGCGGTCTGGCCGGCGCGCAAGCGATGCGCCTGCGCCTTGAGGAACGCGCTCGGCTCCTTGCCGAACAGATAATCGGGAGGACGAAATCGGGTCTCCCATCGCCCCTGTTCGGACATGCTGCTCCCAAATGTTTTCGGCGGCTTCGGCTTTGGTGTTGTAGCGCGCCTTGCGTTAAGTGTATCGGATGCCGCCTGCGGTGAAAGCCCTGTTCTTCGATGTCTTCGGCACGCTCGTGGATTGGCGCTCGTCAATCGCGCGCGAGGCCAAAGCGTTGCTCGAACCGCGCGGTCACGTGCTTGATTGGGCCGCGTTCGCCGACGCCTGGCGCGGCGAATATCAGGGGGCCATGGAGGAGGTGCGCGCCGGCCGCATCCCGTTCTGCAAGCTCGACGTGCTGCATCGGCGCAATCTCGATCGCATCCTGCCGCGCTTTCATCTCGATACGCTCGGCGAGGATGAGCGCCGCCATCTCAACATGGCGTGGCACCGGCTGGACGCCTGGCCCGATGTGACGCGCGGCCTTGCCGGTCTCAAGCCCCGTTATCTGCTGGCGCCGCTGTCGAACGGCAACATTTCGCTGATGGTCGATCTGGCACGCCGCAACGATTTTCCGTGGGACGCGATTCTGGGCGCAGAAATCGCCGGGGACTACAAGCCGAAGGCGCGGGTCTATCTCGCCGCGGCTGAAGCTTTCGACCTTGATCCGGGTGAGTGCATGATGGTCGCCGCGCACTCCAGCGATCTTGGCGCCGCAGCCGCCGCGGGTTTGCGCACGGCCCACATCGCGCGGCCGGACGAAAAAGGAAAGGCCGCGGGGAGGCGGCGCCCAGCGTGAGCGTCGACTTCGCGGCCAAGGATCTTGGGGACTTGGGGAAACAACTGGCTGCGTGAATTCTCAGATTGCCTGGTGGTTAAAGAGCCGCGAACGTGCGCTGATGCGGATTGCCGCGCGCTGCATTTGCGTCTCGAACAATTGGTCGGTGATTTGACTTAGATATTTGATGGCGGTGAGGACGGCGATCATTGGAGTGCTCCCTGTTTTGACTTGGTCTCCAATCGTTAACCAACACTACCGCCGGCCATTCCCCGCCGAAGTGACCGGCGTCACAACAATTCATTATCCATGTAAGTGATTGAAAAAGCTAGTTATTCCGTGGCAGACTGAAGGCCGGAGCCCTGAATCCATAACCCCAGCCCAGGCGGAAATCGATTCCGGGCTCGCCACTTGGTGGCGCCCCGGAACGGCGAGATTAGAGGCTGCCTCGGCCCGCCAGCGCCGGATAATCCGTGTAGCCCTTCGCGCCGCCCGCATAGAAGGTGGGGCGGTCGGGCGGATTGAGCGCGGCGCCGCGGCGGAAACGCTCGGGCAAGTCCGGGTTGGCGAGAAAAAGCGCGGCGAAGGAGACAAGATCGACGGTGCCGTCGCGAAGCGCGGCATTGGCGCGCGCAAGGTCGTAGCCCTTGTTGCCCATGAGCGTCCCGGGCCAAATCCGGCGGAAGAACTTGATGTCCGGTCGCTCGCCCGCGGCGACCGGATCGGCCGGCAGCGGCTCAACGATGTGCAGGTAGCCGAGCTCGAAGCGTTTGAGCTCGCCGACCGCGACCGAGAATGTCGCCGCCGGATTGCTGTCGGCGATGTCGTTGAAGGGATTCGTCGGCGCGAGCCGCACGCCGACCCGTTCGCCGCCCCATTCTCCCACCAGCGCTTCCGTTACCTCCAGCAAAAACCGCGCGCGGTTGAGCGCGCTGCCGCCGTAGCGGTCGGTGCGCCGGTTGGTCTTGTCGCGCAAAAACTGGTCGACGAGATAGCCGTTGGCGCCGTGCAATTCGACGCCGTCGAAACCCGCGCGCTTGGCGTTGGCGGCGCCGCGGCGGAAATCCTCGACGACCGCCGCGACCTCGTTGGTCTCCAGCGCGCGCGGCATCACGAAGGGCTGCATGCCCTGTGCCGTCATCGTCTGTCCTGCCGGTTGCAATGCGGATGGGGCAACCGGGGCCGCGCCATCCGGTTGCAACGCAGGATGCGAGATGCGGCCCACGTGCCAGAGCTGGAGAAAGATGCGGCCGCCGGCAGAGTGGACCGCGTCGGTGACGAGCTTCCATCCGGCGATTTGCGCCGGACTGTGGACGCCTGGCGTCCCCGGATAGCCCTGGCCTTGCTGGGTGATCTGCGAGCCTTCGGTGACGATGAGGCCGGCGCTTGCCCGCTGCACATAATAAGTCGAAGCGAGCGGGCTCGGCACGCCGCCGGGCGTTGCGCGATTGCGCGTCATCGGCGCCATCACCAGCCGGTTCGGCAATTGCAGCGGACCGAGCTTGTAAGGCGAGAAAACGTCGATGCTTTGGGTGTTTTGGGTCATGGCTGGTCACACATAAAGCATGCCGCCGGTCTTCGCGAGGCCGCTAAACCGCACTTTGCGGCGGCTCGACCCGGAAGCCATCGCCGGCATCGAGCGTGACATGCCCGTCAGCGACGGCGCGGGCCCACCGGCCGGTCGCCGGGATGCCGCCGAATGAGAAGAAATGCGGAACCACACCCTTGGGCGCGGCGTCGGCCAGCGCCCGCACCAGATCGTCGGGGGTCGCCATGGCGAACACCTGCCGCATCAGGCCGGCGCGCCGGGCCAGTCCCTGCGCGGACGCCCGTACGCCGCAGCGGCTGGCATAGCGCATCAGCGACGTGAGGCTCGTCGGCCCGACGAGCCCGATGCGCAGGCGATGATCGAATCCAAAGGCGCGCAGCCGCGCGATGAAGTCGAGAACCGTGCGCGCATCGAAGCAAAACTGGGTGACGATCTCGACGGCGAGGCCGGTCGCTTCAGCGGCGGCGATCTTTTCCCTCAGCGCGCGGTTGAGCTCTTCCTCGCCGATGCGTGGATGGCCCTCTGGATATCCGGCGATGCCGATGGTGCGGATACCGCGCCGGCGCAGCACGCCGCTGTCGATGGCGTCAAGCGCACGACGGAAAGGCCCGCACTCGCTGCGGTCGCCGGCGATGACCAAAACGCTGTCGACGCCGGCCTCGCCATTGAGTTGCGCCAGGAAATCGTCGAGCGCGCCCTCGCTGGCGAAATTGCGCACCGCCACGTGCGGCACCGGCTTGAGGCCGGCCGCGCGCACCTGAACAGCCGTGGCCACGGATTCGTCCGCCGGCCGGTTGGGAATGGCGCTGAGATAAACCCGCGTGCCCGGCTCAAGTACCGCAAGCGCCGCGATGTCGGCCGCCGACGGCCGCGTCGCTTCGATGGAAAATCCGGCCATGAACGCGGCGATGCGTTCGACGGGGCCCAGCGGCGTCTGATTTGGAACTGGGAGGGCGGTCACGTATTCCTCCTCCCCACGCGGAGCGTCAAGCGCGCCGGCGCGAAATCACGTAGGACTCGTCGAAGAACCACAATCCGCCGCGTTCGCGCAGCACCGCGCGGGTGGCGTCGATATAGCGGCCGTCGGCCACCACGTCGCCGAGCCGGTCGTCCTCCACCTGCGCCACGTAGATCGCCGCGTTCCACGCCGCGAATAATGTCGAGGTGCCGATCGATTCCGAGATTTCCGAGGGCAGCGTGTGCATCTCGTAGCGGAACAGCGAACGGTTGTCGGCATAGGCATTGAAATTGAGATCGCGGCTGGCCGATCCGAGTTCATGCTTGACCGCTTTTAGGATCTGATGGCGGTCGTGGACGAACGGATGGTCGTCCGGCCAGACTTTTTGGATGATCTCCATGCCGGGATCGTGGCCGTGCGAATGAATGGCGATGAGCCGGCCGCCGGGGCCGAGCGAGCGCGCCAGCGGCGCGACCACGCGTGTCGCTTTGAACTCCAGTGATGCGCGCGCGCGGTAGGGTTGCGAGGCGATGACGAGATCGTAATTGGCGACCGTGCCGCCGGGTTTGGGGATGATCGGGTCGAGCAGGAAGCGGTGGTCTTCGCGGTAGATCACGAGCACCACCGGCCGCTCGTAAATCGGATTGCCGGTGCGCGCGCTGACGCCGGCTTTCCAGTTCTGCGCAAGGAACGGCTCGAGATCGATGATCTGCTGTTCGAAGCGGTGAGCGGAATTGCCCGAGAGGGGCAGCTCGTGCCAGACCATGCTCGACGCAGCGTTCAGCGATTTGACCGCCAGCCATGGTGCATCCGCGTAGGCGAGATTGGTGAGCACCAGAACGGTCCCCGGATGCTCGAAAAAGCGGTCCGACATTTTCTGCAGCGTGAGTCGCACGTCTTCGAGGCTGATCTCTTTGCCGACGACGTAAAACGGCATGTGCGGGAAGCGGTCGTGCGCCGCGCGCATGACGCGCGTCAGCACCGAGCCGTCGCCGACGCCGGCGTCGAAGATGCGCACCGCCGGCGGCCGTGGATGGATATGCGCGAGTTCTTCGGAGACGCGATGCGCCACCTCCCACTTCTCGCTGCAGGTGTTGACGAAGAGCAGATACTTCTGCCGATTGTCGAAAAACCGGAAATTGCGCTGTGGATCCTCCGCCGTTCCGTGTGCGGCGGCGGCTTGCGCAGCAGGCGGCTGTGCGGCGAGCGGCTGTAACGGCGGAGCGGCCGTAGGCCGTGTTTCGCGGGATCTTTCAATCACGATTGGACGTGGCCCCTGTGGTGGGTGAGCAGTCATGAAACCATGAATGCGATCGAGGGTGTCGGTGGTGATGCGGCCGCCATTGCGCAGCCGCGCGGCAAGCTTGCCGTCGTTGACGGCCCGGCGTCCGAAGGTGGATTCGGCAAGCCCGGTCTGCCGGCAATAGTCGGAGATTTCTTGCAGTAGTTGCTGGGCGTTCATGGTACGCCGCTTCCTAAGTTTTCCTCGACCCGTGCGTGTGTGTTCCGTGTTCTTTTTCCGCACGGTTCCGAAACTTATTCCGCACGGTTCCGAAACTTAGCGAACCAATCCGCGCGCAGCGGGTCAACCACAAAATGCCCCACTCTGTAGTGGGCAATATAGTGGGCTTTTCCCCAACGCCAAGATTGGGCAGGATGTCTCTAAAAGAGAGACATTTCTTGACATTCGTCACTGATTATGTTACCTGCTTTTTTGGTAGTGGTCCAGGACCAGTACCGCTTTTTCAGCCTGGCTCACCAGAGGGGCGCATTCCGGATGCGATCCTGACTGCGGGGCGAGGCGCGGCGCCTGCGCGCGGACCAGCAATCCGCTCCCGGGCGGCTTTGGGCATCATTCTCGCCGGTACTACGGCCGGTGCCGGAGGTGCTTTCCCTGGACTGGGACAGGAAAGGGCGGGTAACGCCCGCCTCGACCGCGTCCCAGGAAGCATGGCCTGGAGCTGAGCCACGGGGTGACAGCCGTGGCGAGAGCCGCAAGTGGAGCGCCGGAAGGCGAGCGCACCGATCTCAAGGTGCGCTGCCGTGCCTCGCAAGCACGGCTCCGAGACTACGCGCCTTTCGGCGCTCCGCTCCCCTCGGCTTTTTCGCGGGGATGCGAACAAATTTTTGGAAAACGTTGCAAAGCTCGCGCACAAACGCGCCGCGAGAACGCTCTTGTTTTTCCTCCCCCGCTTTGCCGGGCAGGATAGTGTCAGACGACGCCTAGAGAGAATGCAGCATGCCTCGCTTCGCCGCCAATCTCGCTTTTCTTTTCACCGAGCGCCCGTTGATCGAGCGCTTCGGTGCGGCGGCCGCGGCGGGCTTTAGCGCGGTTGAGCTATTGTTTCCGTATGATGTCGCGCCATCCACCGTGAAGGCCGAGCTGGCGCGGTATGGTTTGACGCAGCTCGGCGTCAACACGCCGTTCGGCCGCCATGGCGAATCCGGCCTCGCTGCCCTGCCCGGTCGCGAGCGCGAGTGGGAAGACGCGTTCAAGCTCGCGCTGGATTATGTCGTCGCGATCGGCGGCAGCGCGATCCATTGTCTCGCAGGCTGCGTCGCGCTGGAACAGCGGCCGGCGGCGGAGGCGGTCTTCCTCAGGAATCTTTCGCGCGCTGCCGAGGACGCGGCGCGGGCCGGCATCATGCTCCTGATCGAGCCGATCAATCCGCGCGACCGTCCGGGCTATTTCCTCAATCGCGTCGAGCACGCCGCCGACATCATTGGCAAGGTCGGCAGCGCGAACCTGCGTATCCAGTTCGATTTTTATCACGTGCAGATCGTCTCAGGCGACCTCATCCGCCGCTTCGAAGCGCATCTGCCGCTGGTTCGTCACGTGCAAATCGCCGCCGTTCCAACGCGCAACGAACCGGACGAGGGCGAAGTCAATTATCCGGAAATCTTCGCGGTGCTCGATCGGCTCGGCTTTGCCGGCTTCATCGGCTGCGAGTACCGGCCGCGCGGGCGCACCGAGGACGGGCTTGCCTGGGCGCGGCCTTACGGCATCGTGCCGCGCGGGTGAGGGGGGCGCTCGCTTCTTTGGAGTATCGTTTTGCTGCGAATCCACCTTGATTCGCGCGCTTTGAGCGTCCGCCGGCACTGGTGGCGCTTCCAGCAGGCCCAGCCGGTGGTGTATCTTTGTCTCAGGGACGTAAAAGCCATGTGGGGTCGAAAAGGCAAATCCGCCGCGCCGGCGAGCGAGAACGAGGCGCCCTCGCCGCTGAAAGAGGCGATGCATCAGGCGCGCATCGAGGCGGCTGAGCGCACCAGCGTGGTCGTCGATCTGCGCGACGCGGAGGTCGCTCGTCTCGAACTTCTCAACGAGGCGCTCGATCCGTTGTTTGTCCATATTCCGCCGGAGGCCGATCTATTCGATCGCGGCATAAGCCGCGGCGACACGCCTCGGCTATGGATCGATGCCGTCGCCCATGTCGCCATGGGGCGCGACAAGCGCGTCTACCGCTTCCTGCACGACACCCGTGTCGGCCGGCGCGTGCTCGCGGAGTCGCATGAGATCGCGGACATCGTGAAGGCTGTCACCGACTACGTGGCGCGCCGCCTCGTCGAGCGCGAGCGGGCGTTGGACGAGGACCCTGAATTCGTCACGCGCATCGGCCGGCCGGAGGCTGCACATGCTCGCCGGCGATGGCGCCGGCGCGGATGGGGCGCACTCGCGCTCGGCTTTTTGTTGGGGATGGTCACGCTCTTGGTCGCCGCCTTGTTGCTGGCGAGCCGGTCTTAGAATAGCGCGCGGCGGTCGACCTCGCTGACGCTGCCGTCAGTGCTGCGTTGCCGCGCGATCATCTCGCAGCGCCACGCATTTCCGGCGTCGTCGATGCGGAAAAGGTTGTAGCCGGCTGCGTCTTCGTGGCCGTGCGGCATGCGCGCCGACGCCGAGGGTACCCCGACGGCGGGGATCGTCTTACCCGGGCCGTCGAGCCATACGATCGAGCGGCGGTGATCGTGGCCGTGGAGGACGAGCTCGGCGCCGTATTCGGCCAGCACGCCGCGAAACTCCGCGGCGTCGATCAGCCGCCGCAAATAGCGGTTGGGCGGGCTCACCGGCGGGTGGTGAATCAGCACGACCCGGAACAGTTCGCGGTTTTGTTCAAGCGCCGCGGCGAGGCCGGCACGCTGTTGTTCGCCGAGTTCGCCGGTCGCCATGAACGGTCCGGTCGGCACCGCCGAGGAGAGTGCGATCAATGCGACAGGGCCGCGCCGACGCACGAACGGAAACGTGCCGCTCGGCGCGCCGTCATCGCCACGCATGTAGTCGCCCCAATACTGCGCCGGCCCGCCCCGCGCCTGCGGTACGTAGGCGTCATGGTTGCCGGGGATCACGGTGACGTCTGCTGGCGGCCCGAGCTTGTCGAGCCACGCCCGCGCCCGCGCATATTCCACCGGCAGCGACAGATTGACGAGGTCGCCGGTCACCGCGACGTGGTCGGGCGCGATCGTTTTCAGGTCGCGCGTGATCGCTTCGAGCACCTCGGCGCGATGGATATATTTGCGCCCGCGGTGCCAATTGATGAAACCGAGCCCGCGCTTGCCGGCAAGCTCGGTCAGTCGCGGTCTCAGCGCGAGATGCAGGTCGGAAAGATGGGCGAGCACGAACATTGCGTCATGATGATACGCGAATCATCCTTGTCACAATGCTTTCCGGCGGCGCTTCGCGCGGCGAATTACGAACTGCCGATGAGGATGCCAGCGGCGAACACCAGCGCGCCGCCGACCATGACCTGGAAGGCGGCTTGCAGGAACGGCGTATCCATATAGCGGGTGCGGATCCAGGAGATCACGGCAAGCTCAACCGCCACAACAGCGAATGCGAGTGCGGTCGCGACATAGAAGTGCGGAATGAGATAGGGGAGCGCGTGGCCGAGTCCGCCGACCGCGGTCATGGCGCCGCACACCGCGCCGCGCACGACCGGCGCGCCGCGCCCGGTAAGCGAGCCGTCATCGGATAAGGCCTCGGCAAATCCCATGGAAATGCCGGCGCCGACCGCGGCGGCCAGCCCAATCAGAAATGTCGCCCAGGTGTTGTGCGTGGCGAACGCCGCGGCAAACAGCGGGGCGAGCGTAGAGACGGAGCCGTCCATGAGTCCGGCGAGTCCGGGTTGCACGTATTGCAGCACGAACACGCGCCGCGCGGTCTCGTCCTCGGCGGCGCGCGCGTTCGGCGCGATTTCGGCGCCGAGCTCTTGAGCGAGTTTTTCGTGCTTGTCCTCCGCCGCCGCCAGGCGATTCAGCAAGTCACGGACCGCGTTGTCATGTGCCGCTTCCGCCGCCCGGCGGTAGAACCGCGCCGTCTCGTATTCCATTTGCTCGGCAAACTTGCGCACCGCGTCGAGGCCGAGCGGCCGGTTGAGCCAAATCGGATGGCGTGTGATGAAGCCTTTCACATCCTGCCGCCGGATCAGCGGAAGAAATTCGCCGAATTTCTGGCGATGGAGATCGAGCAGCATGTCGCGGTGGCCGATCTCTTCCTCGGCCATTTTGTCGTACATCGCCGCCGTGTCCGGGTACGAGCCGCGCAGCCCGTCCGCGAAGGAGCGGTAGATGCGATTGTCCTCGTCTTCGTTGGAGATGGCGAGCGCCAGAACTTCTTGCTCGGTCAAATCGGCAAAGCGTTTCACGAGCGTCACCTCAATTTAATGATGAAGCACATATTAGAATACTTCTAAAGATGGACGCTAGGGGTGCGTGTGTTCGCAAATCTTCGAGCTCTCGCTCGCTCAAGCTCTTGAGGCGAGTGGGGTGAGGGGTTCCAATGCGGCGGGCGGTCAGCAACCGGCGCATATTTCGGTGAAGGGGAGATGACGCGTATGCAGCTTGAGTCCCTTCGCCGCCCGTTCGAGCCGGCCATTCGGCGCTTCTTGCACGTCTATTGGCGCTTTGCGCGCGGACTCACGCTGGGCGTGCGCGCATTGGTCATTGACGGTGTCGGCCGCGTCTTCCTCGTCAAGCACAGCTACGTCGCCGGCTGGCATTTGCCCGGCGGCGGAGTCGAGGCCGGCGAAACGCTTCTCAAGGCGCTGGCGCGCGAGTTGCGTGAGGAGGGCAATATCGAACTCGGCGATGCGCCGCATTTCTTTGCGATGTATTTCAATCGCCGCGCGTCGCGGCGCGACCACGTCGCGCTTTACATCGTGCGATCCTTCCAGCAAACGGCGCCGCCGCAGCCAAACAGCGAAATCGTGGCCCACGGCTTTTTCTCGCCCGGTTCACTCCCCGTCGATACGACGCCTTCGACGCGCGAGCGGATTGCCGAGGTGCTCGGCGGCCGGAGCGCTGGCGAATTCTGGTGAGGGTAACCGCTAACATTGCAGCGATTTAATTTAAGCCGCGTCAATTGGTCATAGCGCCGGACTCCCTAGCAACCGCCGGACTCCCTAGCAACCATTGTCACGCGTGGGCGTTGAGGTTGCATGGGCCGCTCAGGGCGGCAAATGGAGAGACTTCGATGCGAAAGAAGATTCTTGCGCTCGCTGCGGCCGTAGCGCTCGGCACGGCGACGATGACCACCAGCGCTATGGCCGCTGGACACGGCGGAGCCCATTTTGGCGGTGGCCATGTCGCCGGCGGTCATTTTGGCGGCGGGTACGGCGGGCGAGGTTATGGCCGAGGGTATGGCTGGCGCGGACCAGGATACGCCTTGGGTGCTTTAGGCCTCGGGTTGGGCTTGGGCGGTCTCTACGGCTATGGCGGCGACCCGTATGCCTACGGCTATTGCGGCGGCGATCCGTACTATTACGGCTACAACAACTGCGGCCCCGCTTACTACGGCTGGTAAATTCTCTCCCGGTCTACGAGTGCGCCGCGCTCACTGTGACACGCGGCGCGTTGCGTTTAGCCGAAGCGGCCACGGTCGTGCGGCTGCTTGAAATCGAGCAGCGGTCCGATTGGGACGATGCCGGTCGGATTGACGTTGCGGTGGCTGCCGTAATAGTGCCGCTTGATGTGATCAAGGCTGACGGTTTCGGCCACGCCCGGCACCTGATAAAGATCGCGCAGATAGTTCCCGAGATTTGGATAGTCGACGATGCGCCGCAGATTGCATTTGAAGTGGCTGTAATACACCGCGTCAAAGCGAACGAGTGTGGTGAATAATCGCACGTCCGCCTCCGTGATCTGCCGCCCGACCAGATAACGCTGCCGCGACAGACGCTCTTCAAGCTGATCGAGGGTCGCGAACAGCTCGCGCGCGGCTTCCTCATAGGCCGCCTGCGTGGTGGCGAAACCCGCGCGATAGACGCCGTTGTTGACGTTCGGATAAACGATGTCGTTGACCCGGTCGATCTCGGCGCGCAATTCGGCCGGGTAGTAGTCGGTGTGGACGTCCGTGAACGCGTCGAACGCCGAATTCAACATGCGAATGATCTCTGACGATTCATTGTTGACGACGATGCGCTGTTGCTTGTCCCAGAGAACGGGCACGCTGGCGCGGCCGGTATAATGCGGATCGCCCAGAACATATACGTCGGCGACCGTCGGCTTGCCGTTGATGGTGTCGAGTGTCGCTCCCGGCTCGGTGCCGAACTCCCAGCCCTTCTTGCCGAGGAGCGCCACGGTGACGGACACCGAGATCACGTCCTCAAGCTTCTTCAGCTTGCGGAAGATAAGCGTGCGATGGGCCCACGGACACGCCAGCGAGACGTAGAGATGATAACGGCCTCGTTCGGCGGCAAAGCCTCCCTTGCCTGTCGGTCCGGGACTGCCGTCGGCAGTGACGAAATTGTGGAATGCCGTGACTTTTCGGACAAAATGGCCGTCTTTGGTGCGCGAACCAAACTCTTTGCCGGGATCGTCCCCGTGCCAGGCGCCATCGATGAGCAAGCCCATCTTCATCTCCACTGATTTCCACGCGCCAACCAGAACCTTCCATGTAATCATTCCCGTGGAGGGCGACAGGTCCGTCTAACGGAAGCTCGGGAGACACCGGAGCAACTCCGGCTGGACCCGGACCGGCGCAGATGCTAGGCGGCGGCGCCATGACCGATATATCGCTGACCATCTTGCCCGAGACGCAAGGCGACGCCGCGGCGATCGGGCGTCTGCACGAGCGTACGTTCGGTCCGGGTCGCTACGCCAAGACTGCTTACCGTTTGCGCGAGCAGGTGGTGCACAGCCTCGACCTGTCGTTTACCGCGCGTATCGGCACGCTGCTGGTCGGCTCGGTCCGGCTTTCGCTGGTGCGTATTGGCGAGGCTAAGGCGTTGCTGCTCGGTCCGCTCACCGTGGAGCCGCCGTTTCGCGAACGCGGCGTCGGTCAAGCCTTGATCGGCCGCGCGCTCGAAGAGGCTCGCGCCAAGGGCCACCGGCTGGTGATCCTGGTCGGCGACGAGTCGTATTACGGCAAGTGCGGCTTCAAACGCGTTCCACTAGGCCGCGTCACGATGCCCGGTCCGGTCGATCCGGCACGGCTACTCGTCGCCGAATTGGCCGACGGCGCCTTTGACGGCGTATCGGGACCGATCCGGGCGGAATGGGAAGGGTAAATTTGCTTGTTTATCGCCCTTCGCGCGCCCAGGTGCCGGCGAGACTGCCGAGGAGCAGCAAGAGACCTAAAATACCGGCGAAGACCGGCAACACGCCGATGCCGCGCACAACGCTGGCGTCGCGCATTTTCAGGCCGATCCAATCGTCCCCTTTGTAGGTGTCGCCGGAGTGCACGGCGAGAATGCGCGGCACGCTGACGCCGCTTCCCTCATCGAGACGGCGCGAATCTCCGCCGGTGGCGGTAGCGATCGGAGCCAGCACCTCGGTCGTCGACGTCACTTCCGCGAACTCGCGCGGATTGGCCGGACCGATATTGACGAGCGCATTGAGCTTGCCGTCGGTCGCGCGCCACAGGCCAAGCTCGTTCGCGGTCACGCTGCTTTCCCAGACGCCCGGTTCGGTCGGCGTTAGCTTGAGCGTCCGTGTCGTACCCGAGGGTGAGGTCAAGGTCACCTCGGAAACGTCCTCGGCCATGGTCTGCCGCCGGACCAGGAGCTGATGCCCGCTGACGATCAGCCGCAGCGCCTCCTCTTCAAGCTCCGGCTCTTTCATCAGCCAATGCGAGAGCCGGCGCAGCAGATCGAGATGGGGACCGCCGCCCTGGAAGCCACGCGCCCACAGCCAGAGTTGATCGGACAAAAGCAGCGCCACGCGGCCTTCGCCTTCGCGCGACAGGACGAGGAGCGGCTTGTTGTCCGGGCCGTGCATGACCGCCGTGCCGGCTGAGTTCCTGGTATCGACGAGGCGGAACCACTGGCTCCAGTGCGGTGGATCGCTGGCGGAACCGTCGAGGTCGCGCGTCACCGGATGGCGCTTGCCAAGCTCGGTGAGGCGGGCGTGGAAGCTGCGTTCGGTGACGCTGCCGCTCGGCTCCGCGGGCAGGATGGCATCGAGTGGCGTGCGCCAAATACTGGTCTGGCTCGCGTAATCGGGGCCGGCGGCAACCAGCACGGCGCCGCCTTCGCGCACATAGCGGGTGATGTTGTCGAAATAGATCATGGGCAGCACGCCCTGGCGGGCGTAACGGTCAAAAATGATGAGCTGAAATTCGCCGATCTTCTGTTGAAACAGCTCGCGCGTGGGAAAAGCGATCAGCGACAATTCGTTGATCGGCGTGCCGTCTTGCTTCTCTGGCGGGCGCAAAATGGTGAAATGCACCAGATCGACCGAGGCGTCCGACTTGAGCAAGTTGCGCCACGTCCGCTCGCCGGCATTCGGCTCGCCGGAGACCAGAAGCACGCGCAGCTTGTCGCGCACGCCGTCGATGGTAACGACGGCGCGGTTGTTGACTGGCGTAAGCTCTCCGGCCAGCGGCGAGGCTTCGATTTCGACGATGTTCGGCCCGCCGTGCGGGATGGGGATGTTGACGCGCTGCGGCGCGCCAACAGGCACGGTCCGCGTTTCCACGACGTCGCCGTCGCGACGCACCGTCACCGTAGCGCTTCGCTCTTTGGCGCCTTGATCCTCGACTTGATAGGTGATGGTCTGTGATTGGCCGACGATGCCGAAGCGCGGGGCGGCTATGAGCGCGACGCGGCGATCGCGCTCGTTCTTATTACCCGTAATGAGCGCATGAACGGGCGCAGCGAAGCCGAGCGTTCCGGCTTCCGCTGGTACATCGTGTACGCGGCCGTCGGTGATCATGATGGCGCCCGCGATGCGATCGGAGGGCACATCGGCGAGCGTCGCTCCGAGCGCGGTGAACAATCGCGTGCCGTCGGTCTCGCCGTCCGACTGCCCGGCCTCGACCACGCGCACATCGAGCCCGGGAATGTGGCTCAACCGCCCGACGATGGCGGCGCGCGCCTCTTCGGTCTGCCGCGTGCGGTCGCCGAAGTTCTGGCTGGGACTTTTATCGACAACCACGACGGCGACCGAGCTGAGCGGGTCGCGATCCTCGCGCGTGAGCGAAGGGTTGGCGAGCGCGAGCACGATGAGCGCAAGCCCCAGCGTCCGGATCGCGGCGCCGCGGCTGCGCGATACGAAGAGCAACGCTGACAGGATGACCACCGCCGCCAGCGCGGCCCAGAGAATCTGGATGCTCACGAGCGGGGCGAAGGCGACGCCGAGATTCAATTCGTTCTCCTGCTGCCCAAACTACTGCCCCAATCGCTCAAGCAGTGCCGGCACGTGCACCTGGTCGGCCTTGTAGTTGCCGGTGAGCGTGTACATCACGATGTTGACGCCGGCGCGGAACGCGAGCTCGCGCTGGCGCGGCTCGCCTTCGACCATCGGCAGCGCGGGTTGACCATCGGACTGAATCGCCCAGGCGCCGGCCAGGTCATTCGAGGTGATGATGATCGAGGACACGCCATCGCCGCCGCGAGCTGGCCGGCGTGAGGATTCCTCTTCGTCATTGACTGCCGGCAGGGCTTCGACCCAGAGCTGGCCGGAATTGAAGCGGCCGGGAAAATCGCGCAACAGATAAAAAGTCTTGGTCAGGACATGATCGCGCGACACCGGCTCGAGCTCGGGGATGTCGAGCGAGGAGAGAATTTTGCGCAATTCAAGCATGCCCGGGCTGCGCGTCTCGCCGCCCGCGCCGGGAGGCGCCACGACCGCGTCACGGGTATCGAACAGGACGGTGCCGCCCTGCTTCATGTAGGAATCGATGCGTTTGAGCGTTTCCTCGGAGGGCCGCGCGGCGCCGGGTACGATCGGCCAATAAATCAATGGATAGAACGCGAGCTCGTCGCGGGCGATGTCGAGGCCGATGGGCTCTCCCGCCTCCAGCGCAGTGCGTTGCGCGAGAAAAAGCGTGAGCCCGCCAAGGCCGGACTTGCTGACCGAATCGACGTCGCGGTCGCCGGTGACGACGTAGGCGAGTTTGGTTTCCAGCGCCGAGCGCGGCACGTCGCTCACTGCCAATTCTTCGGCGCTAGCGTGCGGCAACGTCGCGGCCAGCGCCGAAAGAATGATGAGCGCGGCGGCGGCGCCTCGCGAAAAGCGCGGCGCGAGCCGGGCAATGCCGCCGCCGAGATAGAGAACGATCAGCGTGTCGAGCAGGAAAAGACCAAGCGCGGCGAGAAGGATCGGCCCGCGCAAATCGCGCGGCTCGCTCTTGCGGTAAATTTCGTGGCTGGCGTGGACGAGCGGAGAGAAATCGAGCGGCGTCAACCGATCGCCGGCGGAAAGCGTATTCACGGCGAGGAGATTCTCCGGCGGGCCGTAGAAGCCCGGCGGATGGTCGGCGGTCGCGCTCATGGAATAATCCGTCAGCACCGGCCGTGCGGTCGAGGGCGGCGCAACGAAACTGCCGAAGCCATCAAGCACGCGGGTCGGCGCCACCGCCTCATGCACGTTTTTGGTCTTCTGATTGGCGGCCTCGGTGACGGCCGTCGTGCCGGCAAGCGCGACGATGCGCTTGAGCATTTCCACAAACGTGCCGGAAATCGGCAAATCCGACCAGCGGGTGTCGCCGGTGACGTGGAACAGCATGATCAGGCCCTTGCCGCGCCGCGCGGCGGTGACGAGCGGCGTGCCGTCCGCAAGCGTCGCCCAGGTATTTTCCGTGAGCGCGGCATCGGGCTCCGCGAGCACCTGCCGGCTGACGGTCACGTCGTTGGGCACGGCCATGCCGTTGAACGGACTCGCGCGGGAAAAGGCGGCGAGCGGCTGCGGTTTGTCCCAACTCAGACTGCCGCCAAGAATGCGCCCGCCGCGCCGGAGCCGGACTGGAACGAGATCATCGTCGGAGGCTGCGAGCCGTGGGCCGGCGAAACGCACCAGCACGCCGCCATCCTCGATCCAGTGCGCGAGCCGATCATGCGCGTCGCCGGCGACATTGCCGACATCTGCGAGGATCAACATCGGCAGGTGCTGATCGAGGAAATGCGTCACCGCCTCGGCCGGTGACTCGCCTTGAGCCAATCTTACGTCGGCAAACGGGCCGAGCGCCCGGCCGATATAGTAGCTCGACGATAACAGCGGCTGCGAGGTGTCGGCGGTGGCGCCCGAAACGATGCCGACGGTGCGGCGGCGCCAGCGCCTGTCCAGCAACTGCACCGCGCCGGCAGAGCGTTCGTTGGCGATCTCGATGCGGGCAATATCGTTGCGGATTTCGACCGGTAGGTCGAATTGCGCCTCGGTCTCACGATCCGCCGCCTTGAAAGCAAATGGTGCCTCGCCGAGCGGCAGGCCTTTCAGATCGAGCGCACGCGCGGTGCCGGTCTCGGCGCCGCTCGCGGTGGCGCGCAGCACCTTCACGCTCAGCGCGCCCGCCGCATTTTCAGCGGCCGCAAGCGCACGCGCACCGGCTACGCCGCCGGAGACGATCGTCATTGCCCGTGTATCGAGGAGGGGCGCAAGGCCCTGAACAAATTCGGCCCCATGACCTAGATCGACGGCATCGGAGAGCCAGATCAGCTCGACCTCTGGCGTCGCCGCGAGGAACCTCGAGATCGCCGGCAATGCCTCGTTGCGGTCGACCGTGTGCGGCTTTGGCTTCGCCAATTGCAGCCGCACACGCGCCGAACCGGCGGTGGCGAACGAAATATCGCGTGTGCCCTCGGACAGCGGGACGAGTGCCACCGCGCGGTGATCATTCTCCGCGCGCGCGATGATATCCTCGGCGGTGCGCAGGCGTGCGTCCCAAGCGGCTGCGGCGGACCAGCCGTCGTCGATCAGGATCGCGATCGGCGCGCCCGTGGTCATCGTCGCCAATGGCGGGTTCCAAAGCGGACCCGCGGCGGCGATGACGACGAGGCCAGCGAGTAAGAGCCGCATGAGGGTGAGCCACCACGGCGTGCGCGCCGGTGTCTCCTCCTTGGGCGCGATTTCGAGAAGGAGCCGGGTCGGTGGGAAGTCGATGCGCCGCGGGCGCGGCGGCACCAGCCGCAAGAGCCACCACAGCACCGGCAGCGTCAGCAATCCGATCAGCACCAGCGGTTCGGCAAAGCCGAGCGGCAGTCCGCCAATCATGCCGGCATCCTCCGCTCGGCTGCCGCGCGCGGCGGCGTAACGCCGTCCGCCATGCCGCCGATTCGGGCGTGCAGCGCGAGCAGAAGCTCGCTGGCGGGGCGGTCGGTGCGGTGGATGATGAAGCTCCAGGAAAGCCGGTCGGTCTCACTGCGGATTTCGTCGCGATGGCGCCGAACACGCGCCGTATAATCGTCGCGCCAGTTTTGCGCCCGACCAGCGGTAATGCGGCCGCCGCCTTCCGGCTCGACGAACTCGATGCGGCCCCAATACGGAAATGTTTCCTCGGCGGGATCGACGATCTGCACGACGTGGCCGCGCGCGCCGGTGCCGGATAGCTGAGTGATGGTGCGCCGCACGTCACCGATGTCGCTCCACAGATCGGACAAGAGAACGATCTCGGCGAGCGGGGAGGGCGAAAAGTTCGGCGGCAGGCTGGTGCGCTCGCCGCGATCGTGCACGATCGCCTGCGCCATCCGCTCGATGACATTCCGGCTGCCGGTCGGGTGCAAGAGGCCAGGAATTCCCACGCGCTCGCCGCCTTCGACTAGGACTTCGGCGAGCGCCAGCGCGACGACCAGTGCGCGATAGAGCTTAGTGTCGCGCACCAGCGGTGAAGCAAACACCATGGACGGCGAACGATCGGGCCAGATCCAAACCGTGTGCGCGGCTTCCCATTCCTGTTCACGTACGTAGAGATGATCGTCGCGCGCCGAGCGCCGCCAATCGACGCGGGACGCCGGTTCGCCGGAGACGAATCGGCGGTATTGCCAAAAATTTTCCCCGGGTCCGGCGCGGCGGCGGCCGTGCAGGCCGTGGATCACCGTTGCCGCCACCCGCCGCGCTTCCAGGATCAATCGCGGCATTGCAGCCGCAAGCGTCCGGCCTTCGCCGACCGCACGCTGCACCGCCGGGCGATCGTGATCGGACGTGCGCCTGGGCTCGGCCGCCATCCGTATTACCCGATCCGCGTTTTCAGACGCGCAATCACCGCTTCGATGCTCTCGCCCTCCGCGCGCGCGGCAAACGTGAGCGCCATGCGGTGCTTGAGCACCGGCTCGGCGAGATCGAGCACGTCGTCGATCGAGGGCGCGAGCCGCCGGTCAAGCAGCGCACGCGCGCGCACGGCGAGCATGAGTGATTGGCTGGCGCGCGGGGAAGGTCCCCAGGCGATCAGCTTGGCGGCTTCGCCGCCTTCGGGCCCGGGCCGCGCCGAGCGAACCAGCGCGAGGATGGCCTCGACGACGGATTCACCGACCGGCAACCGGCGCACCAGGCGTTGCGCGGTCATCAGATCCTCGGCGCTCATCGCCGGCTTGGCCCGCGTTTCGTCGGCGCCTGTCGTCTCGAAGAGAATCTTTCGCTCGGCGGCGCGATCTGGATAGTCGACATCGATTTCCATGAGGAAGCGGTCGAGCTGAGCTTCCGGCAGCGGATAGGTGCCTTCCTGTTCGAGCGGGTTCTGGGTGGCGAGCACGTGGAACGGGCGCGGCAGATCGTGACGCGTGCCGGCAACGGTGACATGCTGCTCCTGCATCGCTTGCAGCAGCGCCGATTGGGTGCGCGGACTGGCGCGGTTGATCTCATCGGCCATCAGAAGCTGCGCGAAGACCGGGCCGGAAAGGAAGCGGAAGCTGCGCTTGCCGGTCTGGCTTTCCTCGAGCACTTCGGTGCCGAGAATGTCGGAAGGCATCAGGTCGGGCGTGAATTGAACGCGGCGCGCATCGAGCCCGAGCACGATGCCCATAGTCTCGACGAGTTTCGTCTTGGCGAGGCCGGGCACACCGAGAAGAAGCGCGTGACCGCCGGACAGGATGGTGACGAGCGCCTGATCGATGACCTTATCCTGGCCGAAGATGACCGTCCCGATAGCGGCCTTCGCCGCGCGTACGTGATCCGCGCTCGATTCGGCCGCGCGCACGATCATGTCTTCGAGCTTTTCGAGCCCATCTCCACCGACAACGGGCATGGCTTAACTCCTTGTCTTGCGCCGAGTACGCCAGCGAATCAGATTCGGGGCATTTGCACGAACGTAAGCAGACGGCTTTGCACCGCTATTTTGCGATGCAATATACGCGCCAGCATCGTGAAGCGGATTTTGCGCCGATTCTTTCATTCGCCGGGGCCACAACTTACCTTCAGCGCGGCGTAATCGCGGCTCGGCGATCACGATCCCGCGACCAATGCTGCCCCCGGACTTAAGTTCCAAGCGTACACGTTCAAGGCAAACCATGGCGAAGGAAGGGCAATCCGGCTTGGAGGCGATCACAGGCGCGCTAAGTGGCGCCGCCAAAGGCAAAGGGCCGCCGCCAATTGAGCGGTGGAACCCGCCCTTTTGCGGCGATCTCGACATGCGCATCGCCACCGACGGTACGTGGTTTTACCTAAAGACGCCGATCGGGCGGCCGGCGCTGGTCAAGCTGTTCGCCTCGGTGCTCAAACGCGAGGGCGACAAATACTTTCTCGTGACGCCGGTGGAGAAGTGCGGCATCCAGGTAGATGACGCGCCGTTCCTGGCGGTCGAACTCAATGTCGAAGACTCCGGCGCCGGTCGTGTGCTCAACTTCCGCACCAATGTCGATGACTGGGTGCAGTGTGGGCCGTCACATGCGCTGCGCTTCGAGCCGGAAGCCGAGACGGGTGGCCTCAAACCTTATCTTCATGTCCGCCGCGACCTGTGGGCGAAAGTGACGCGCACGCTGTTCTTCAATCTTGTCGAGCTCGGCGAGGAGCGCGAGTTTGAGGGCAGGGCCATGTTCGGGGTGACGTCGATGGGTGTGTTCTTTCCCATGGCGCCGGCCGATCAGGTGAGGGACTTTGCGTGAACGAACAACGTGCGCCGTTGCAGCGGACGGCGAAAGAGAGTTTTTTTGATCGCGCGCGGGCGCGGCTCACGCTCGAAGTGCCGCCGGCGCTTACCGATCCGATGGCGCAAGGCGCGCGCGGCGATCTCGATCTCAATCCTTCAATGTGGGAGGTTGCCGGCGTCAGTGCCACGAAGCCCGCGGCGGTTTTGATCCCGGTCGTCGATCGCCGCGAACCGACGGTGCTGCTGACGATTCGCACGCAGGAGCTCGCGAGCCATGCCGGGCAAGTTGCCTTTCCCGGCGGCAAGATCGATCCCGCCGACGAGAGTCCGGTTGCCGCGGCTTTGCGCGAGGCCAAGGAGGAGATCGGGCTCGCGCCGAGCTTGATCGAACCGCTCGGCTATCTCGATCTCTATCTGACCTTTTCCGGCTTCCGCATTTTGCCGACGGTCGCGCGCGTCCAGCCGGATTTTGCGCTCACGCTCAATCCGCGCGAGGTCACCGAGACATTCGAAGTGCCGCTCGTCTTCCTGATGACGCCGGCCAATCATCAGCTCAGAAGCCGCGACTGGAAGGGCATCAACCGGGAATATTATGCGATGCCGTTCGGCGATCGCTACATTTGGGGCATCACCGCAGGTATCGTGCGAAACCTCTACGATCGGGTGTACGGATGATTCGGCCAATTTTCACCGAGATCGGGTTGTTTCTCACCCCGTTCGTTCTCTATGCGGCGTTTCTCCTGGCGACGCGCGCCGAAGTGCTCCATCCGAACGCATGGACGCTACGCCGCATCGCCGGGCTCGTCATCTTGTCGCTGCTGTTGATGCTGGGAAGCTTTCTCGTGCTGGCGGAATTCGGCGGCTCGCCGCCGGGCTCGACCTATGTGCCGGCGCATATCGAGGGCGGCAAGTTCGTGCCGCAAACGACGCGGTGACCAGCACGCTGCATCTTGGCGATGCCGCCTGGCTTAAAGACGGCGAGGTCGCGCGCCTGCTCGCGCTCCTCAATCGCGACGGCGAAGAAGCGCGCGTGGTCGGCGGCGCGGTACGCAATGCGCTGTTGCAGCTCCCGGTCGGCGAAATCGACGTCGCCACCACGGCTGTGCCGGAGGAGGTCGCGCGCCGCGTCGAGGCGGCGGGCGGCAAGGCGATACCGACCGGCATCGAGCACGGCACCATCACAATTGTCATCGATCACCGGCCGGTCGAGGTCACGACATTGCGCGAGGACGTCGAAACATTCGGCCGCAAAGCGCGTGTGGTGTTTGGGCGCGACTGGAAGGCCGACGCGGAGCGGCGCGATTTCACGATCAACGCGCTCTCCGTCACGTCGGACGGAACGGTGCACGATTATGTCGGCGGTATCGGCGACCTCGCCGCGCGCCGCGTGCGCTTCATCGGCGAACCGCAGCGTCGGATCGAAGAAGACTATTTGCGGATCCTGCGGTTTTTCCGCTTTCACGCGCATTTCGGCGATGGCCCGCCGGACCGGCCGGGCCTGCACGCGTGCATCCGGGCGCGCGCCGGTCTCGACATGCTTTCCCGCGAGCGCGTGCGGATGGAAATGCTGAAGCTCCTCGTCGCTGCACGCGCGACGCCGACGCTGGCGGTGATGGCCGAGAGCGGACTGCTCGGCCAGGTCCTCGGCGGCGTTGCGTTCCTTGCAAGCTTCGAGAACATGATCAAGGTCGAAGCGGCGCTCGGTGCGCCGCCCGACGCGATCCGCCGCCTTGGCGCGATCGGCGTTTGGGTCGCGGAGGACGCGGAGCGGCTCGCGCAAAGACTGCGGCTGTCCAACGCCGAATCCGAACGGCTCTCGACGCTCGAAGGCTGGTGGCGCATTGCGCCGCGATCCGACGGGCGTGCCGCGCGGGCGCTGCTTTATCAGCTCGGGCCACAAGCGTTTGCCGATCGCGTGTTCCTTGCCTGGACGCGCTCCGACGCGGGCGTTGCCGACGGCGCTTGGCACGCGCTTGCGAGCCTGCCGCAGCACTGGACGGCGCCGGCGTTTCCGCTCAAAGCCGCCGACTTTATCAGGCGCGGTGTTGCTGCGGGACCTGCTTTGGGCGTCGCGCTACGCGCCGCCGAGACGGCCTGGATCGCGGCGGATTTTCCGGCCGAACGTCGGGCAATCGAGGCAATCGCGGACGGCGCGGTACCGGAGTAACGGTCTGTTAACCATTGCTTCGCCAGGCTACGTCCATCGTGCGACCCACTGACTCGCAAAACGTGGCACTCACCGGCAATGCGGCGCAGCGGGACGGCTGGCAGCATCAGGCCGAGGGCCTCGCTCTCACTCACACCGCGCTCGGAATGGCGGCTGTGGCTGCGGCTAAACAAGCCCGACGGCGATCGTCGTCAAGGCTTGGGACGTCCCCGGTCCGGACTCTCGGCGCGGAATCCGACCGGCCGGGAATGGGCAAAACCGGGCCTGCGAACGAACTCGAGCCGACCCGCGCGGAGCTTGCCGCGCCGGCGGCAGCTGCGGACAAGCGGATCGCCATACTGGAGGGCGAACTCGCGTCCGCGCGCCAGAGGCTTCTACTCCGGGAAAACGAAAACCACTCGCTCCAGGTATCGCTCGATTTGATGGCCGACGAGAAATCGCGCCTCACGCGCCGCCTCGCGGAAAGCGACGCCTCGCTGTCCGTCCAGGCCGACCGGGCCGAGGCCGTGAACAGGCGGCTTGCAGAACTCGAGACTGAACTCGGCTTGGCGAATTCGGGGTCCGGGCTGCGCGATATCGAAGACCTGTTGCTCCAGAAATCGCTCGGTTCGGTGGTCAAAGAGAATGAGCGCCTGTCCTGCCGTCTCACGCAAAGTGATTTAGCTGTCGAAAAAACCGTCGCTCAGCTCAAAAAGATGAAAGCGGCGCTGACTGCGACGGAGGCCGAACGCAACAGGTTGGCCGCCGCGCTGGAGGAAGCGAACAAAAAGCTGCGGACCGAAACCCGCGCGCTGAACGCTCGTCTCGAAGCGATGTCCTCGCACGTTATTGCCACGGAGAAGCAGCTCGCCGACATGCGGCAGCGGCTGCTCGCATGCACCGAACAGATGAGGACGGTTTTGATTACGGTGGAAGCCGAACGCAACCAACTGGCCGCCGCGGTCGACGAAGCGAACGAGAAGCGCAAGGGCGAAACCCACGCTTTGAACGCCCGTCTCGAAGCGATGGCCTCGCGCGCGGTCGCCGCCGAGAAACAGCTCGCTGAGGCTCGGCAGAATTTGCTCGAACGCACCGGACGGATGGAGACGGCTCTCGTCACGTTGGAGGCCGAACGCAACAAGCTGGCCGTCGCGCTCCAGGAAGCAAACGAAAAGCACCGGGTCGAAACCGATACGCTCAACGCTCGTCTTGACACCGTGTCCTCGCGGGCGGTCGAGGCCGAGAAGCTGCTCGTGGAGGTGCGGCAGAGTTTGCTATCACGTACCGAAGAGAGAAGGTCCGCCGGGCACAACATTGTGGATGCGAACGTCGCACGCAACGGAGCCAACGAGAAACTCGATCTGCTTCTAAAAATGTTCAAGGCGCGCGATGCGTCTCTGACGCACGCCGAGGCGAGGATCAAATCGCTGACCGAGCAGGTCGCCCAACTGAAGGCGCAGATGGCTCAAGCCGGAACTCAAGAAAATGTCGAAGTCCTCAATTCCTGGCTTCCGCGCGAGCTGGTCGCAGAAGCCGCGCATGACACCGTGCTGACCAACTGTGCGGCGACCCATCGCGAATTTTACGATCATGCTGGCCGCAACGACAGACATTCACCACGTAGCCAGGCGCTCTCTACGGAAGCGATACTTTCCAGCACCATTACGATCGGAAATGCGGCCTGAATCGAGACTCTGCTATTCGGATTTCGCAGCGCATTGTTCAATCACCGGTCGCGGCGGGTAGACGCACCGCTCAAAGCCGCTCGGCAATCGCCTTGAGCTCCGATAGGCCCTTATCGAACTCGCCGCCAATCATCTTGTCCATGTTGACGACCACGCCCTGCAATGAGAACACGATCGTATGTGCGCCTCCAGCGGTTTCTGCATATGCAGCAACATCGTTACGCTCGATACGGGAACGGCGTCGGTGATCTCGATGCTTCCCTTGGCGTGACCGCCGTCCCAGGCATCGCTTGCGCCTTTGCCGCTCGGCGGCCCGCTATAGGTGATCTCCATTTTCGGGTCCTGCCTGGCGAAAGGGTTCCATTGGTTGAAGCTCTTGAGTTCGTTGATGAGCGTCAGGCGCTCCGCTGAGGGTCAACAATCACGACATCCGGGCGCGCAGTGAGCGCAACCGCTTACGCGCCACCGGGGCAAGTTCGTTCAGCCGCGGCCGAACCAGCGCCATCATGCCGCGCGGCCGCAGGCGCTCCACCTGCATTTCGTTGCCGCGCCAGACGAAGTCGTCGCCGCGTAGCGCGCTGACAAAAAGGACGGGCAAGAGGAGGTCGCGCGCAATACAAAAGAGCGGGTAGCGCGCCGAAAGGTGCCAGCCGGCGGCCGCAGCCAGCAACGTCTCGCCGCCATACCAAAGGATGCCGAACGACACGACACTGAGCGCCACCGGCAGGCCGAAGGCGGGCGCGGCGATTGCAAGCGCGATCATCGGCAACACGCCGCCCGATAATGCTTCCGGCAGGAAATAGGCGAAAAAGCTGGCGCGGCGCAGTCGCGCCCAGCGCAACTGTCGATTCCACACCTCGGCGGCGCCGCGATGACCGAGTGGCTGGACGAAGGGCCGGTCGACCAGCCGCACCTTCAGACCGGCGCCGCGTACCACTTTGGTCGCCGCGGCGTCCTCAGCGACTTCCTTGGCAAGGGCTTCGATGCCGCCGGCGCGTTCAAGGTCGGCGCGCCGCCACAGCATGGTCTTGCCTTGGGCGAAGCCGAAGCCGAATGCGTCGGCGATGTATTGCCAGCGCGCCTGATAGGTGTTGAGGAATGCGCATTCGAGCTCCGCCCAGACTCCCTCCGGGTGTGAACCGATGGGCGGTGAGGCGACCAAGCCGGTATCGGCCCGCCAGCTTGCAAACAGACGCTCGATGTAATCACGCGGCATCAAAACATTGCTGTCCGCGAGCACGATCCAATCATGGCTCGCGGCGCGCCAGCCCTTGAGCACATTGTTGAGCTTCGGATTGTTGCTCACCCTCTCGTCGCCGACGAGCAGCCTCGCGCCGGCCGCCGCCTGTTCCGCCATCAACGTTTCGATGAAGGGCACGACGGGATCCTTTGCGGAAGCGACGCAGAACAGGATTTCGCAACGCGGATAATCGAGCACGAACGTCGAACGGAGCGTGTCGGCGGCATAATTGTCTATTCCGCATAGCGGGCGCACCAAGCTGACGGGAGGGAATTTTTGGCTCGACAGCGGCTCGCCGGGGGAGTTCCTCCGCAAGCGCAGCGCCGCGATCATGAGGCTCGCGACGTGAACGGCTGCGGTGGCGATGCAGAAAGACGCTGCGGCGAGAATCGGCGCTGTCATCGCCGAATCGTTTAGCGCCGCGCCGTGACAGCGTTGTGACTCCGGCAGACACGCCTTCACTTGCTGCGGTATTTCTGCTGTCAGACGTTAACGTTTGTTGCTGCCGCGCGCCGCGTTAACGTTTGTTGTCATGAAGCTGCAATGCGACGCATCTATACGCTTGCCCATGTCAAACCGGCGAGAGATCAAACATCGTGACACCTGAGCACGGCGCGCGTCTGTTCCGTACTCTCTTTATTTCTGATGTTCATCTCGGCGCACGCGGCTGCCAGGCCGACCGCCTCCTCGATTTCCTGCGCTACCACGATGCCGAAACGATCTATCTGGTTGGCGACATCGTCGACGGTTGGCAATTGCGGTCGGGCTGGTATTGGCCGCAGCCTCACAATGACGTGGTGCAGAAGCTGATGCGCAAGGCGCGCAAGGGCGCGCGCATCATTTATCTCCCCGGCAATCACGACGAGTTCCTGCGCGACTATTACGGCACCCATTTTGGCGGCATCGAGGTGATGGAGACGGCGATCCACGAAAGCGCCGACGGCCGCCGTTATCTCGTCGTCCACGGCGATATTTTCGATATGGTCGTCAAACACGCGCGCTGGCTCGCGCTCCTCGGCGACACTGCTTATGACTTTGCGATTTTCGTGAACCGCTACTTCAACGCCATTCGCCGCAAGCTCGGCTTTTCCTATTGGTCGCTGTCGCAATGGGCGAAACACAAGGTCAAGAACGCCGTGAACTATATCGGCGCCTTCGAGCAGACGCTCGCCTCCGAGGCGCAGCGCCACCACGTCGACGGCGTCATCTGCGGTCACATTCACCATGCCGTGATTCACGACAATTTCGGCATCCGTTACATGAATTGCGGCGATTGGGTCGAGAGCTGTACGGCGCTTGCCGAGCACGCCGACGGACGATTCGAGATCATCGCCTGGTTCGAAACAGGCGCCGCGGAGCCGCTTTCCGGCCCGCGCCTGATCGAGCAGGACGAGGAAACGGAAATCGCCGCCTAGCATCCTCCTCGGCCGTCGTTGCGAGGAGCGAAGCGACGAAGCAATCCGGACGGGCGGAGCGGGAAAGCTGGATTGCTTCGCGGAGCCCGTCATCGGGCCGGACCCGTTGGCTCGCAATGACGAGTTGGGCCGGATCCGGCGGGAACAGCGTAACCTAATGCCCGAAGATCAGGCGCGACGGGTGCTCGTCGATACCTTTGAGCACCTTTTGCAGCTCGGCGAGCGTACGGCGGCCATCGATGGCAAACGCCTCGTATTCCTTCAAGCCCGAATTGGTGAAGCGCGTAAGCCCGGCCGAGATTTCGTCCGTGCGTTTGTCGAGATTGTCGGCGAGCTTGCGGATCGCCTCGGCGGCTTGGGCGATCTCGCCGCGACTGTCGGCGGTGCCGGTGAGGTTTTCGAGGCCGGCCATGACTTTGTCGAGGCGCTGTGAATTCTGCGCCAGCGTCGCCGTCACCGTCTCGATATTGTGGAACGACGCCCGCATCGCCTCCTCGTTCTCGGCAACCATGCCGTTGATGCGCGAGAGCACCGCGCGCGCCGCCTGGGTGACGTCGGCGCCGGCGTTTGGATCGGCGTAAATCGTCGGCGGCCCGCCGCCGTCGGCGACGACGAGCGCCGCTTCGGGCGATCCGCCGGTGAGCGAAACCTCGGACAGCCCGGTCAGCCCCTGGAACTCGAGCGTCACCTTGGTGTCGGCGCGCACCGGCACCGCGCGATCGAGCGCGATCAATGCCTCGACTTTGCGCGGATCGTGGGCGTCGAGGGCAAGCTTGACCACCTCGCCGACCCGGACGCCATCGAACAAGACCGACGAGCCGCTGCGCAGCCCGGACACCGATCCAGCGAACACCACGCGGTAGACCGAGCGCTCGCCGCCGCCGCCGGTGTTCTGGAACCAGTAGATGAAGCCGAACGCACCGACGATCACGGCGAGCGTGAAGGCGCCGGTCACGATATAGCTGGCCTTGGTTTCCATGAATGGTCTCGCGCGTCTAGGGGTGAAGTTGGGCCTGGACTTTGCCTTGAACCTGTCGTCCGCGTTTGCCGCCGAAATAGGATCTGAGCCAAGGGTGCTCGGACGCGAGCATGGCCTCGATCGGACCCGCGGCGATCACGCGGCCTTCGGAGAGGACCGCGATGCGGTCGCACACCGCGTGCAGGCTGTCCAGATCGTGCGTGACCATGAAAACGCTGAGCCCCAGCGTGCGCTGTAAGGTGCGAATCAGCTCGTCGAACTCCGCGGCGCCGATCGGATCGAGGCCGGACGTCGGCTCGTCGAGGAATACAATATCGGGATCGAGTGCGAGTGCGCGCGCAAGCGCCACCCGTTTGATCATGCCGCCGGAAAGCTCGGCGGGATATTTTCCGCGCACATCGGCGCTCAGTCCGACCATCTCGAGCTTGGCCAGCGCGATCTCCTTGATCAGGCGCGGCGACAGATCGAGATATTCGTGGATCGGGAACTGAACGTTTTGCAGCGCGGTGAGGGAAGAAAACAGCGCGCCTTGCTGAAACAAGACGCCCCAGCGCTGCTCGATCGAACGGCGCTGGCGGTCGTTGAGCGCCGCAAGGTCGTTCCCGAACACCTCGATCGTGCCATGGCGCTTCGGCACAAGCCCGATGATCGCGCGCATGAGCACCGATTTGCCTGCGCCGGAGCCGCCGACGAAGCCGAGGATTTCTCCTTCGAAGACGTCGATCGTCGCATGATCGAGCACCGTCGCCTCGCCGAAGCCGACGACGAGATCGCGGACGCTGATCACCGGCGGGCTATTGGCCATCCGTCACATCCCGATGCCGGCGAAGAACATGGCGAACACACCGTCGAGCGCGATAACGAGAAAGATCGATTTGACCACCGAAGCCGTGGTCTTCAGACCGAGCGAGGCGGCGCTGCCTTCCACTTCGAAGCCTTCGACACAGGCAACGAGCCCGATCGTCAGCGCCATGAACGGAGCCTTGATCATGCCGACCGCGAATGTTTGCAGCGAGATCGCCTCGCGCAGCCGCTCGAGGAAAATGTCGGGCGCCATGCCGCCATAGAGCCAGCACACCAGGCCTGCGCCATAGAGCGCCGCCATCGAGCCGATAAATGTCAGCAGCGGCACGGCGATGACGAGAGCGACCATGCGCGGCAGTACCAGCACCTGGATGGGATCGAGGCCCATGGTGCGTACCGCATCGATCTCTTCCCGCATCTTCATCGAGCCGATCTCGGCGGTGTAGGCGCTGCCGGAGCGGCCGGCCACCATCACGCAAACGATCAGCACGCCGACTTCACGCAATACCAGAATGCTGACCATATCGACGACAAAGACGTCAGCGCCGAAGGTGCGGAAATGGAAAATGCCCTGCTGGGCGAGAATGGCGCCAATCATGAAAGTGCTCAGCAAGATGATCGGAACGGCGCGCCAGCCGACGCGCTCGAGATGATGCACGATGGAGGTGAGGCGCAGCGTCCTGGGGTGCGCGATCGTCCCCAGCGCGGCGGCGGTCAGCGCGCCGAGAAGTTGTGCGATCAGGACAAACGCCCAGCCAATTTGCGCGACGCCCCGGCCAAGGGAGTCGAGCGCGAGCAGAATGCGGTTTGTCGTGCTGCGGTCCTGCACGGGCGCTCGATTGACGAGTTGCAGCTCGTCCATAAGCCCCCGATCGGCATCCGAGAGGCCGATGATGCGCGCGTTCGAGCCGCGCACGATGAAGGCACGCTTGAGGCGCTCGATGAGCCACGCGCCAAAAGTGTCCAGGCGTTCGAGCTTGGCGAGGTCGATATCGACGCTAAGCGCGTCCTTGTGACGTCGCGCGGCCTCGTCGATGATTCTCTCAAGTTCGGCCGCACGCTCGGCCGTCCAGGCGCCGGTGGCGGCTAGCGCCAGGCGTTCGCCCTCGGCCGTGGCGGTGAGCAAAACGGAACTCATGATGGCACGTTCCGCGCTCGCGGCAAGGCGGCGCGCACCCCTTGAGCCGGCCGAGAAAGCACGGTCATAGTGCCCCTCGCATGGAGCTCTCCGTTAGGATCGAGCGCTGGCCGATAGCCGGCGCGTTCGCGATCAGCCGCGGCAGTAAGACCGAAGCCGTCGTGGTGGTGGCCGAACTCAGCGATGGGACTCACCGCGGCCGCGGCGAGTCCGTCCCCTACGCACGCTACGGTGAAACTCCGGACGGCATTGTGGCAGCCATCGAAGGCTTGCGTCCGGCACTACGGCAGGGCCTCGATCGCGCCGCGCTCCAGGGCGCCATGACCGCCGGTGCTGCCCGTAATGCACTCGATTGTGCTTACTGGGACGTTAACGCCAAGCAGACGGGCCGCCGCGCCTACGAATTGGCCGGGATTCGCGCGCCCGCGCCGCTCACGACCGCCTATACGATCTCGCTTTCCTCCGCCGCTGAGATGGCGGCGGCGGCGGAGCGGGCCGCCTGGCGGCCCTTGCTCAAGGTGAAGCTTGGCGGCGGTGAAGACCGCGCGCGGATCGCCGCGGTGCGCCGTGCGGCACCGCGGGCTGAAATCATCGTCGACGCCAACGAGGGCTGGGACGCGGATAATTTCGAGCAAAACCTGGCCGCTTGCGCCGACGCAGGCGTCACGCTCATCGAACAACCATTGCCCGAAGGCCGCGACGATGCGCTCGCGCGCATCCAGCGGCCGATTCCGGTCTGTGCTGACGAAAGCGTGCACGACCGCGCCTCGCTCGATGCGCTTACCGGCAAATACGACGCCGTCAATATCAAGCTCGACAAGGCCGGCGGTCTCACCGAGGCGCTGGCGCTTGCGGCCGAAGCCGAACGGCGAGGCTTTACCATCATGGTCGGGTGCATGGTTGCCACGTCGCTGGCGATGGCGCCGGCCATGCTTGTGGCGGAGCGTGCGCGGTTGGTCGATCTGGACGGCCCGCTGCTTCTCGCCAAGGACCGCGCCGACGGTTTGCGCTACGAGGGCAGCCTCATTTATCCACCCGAACCGGCGTTGTGGGGGTGAGGGCAGGGCTCGCGGTCCGGGAATACCGGGACAACGGTCGTAAGCCGATTGCGGGGTCGCGGCCGTTGTGCTGTTTGAATCGGCGTCATCCGGGGGAACGATGCCTAGCGATCATCTGCCGCTGCCGGACTTTTTGGCGGCGACGCCGAACGATGCGGACTACGAAGCCGTTTACGCGGAGGTCATGGCGACCGAGCGTGGGCGCAGCTTCCTGGCGGAATACGCCAACCGCAATCGTCACCCCGATACGCACAGATTAGTCAGCACGATCGCCCGCCTCGAGGCGGCGATGCATGAAGATCCGCGCGCGCAGATGCCCGTTGCGCTCGCGCGGGGTCTCGCCGATTTGGCGACCACGATCAAGCAAATTGAAGCGGTTCTGTTGGCGAGTGGGACCTCGGCGCCCGACATTCATTTTGCCGTCGAGCGCATCCAGGACATCGCCATGGCGCTGCGGCAGCGCGAGGTCGAGGCGGCTTTGTGCGATACATTGGAAGCGGCAATACGCGAAGTCGGCGACGCGATCGTGCGCAACGACGCGGCAGCAGGGCGCGTCGTCAGCGCAGCAGCGCTGCTGCGGGAACTCGCACGCCGCGTCAACGATATGATCGCGCTCGCAGCCCCCATCGCAGTTTCTGAAACGAAACCGGTTGAACGGCTCCCGGATGTTGAAACGCTCCGGGACGCCGACGCCGAACGATTCGGCGATACCGTCCACACGTCGGCGACCGACCCGTTCGACGCCAGCGTGTCCGGCGAGGTTGACGCTCGATCGCTCCTCCAATCCGTGCCCGTGCATCCGCCGGTGCGCGATTCGCAAGCTCCCGTCGAACCCAAAGAAGATCCGGCACATCTGTTTGAGCCGGTGCCGCTGCCCGTCCCGAGTCCGTTGGACGGCCGCATAGAAGTGACGCGCGCGACCGATCACGATGGCGATGCGGGCGAGCCTGTCTCGGCTGAACCATCGATGATGTCTGTTGACGTTGACGCAATGGGAAGCAAGGCGCCGCCGGCATCGGCGCCTTCGCCGCCTTCGCCGCAACCCCCTGTCGATGAGACTCCGGCCGCGCCAGCGGTTCCACCCGCGGCGTCATACGATCCGCTCGCGGCTCTGCGCGCTCTGAGCGAAGAAGAGCTCATCGCGCTTTTTAGCTAGCGGTCCGCCGCTACCGCTCCCGCGCCTCGAAAGCGTTCGGAACTCGCATTCGGCGGCGGGAACACTTTCGTCGCACGCTTGTTCATAATTTGTTAATCAGAGATGCTCTCACATAAGGGTGATTCGGTATACGGCACGGAAGTTGCTTTCCATGAGTCGATGCGGGCCAAACAACAAGGCAATGCGTTCTCTCCAGGTCTGCCGGACCTCTTTGTTGTCGGTCCGCGTAACACGATCATCTGGAGGCCACGATGCACAGACTCACCGGTTTGGCGGTTGTAGCGTTGTGCACGAGTGCTTTTTTTTCGGGCAATGTATCGGCGCGTGATGACGGCCG
>JBEKSB010000013.1:0-35158 GCA_049517455.1 Xanthobacteraceae bacterium
TAGCCGTGATAGTCGAGCTTATAGCTCGCGCCATCCTCACCCCAGCCGCCGTCGTCGTTCTGGATGGCGACAAGCCAATCCACGGCCTTGCGCATTTCCGGCGCGCCATGATCGACGCCGACCATATTGAGCGCACAGAGCACCGACCAGGTGCCGTAGATGTAGTTCATGCCCCAGCGGCCGTACCAGCTGCCTTCGCCGAGCTGCGTCCGACGCAAATAGTCGACGCCTCGCGCTACGGCCGCACTGTTGGTCGTTGTCTCGCCGAACTGAGCGAGCATCGACAGGCAGCGCGCGGTCACGTCCTCGGTCGGCGGATCGAGCAGCGCGCCGTGATCGGCGAACGGGATGTTGTTGAGGTAATGATATTCATTGTCGGCATCGAAGGCGCCCCAGGCGCCGTTCTCACTCTGCATGCCTAAAATCCATTCGCGGGCGCGGGCGAGACTGCCGCGAAAGTCGTCGCGGCCGGTCAGACCCTGTACGCGATCCATGGCCATGGCGACGACAGCCGTGTCATCGACATCCGGGTAGTGCGGGTTGGCATACTGGAAGGCCCAGCCGCCGGGGCGGATATCGGGCCGCCGCGCGATCCAATCGCCGCGGACATCGAGGACCTGCTTCGGCAAAAGCCAATCGAGGCCGCGCTGGACCTGCGCCACCGCGCGCTCGCCGCCGGCTTCGAGCAGAGCGTGGCAGGTGAGCCCGGTATCCCAGATCGGCGAGACGCAGGGCTGGCAATAGGCCTCGTCCTCGTGCACGACGAGGAGCTTCTCGACCGATTTGCGGGCGATAGCGCGTAGCGGATGATCTTCCGCATAGCCAAGCATAGCGAACATCATCACGCTGTTCGCTATGGCCGGGAAAATCGCACCGAGCCCATCCTCGCCATTGAGGTGCTCGATCACCCAGGCGACAGCGGCGTCGATGGCGCGCTGCCGCGTCCGCTTCGGAAAATACGACTCGGTGGCGCGCAGGACATTGTCGACGCCGCGAAAGAACCAGAACCACGACGCCTTCTGCTGCGGCGCCTTCGGCGTCGGCCCGATGCTCTGCGGGGGGCTGAGGAAAAGCTCGTCGACGCGGACGCCCTTGGCGTTGCGCGCCCGCGGCTTCTTTGCCGTCAGCACCAGCAACGGGACGATGACGGTTCGGCTCCAATACGAAATCTTGTCGAGGTGGAACGGAAACCACTTCGGCAGCAGCATCACCTCGACCGGTACTACCGGCACGGCCCGCCACGGAATGAATCCGAATAGCGCCAGCATGATCCGCGTGAACACGTTGGCACGCTCGGCGCCGCCGCGGGCGCGCACCGCCTCGCGCGCCCGCCGCATATGATCCGCGTCGACGGAATCGCCGATCATCTTCAGCGCGAAATAGGCTTTCACCGTCGCGCTGATGTCGAGGTCGCCGTCGCGGAACAGCGGCCAGCCGCCATGGTCGCCCTGGATGCGGCGCAGATACACCGCAATCTTTGCTTCGAGCGCGGCGTCGACCGGCTCGCCGAGATAGTGCCGTAGCAGCACGTATTCGGCGGGGATAGTGGCGTCGGCCTCGAGCTCGAACACCCAATGACCGTCCGAGCGCTGCTGCGCGAGCAACGCTTGTGTCGTCTTTTGGATGTGCTGCTCGAGAGCGTCGTCGATTGGACGAGCGAAACCTGTCTGCTTCGCGGTTGGCGTGCGCTGGTCGAGCGTATCGTTTATCATGATTGTTTCGCGATAATTTCGGCGGCGCGGTTGCCGGATCGGATCGCACCTTCAATGGTAGCGGGCAGGCCGGTATCTGTCCAATCGCCGCCGAGGACGAGATTGCGCCATTTTGTTGCCGCGCCTGGGCGTCTGGCGTCCTGCGCCGGCGTTGCGGCAAAGGTCGCGCGCCGCTCGCGCACGATCTGCCAGGGCGGGAGCGCGGGAGGAAGTCCGGTCAAGCTTGAGACCTCGCCCCAGATGGTCTTGGCCAGTTCTTCTCGCGGCGCGTCGATAAGCCGATCCCCGGCGCTGATGGTGACGGAGAGCCTCCCGGGGAAGGCGAAGAGCCATTGGACCGTGCCGTTGATCACACCGAGGATCGGCGGTTGCTCCGCCGGCGGCTCGATGCGGAAATGCGCATTGACGATGGCGCGGAACTCGGTCGGCACTTCGAGGCCGCGCACCAGCGACGCCGCGATATAGGGCGGCACGGTCAGGATGACGGCGTCGCCGGCGTCGAGCACAATGGTCTCGGTGCCGAATTCCAGCGCCTCGATCCGCTCGGCGCCGAAGCGCAGCGCGCGCAATTGATGCTCCATGCGCACCGTGACGCCGCGCTGTTGCAGATGGACAAGCGCGGGCTCGATCATTGTCGTGCCTAGGCCCTCACGTGCAATCAGCGGCCGGCAGGCACGCCCGCCGACCGCAAGCGTCTCGCGGATGATCGCGCCCGCAAGCCGTGCCGATCCGTCCGGCGCTTCGATGTTGAGCGCCGCAAGAAAAAGCGGCTCGACCAGGCGCTCGTATAGCGGACCTTTACAGGCGATGACCTCGCCGACCGCCTTGCCGGCGGGCGCCCAAAGGAGCCGCGCCAGCGGCAGATAATCGAGGACGCGCGTTCCCGGCACGCGGCGGCGGGGATCGAAAACCCAGAACGGCACCGGGCCATCGTTGAACCGCAACGTCCAGCGCGCGCGGTTCGCCAGATCGGCGAAGGAGAATTCCGCCGTCGGCGGACCGACGAGCCGATGCTCCGCGCCGATGCTGCGCAGGTAGGCGAGCGCGGCGCGGTTACCGGACAGCAAGAGGTGATTGCCGTTGTCGATCGTCATGCCGACCGACGCGTCGTGATAGGAACGGCAGCGGCCGCCGGCGAACGCGGTCGCCTCGTGTACCACCGTCTTTCGGCCAAGCGAGGTGAGCCGCACGGCGGCGGAAAGGCCGGCGAGGCCGGCGCCGATGATGTGGACCGTGCCGCTCATTACATGAGATTGCGCAATACAATGAACAGGAGTTTGGCGCGTGGCAGCCGAACCCGTTCACGCGGCGGCGCAAAGCCGCGTGCGACCAGCCGCTCGAGAATGAGCTTGTAAGCCTCGCCCATGATGCGCGGTGCCCGCACGACGCGGCGCGGGTTCTTCGCCATGATCGCCTGCGCCGCGCGAAATTCCCCACGTGCGAGTTCGACGATGACGGCGCAGACCTTGCCGATGGCCGGATGCGCCAGCACCTCGCGCGGCTCCGTGGCGTCAATCCCCGCCGTTTGCAGCGCCTCGCGCGGCAGGTAGAGGCGGCCGAGAGACGCGTCCTCGTCGAGGTCGCGCAAGATGTTGGTGAGTTGCAGCGCGCGTCCCAGATGATGAGCAAGCGCAATTCCCGCGTCGTGTTCCATGCCGAACACGTGCACCGAGAGCCGTCCGACCGCGCACGCCACGCGATCGCAATAGAGATCGAGCGTCGCGCGGTCAGGGGCGCGGATGTCGGCGACCACATCCATTTCCATGCCGTCGATGATAGCGATGAAATCTTCGCGTTGCAGATCGAACCCACGCACGGCCTGCGCCAGTCCCGCGAGCGCCGGCGGCGGCGCGCCGCGATAGACCGCGTCGATGTCGGAGCGCCACTGCGCCAATTGCTGGCGACGTCCCTCGCGCGGGCCAAAATCGTCGGCGATGTCGTCGACGGCGCGGCAGAACGAATAGATTTCGAACATCGCCTCGCGCTGCGCGCGCGGCAGTATGCGCATGCCGATATAAAACGAGCTGCGGGAGGCGCGCTCGGCCGCCGGAGTTGGCTTGTTCACTCACGCACCCCGCGGCTTTTGCGTGGTGGCAGTGAAGCGCCGGCCGAGCCGGCGAGACGCGCCCCGGAACATGCCGAGCAGCGTCAGGCCGACGACGGCAGGCGTGGCAAGTTGCACCCGCTCGCTCAAAGGATCGCGCGCCGTAAGCAAGCGCGTCAGCCGATGCGCAAGCGTCTTGATGACGGAGACTTCGAGCGCAAGCCGCCGGTCGTTGATCAGGAGCGGGAAGACGTCGCTGTCGGACAGGAGCCGCTCCGTGCGTTCGGCGAGACTGTGCAGGGCGGCGAGCAGAGCCGGCGATGCGCGCGGCTCGCCGAGCGCTTCCACGCCGATCCCGTGCGCGACGAGGAGATCGAGCGGAATGTAGACCCGGTCGAGATCGCGGTAATCGTCCTTGCAGTCCTGCAAATGATTGATGATCTGCAATGCCGCGCACAGCGCGTCATTGGCCGGCCAGGTACTACGGCTCTCGCCGTGCACGTCGAGCACGAACCGGCCGACCGGCATCGCCGACAGCGAGCAATAACCGATAAGGTCGTCCCAGTCGCGATAGCGAAGTTTCGTCACGTCGAGCTTGAACGCGGCGAGCAGGTCCTGCGCATGCCGCGGCGAAAGCGCCCGCTCGGCGAGCGCGTCGCGCAGGCGGATCGCGACCGCATCGTCGTCGTTCTCGCCGACGAGACCCGCGTCGAGACGATCAAGAAGATCGAGCTTCTCCTGCGGCGCGAGCGCGGCATGATCGGCGATGTCGTCCGCGGTGCGCACGAAATTATAGAACGCTAGGATCGCGCTGCGGTGGCGCGGATGAATCAGGAACGAGGCGACCGGGAAATTCTCATTCCGGTGTCCCTTTCCCGACCGCCAATCCGTAATGTCCGAAGTCTTGATCTCGGAAGTCTCGATGTCGGAAGTTTTGGCGTCGCCTATGCTGGTATCGTTCATTGCAATTCCGAAACGTTAGCTTGGGCACGGCCCTTCCACATGCCGCCGCGTCCGCGCGCATGCTGATAGGCGGAATCAACCGTGAACGCCATATAGATCGCGGCAATCGCCGGCAACGCCAGCCCCCATAGCGGGGATACGCGGTAGAAGCGCAGAATGGGCTGAAGGGCCAATGCCATCAGGAGCCATGCGGCAATGCCGAGGAAGCGGGCTGTGCCGCCGCCGAAGGCCGCGAACAGCACCGGGGCAAGATAGGTGATCGCCAGGCCCAGGACGGTTCCCGCGAGCAGAAGCGGCGAATAGCCAAGCTGCGCATACGCGGTGCGCGAGACCATGCGGCGGATATCTTCGAGTACGGGGTAGGCGCGAACGCTGCATACGCCGTCAGTCAATCCAATCCAGATGGGGCCATGGGCTTTGAGCCTCTTCGCCAGCGCGCAGTCGTCGATCAATGCGCTGCGGATCGAAGCCATGCCGCCTGCTCGAGCGAACGCATCGCGGCGCACCAGCATGCAGCCGCCGGCAGCCGCCGCGGTGGCTCGGCGCGGATCGTTCGCCCAGGCGAACGGATAGAGCATCTGGAAAAAGAAGATGAAAGCCGGGATGAACATGCGCTCGGCTAAGCTTTCGCAGCGGAGCTTCGCCATCAGCGATGTCAGGACATAGCCACCCGATTGCGCCCGCGTGGCGAGCTTCCTGAGCTCGTCCGGGGCATAGACGATATCGGCGTCCGTGAAGAGGATATAGGCCGGCGGATGCAAAGCAGCCTCGGCCGCCTCGACGCCCTGCTGTTGCGCCCAGAGTTTCCCGGTCCATCCCGCGGGCAGCGCGCGGCCTGACAAAACGGTGAGGCGATCGGCGGCGCCGAGCACCGCCGCCGCATCGCGCCCGACCTGCGCAGTGGCGTCGCGGCTCTGGTCGTCGACCAGGATCACCGTGAATTCGCCCGGATAATCCTGCCGCAGCAGCGAGGCGATTGTCTCGCCCACGCATTCGGCCTCATCGCGCGCCGGGATCACGGCCGCGATCGATGGCCAAACGCCCTCCCCGGCCGCGACCTCGTCATCGCGTTCGCCGGCGAGCCAGAATGCGCCACGCCCGGCCAGGAGATAGAGCCAGATCGCAAGCACCATTGACGCTATGAGGTCGTTGGTCACAGATAGCTCTTGAGGGTGATTGGGGCGGCCATTCACCAATGCCGAGGACGGAGCAGCCCTGCCACGGGCGGCTCCTTTGCATGATTATAGAGCCAGATAGGACAGATTGGGGACGCCGGTAGGCCGGGCAATACAGCAATGAATAGCCAAATCAGCCCTTTTATCTCGCGTCTCGATGCGACCGCCAAAGACACCGAGGACTTGCTTGATCGACTGTTGTCGGCAACGCCCGTGGACGGCGAACTCAGCCGGCCGGCCCGTCTCGTCAAAGCCATGCGGTATTCGAGCCTCGGTGGCGGCAAGCGGTTCCGGCCATTCCTGGTGGTGGAATGCGCGGCGCTGTTCGAGGTCCCACGCCAGCACGCGCTGATGGCGGGCGCGGCGCTGGAATGTGTGCATTGCTACTCCCTGGTACACGACGATCTGCCGGCGATGGATAACGATGACTTACGGCGCGGGCAGCCCACTGCGCATAGGGCATTCGGGGAGGCGACGGCTATCCTCGCCGGCGATGGGCTGCTCACTTTCGCCTTCGATATCCTTTCCCGCCTCCAAACGCATCCCGACCCGGCTGTCCGCATCGAGCTCGTCAGCGCGCTCGCCCGCGCGTCCGGGCTCGGCGGCATGGTGGGCGGCCAGATGCTCGATCTTGCCGCTGAGGGCCGCTTCGACGGAAACGCGCCGCAGCGACTCGGCGAGAATGAGGTGCGCACGCTGCAGGCGATGAAGACCGGGGCTTTGTTGCGGTTCGCTTGCGAGGCCGGCGGCATGCTCGGATCGGCGACCCCTTTGCAACGCAAAGCGCTTGAGCGCTATGGATCGGCGGTCGGCCAGGCGTTCCAAATCGCCGACGACCTTCTCGATCTCGAAGGCGATCCTACGTTGGTCGGCAAATCAACCGGCAAAGATGCGGTCGCGGGCAAGGCGACGATGGTCGACGTGCTTGGCGCAGCTGGGGCCAAGGCCCGGCTCAAGGAGCTGGTCGCGGAGGCCGAACACGCGCTCACGCCGTTCGGCCGCGGCGCCGCAATCCTTATCGAGGGCGCCAAGTTCGTTGCCGACCGCCACGCTTGAGGCGCTGTCGCATGGTTGATAAGCATTAAAGGAGCAATTGCTCTCGTGGACGCATATTCTTAGGTTTCGCCGAAGCACCAGTTCAGCCGATTGAACTTCGCACCGGTGGGCCCTATCTGCCCCAAGGTCGCGCAGCCGCGCGTGATAGACGGTACTCCCAATCCGCCCATGACCATGTATTCGCGATGGACCCTCCGGGCGGCTGCCGCCCTTCTCGCAGCGCCGCTTCTGGTGCCTTCAGGAGCTCAATTCACGGCGACACCGGCCCAGGCGCAGGGCCTGAGCGCCCCGGCAAAGACCCTGCCTCGCCCGCTTTTCGTCGCGCCGGCCGGGGTTAAGGGGACCGCGCGGGCAAAGACTCAAAACCCACCTCCGGTTGCACCCAAATCATCGGAGTTGCCACCGCGCGAGCCATTCACGGCTGCCGAGGACGCGGTCGCGACGATTTCCGGCATGCCGGATGCCCGCTTCTGGGCGGATTCCGAGAAGGACTTCAAGAACGCGCTGCCACCGCAGCCGGGCCCGTGGCTCGTTCTTTCCAGCGGCGGCGCGGACGGCGCCTTCGGCGCCGGATTGCTCACCGGGTTGAGCGCGGCTGGAAAACGGCCCGATTACGCGGTGGTCACCGGCGTCAGCACGGGTTCGCTCATGGCGCCTTTTGCCTTTGCCGGCCCCCACTATGACAATGCGCTACGCGACGCCTACACCAAAGTGACCGCGGCCGATATTTTCGAGTCGGGCAGCAGCACTGGCGAGAGTTTTGTCAATTCGTGGCCGCTCAGGGATCTCATCGCCAAGCAAGTGACCCCGGCGCTGCTCGAGGATATCGCCGCGGCCCATCGCAGCGGCCGGCGCTTGTTCATTGTCACCAGCAATCTCGATGCCGACCGTAGCATGGTCTGGAACATGGGTGCGATCGCCGCCCATGGCGGCGAAGATGCGCTCAAGCTGTTTCGCACCGTGCTGCTCGCCTCGGCCAGCGTTCCCGGCGCATTCCCGCCCGTGCTCATCGACGTGGAAGCGAACGGCAAGCGTTTCCAGGAAATGCACGTGGACGGTGGTCTTGGCGGACAGTTCTTTGTCGCGCCCGCAGCGCAGATGGCGAGCACCAGCGACTACCGCCTGCCGGCGACTGCACTCTACGTCGTTGTAAACACGGGCCTCCAGCAGCAGTTCAAGGTTGTCGATCGCTTCGCGCCTACGATCCTCACACAGGCAGTGGGAATGGCGGTGCCGGTTGACACGCGATTGATGATTGATCGCGCCTACGTCGTTGCGAAACGCAGCGGCGTCCCATTCAATGTCGCCACCATTCCCGCCGGCTTTGACGCGCCGAGCCGGGGCGCCTTCGATCCAAAATATATGGGGGCTCTGTTTCAGACCGGCTTTGAACAGGGCGAAAGTGCGAATCCGTTCAGTCCTGAACCACCCCCTGATCAGGGTGTGGCTACGCCGCAGCCAAGTCAGATTCAGAAAACCGGAGCGAACCGATGAAAAATCTCTTGCGTTCGATCTTTGTCGTGACATTTGCCGCATTGTTGCTGGCGACCGCATCCATTCCGTCAGATGCTGCACGGCGCACGGCAGCGGGGCCGTCGATATATGACGGAACGTGGAGCGTGGCGATCTACACGCAGCGCGGCGATTGCGACGCCTCTGTTCGCGCGGCGCTCCGCATCGTCGGCGGCCGCGTATATGCCGACGACCAAAGCTATCAGGCTTATGGCGCAGTCGCCCCTGGTGGCGCCGTCCGTGTGACGATTGCCTCCGGCAATCGGTCGGCAAGCGGCTCCGGTCGGTTGTCACAGAATTCGGGCGGGGGTCGCTGGCGCACGGCCACGGGCGAATGCTCCGGCCAGTGGACCGCCGAACGCCGCAATTGGTGATCTATTCGTAATACTATCCGGTCTTGCGCGAGGCGATGTTGGCGTTCCACCAGGGACAGACATCGCGCGCCCGCAAATAATTGCCATCCATCACGTTGAGCGGAACGCGGCCGCCGGCCTCGGCGACGCCGATGCGCATATCGCGCGCTTCTTCGCGCTTCTCCGCTGAAAGCCACATGCGGTCGTGGCCCCACAGGCTTGGGCCGTCGACGCGCTCTTGCGGCGTCCAATTCGGCGGATCGATGCTGCGGCCACCCCAACCGTATTCGACCAGGAACTTCGACGGCGACCGCGAATAGAACGAGGTCATCTCATCGTTGGTGTGGCGGCCGAGCGTCGTGCCGATCGTTTCCGGCTTGCACAGCGCCAGATCGTAAGCTTGCCCGACATCGTCGAGATAACACAGCTCGACCATCAGGTGGTGGACGCCATTGGTGCCGGTATCGATGAAGGCGAGGCTGTGGTGACGCGGATTGATGTGAAAGAAATAGGCCTTAAAGGGCCGCAGGATGTAGTCGCTCAGCCGAAAGCCGAGAATGTCGGTGTAGAACGGCACGACCTCATCGAGTCGTTCGGTGGTGAGCACGGCGTGGCCCATGCCGAGCGGACCGGTGCGGAAGCCGGAGATCGAGCGCCCCGGCTTAAACGGCTCGGCCGCGATTTCGGCGCCGTGGAACGCTTCAAGCCTGTTGCCGGCCGGATCGCCAAAGACGATCAAATCCTTGACGCGGCGCTCATCCGCCAGCGCGCGGGACCCGCGCGCGACTTTCACACCGCACGTTTCCAGATGCGCAGCCAACGCATTGAGCGCGGCCGCATCGCCGACTTCCCAGCCGTAGAAACCGAGACCTTCACCGTCGTCCGCGCTGACAATGACGCGCTGCTTGCGATCGTCCATACGCAGCGCAAGCGTGCCGCGGCTTTGCTCGACGAGTTGCATGCCGAGGAAGCGCGTAGCGTAGGTCGCCCACTCTTCGAGATCCTTGGTACGGACGCCGACATATCCCAGCGCTTGAAGCTGCATCACGTCTCTCCGGGGCGGGATATCTTGTATCACATTGCCGCTATTGCGTAAAATACTGGCCCAGCCGCACGGTGGCGGCGGAGCTAAGCGCCATCACACCTGCAGCACCCGCGTCGTATCGTCGAACAATTCTTCGACCGCATAGCGGCGCGGCGTAAGCTTCATCTCGAAGGCGTAGCTGCTCATCAATTCGAGCGCCGGTTTGACGGCGTCGAAACCGAACGGAATGGTGTCGACGGCGCCGACTTTTGGCAGGCCGGCCGCCTTCTTGCTGTCGAGCAGCATGCGGAAGACTTCGCGCACCGCGCCCGGATTCGTCTTCGACAGGCTCTCCTTGAGCACGACCATGTGATTGACCGGCACGATGCCGTTCTTTTTGTACCATTCCTTCGCGGCCGCCTCGGGATCGGGAATGACGCTTTTGAGCTGCGGATCGCTCGGCATCGCGCCGCCGAAGATCGCGGCGTCGAGTTCGCCTTCCAGCAGCATTTTGGTGATGTCCTTGCCGGCGGCGGCGCGCTCTACGCCCGGCGGATCGCGATATTCGGCGACGTGCGCGTCCTCGAACGTCACCCATTTCACTTTGTTGAGATCGAGCCCGTAATCCTTCCAGAGGATGCCGCGTATCCACACTCCCGTGGTTTGCGAGAACGCCCGCACGCCGACCCTGCGGCCGGGAAGGTCTTCGGGCCGCAGCGTTCCGCGTTCGGAATTGTACAGCATGGTCCCGTGCTGAAAGCGTCCCATCATCGTGGCGGGCATCAGCATCAGCGGCTTACCGTAAGCCTTGGCCTGCAGATAGGTGACGATCGCCATCTCGCAGACGTCGAACTTCTGCTCGCGCGCCATCGGCATAAAAGCGCGATTGACCGGATTGACCTCGGTGAAATGGAGCGCCACCCGATCCGATGTGATGGCGCCGCTTTTCAGCGCCTGCGTGTGTGGGTAGGTGCCGAAGCAGACGCTCAGAGTTTGAATTTTTTCGGTCGTTGTCGCGCTCATACCGGCTCACCTCGCGAGGTCGCGTTGATTCTATGATCTGCCGAGACGCTATGCCAGATGCGAGAATTCGATGTGTAATACTTGTCCGGGGAGAGAAAACAATGACCGCTGTCGTCGATGTCAACGAAACTATCGACCGGCACCCGATCACGGCCTACCAGCTCGGGGTCCTCGCGATGTGCATGTTGGTGGCGCTGCTCGACGGCTACGACACGCAGGCGATCGGCTACACGGCGCCCGCGATCGCAGAGGCGCTCCATTTGCCGAGGGAGGTGTTTGGCCCGGTCTTCTCGGCTGGGTTGCTCGGCGCCGCGCTTGGAGCGCTGAGCTTCGGGCCGCTAGCCGATCGATTCGGCCGCAAGCGATTCATGATCGCTGCGACAATCATATTCGCCGTCTTCAGTCTTCTGATCGTGCGGGTGTCGTCGCTGCCCGAGCTCCTGAGCTACCGTTTTTGCGCCGGGCTCGGCCTCGGCGGCGCGACGCCCGCCTTTCTCGCCCTCGGCGGCGAATTCGCCCCCGTGAGCAAGCGCGGCGTGTTCGTCTCGATCGCGTTTGCGGCATTCCCGTTCGGCGGTTTGATCGGCGCGCTGACCAGTTCGTACGTCATTCCGAATTTCGGCTGGCAGTTCATCTTCTACATCGGCGGCGCCGCGCCGCTTCTCATCGCGGTGGTCCTCGCAGTCTGGCTTCCCGAATCGCTGCGCTTCCTGATGGCACGCAATATTCGTCTTGACGAAGTGCGAAGTACGCTGGCGCGGATCGCCCCGGGTGAGATCGGGCCGGATGTCCAGCTCGTCGCCTCGCCCGAACGCGAGCGCGAAGGCGTTCCAGTCAAGCACTTGTTCACCGAAGGACGCGCGGCGAAAACCGTTTTGCTCTGGGTCGCATTCTTTACGTGCTTCATGGTGCTGGTGACGGTGACGGCATGGACGCCCACCGTTCTGCGCTCCGTCGGCTTTTCGATTTCGGCGGGCGCGCTCATCATCGGCCTCAATAACGCCGGCAGCGTGTGCGCGAGCGTCCTATCCGGCTTTCTCGTCGACCGCTTTGGACCCTACAAGACGCTGGTGCCGGGCTTCATCCTGGGCGGTATCTGCCTCGCCGCCTTCGGCCAGGCGACGTCATCGGTGGCGGTGCTGGCGGTGGTCTCGACCCTTGCTGGCTTTTTTGTCGGCGGCACCGGGACGGGCCTGATCGCGCTGACCGCCGGGCTCTATCCGACGACGGTGCGCTCGACTGGAATCGGCTGGGGCATGGGCATGGGCCGGCTCGGCCAGGTCTTTGGGCCACTCGGCACCGGACTCCTGGTCGGCGGCGGCGTCGGGGGCGTCTTCTATGCCGCCGCGGTGCCGTGCTTCATCGGCGCGCTATTCGTCCTGCTGCTGAAATATGCGCACCAACCCGCGGTCGAGGCCCCGGCCTGACCCCCGCGCGCGGGACCGCGAAAGGCTTTCGCGAGTTCAGAGTTCTGGATCGATAAGGCTGCGCCGCCGGCAGGCAGCGATCAGCGTATTGCGAAGCAGGCAGGCGATAGTCATCGGGCCCACGCCGCCGGGAACCGGGGTGATCGCGCCGGCAATACCTTGCGCCTCGGCAAAGGCGACGTCGCCGACCAGCTTCGATTTCCCGTCCGCTGCGGCGACCCTGTTGATCCCGACGTCGATGACGACGGCGCCTTCCTTGATCCAAGGCCCGCGGACAAACTCCGGCTGCCCCACCGCCGCTATCAAAACATCGGCCCGGCGCAGGATTGCCGGAATGTCGCGGCTTTTCGAATGAACCAATGTCACCGTGCAATTTTCGGCCAACAGCAGCGCCGCCATCGGCTTGCCGACAATGTTGGAACGGCCGAGCACGATCGCCTCGGCGCCGGCCAGCTTGGGCAGCGCTTCGCGCAGCAGCATCAGACAACCAAAGGGCGTGCAGGGAACGAGCGCTCGGCTTAAGCCCCCGCTCCACAAGTGGCCGACATTCTCCGCGTGGAAACCGTCAACGTCTTTTCCAGAGTCGATGGCGTCGATGACGCGTTGCGGGTCGATGTGCTTCGGCAGCGGCAACTGCACGAGGATGCCGTCGACTCTGTCGTCGGCATTGAGCTTGGCGATCAGCGCCAGAAGCTCGGCTTCGCTGATCGTCGCCGGCAAGGATTCGTGAAAGCTCGCAATGCCGGCCGCGGTCGCGGCCTTGCCTTTGTTGCGCACATACACTTGGCTTGGCGGATCGTCGCCGACGAGCACGGTGCAGAGTCCGGGAGCGATGCCTGACTGCGCCTTGAGCTTGGTCGTCGCAGCCGCGACGTCGGCGACCAATCGGTCCGCGCGCGCCTTACCGTCGATCCGCTTTGTTTCGAGCATGACGCAACTCCTCTTTTTTGACCAAACCACCCTCGATGCGTCACACCGACGCGGCTTTTGTTTCGTTCGGTGCCGATTTTGCCATCACCGGATTCGCGTGCGAAAATACGGAAAATCAAGAGTGACGCTTCGGCTCTCGCGCCGGACAGGTCGCTCTTTCCGGGAGAAATTATTATACCCAAGGAGAAGCGTTATGAAAATCATTGGCACACTTGCGGCAGTGGCGCTGGCATTTTGCTGGACGGCGGCGGCCGACGCGGAGACAATCAAGGTCGGCGTGGTGTTGCCCTATTCGGGGCCCAATTCGGACTTGGGTAATCAGATCGACAAGGCATTCGATCTCTACGTCAAGCTGCACGCCAAGGATCTCGGCGACAACAAGATCGAGTTGATCAAGCGTGACGAGGGACCGGCGTCGGGCGCTACCGTCAGGACCGTCGTCACCGAGCTCATCACCAACGACAAGGTAAAGCTGCTCGCGGGTTTCGTGTTTTCACCGTCGGCCATTGCCAGCGCGCCGCTCGCGACCCAAGCCAAGATACCGATGCTGATCGCCAACGCCGGCACGGCGTGGATTACGAATCTGTCGCCCTACATTGTGCGGTTTTCGTTCAGCATGTGGGACCCTGCCTACCAGATGGGGACCTATGCGGCGAAAAACCTCGAGTGCAAGACGGCCGCCGCCGGCTTCACCGACTTCCCGCCCGGACAGGACAGCGCGCTCGCCTTCAAGACCGCCTTCGAAAAGGCCGGGGGCAAAGTGATCGACGAAGTCCGCATGGGTTCGCCGGGGCCGGTACCGGACTTCACGCCGTTCTTTCAGCGGGTCAAGGATGAGCATCCCGATTGCTTCTATGTCTTCGTGCCGTCCGGCTCGCATGCCGGCGGCGTGATGAAGACCTATGGCGACCTCGGCATGCGCCCGGCCGGCATCCGGCTCGTCGGTCCTCAGGACCTCATTCCCGACTATCAACTTGCGCATATGAGCGACGCGGCCATCGGACTGGTCGTGGTGTCGAGCTATGCCAACGATTACGACACCCCCGTCAACAAGGAGTTCGTCAAGGACTGGCACGCCGCCTACGGGCCGGATTCCTATCCCGATTTTGAGTCGGCCGCGGGGATGGACACGATGGCCGGCATTTTTCACGTCATCAACGAGCTGCACGGCAATCTCGACGATGGCGCCAAAGTCATCGACACGCTCAAAGGCTGGAAACATGACGGGCTGCGCGGGACGATCGAGATCGACCCCGAAACGCGCGACGTCATCCAGGACGAGCATGCGGAGGAAGTCATCAAAAAACCCGACGGCAAGCTCGGTGTCAAAGTGCTGGAAACGTTCCCTCAGGTGAAAGACCAGTGCAAGGTTCTCAAAGTCGGCCGTTGCGCCTCTTAACCGCTTAAGGCAGTAAGCAGATCAGCCGACATTCATGTCCCCGCGCATTTCGCGGGGAGCCGGGATCGAGCAGGGTCGCCCGTGGTCAACACCGTCGTCAGCATCCTGTTCGATGGTCTGGCCTGGGCCATGTTCCTGTTCATCATCTCAGTCGGGCTTTCCGTCACGATGGGGCTCATGGGGGTCGTCAACCTCGCCCATGGCGCGTTCGCCATGGCCGGCGGCTATCTCATGCTGACGGCAATGGAAAGCTGCGGCGTACCCTTTCTCGGTTCGCTCATCGTCACCTTCGTGGTGATCGGCTGTGCGAGCGTCATTTTCGAACGCTTGCTTTATGCCCAGCTTTATAGCGCCGGCGAACTCGACCAGGTGCTGCTGACCATCGGCCTCGCCTTCATGGCGATCGCCACCTACACGTATTTCTATGGGCCCTTGCCGAAAGCGGTCCGCGTTCCTGCCTATCTCTCAGGCGAGGTTCATCTGGGCGGTCGTAGTTTTCCGACCTACCGGGTCTTTCTCATCGTCGTCTCAGCGGCACTGGTCGCGGCGCTCTGGTACGGCTTCGAGCGCACCAAAATCGGGGCCAAGATTCGCGCCGCCGTCGACAACCGGCGTATGGCACAGTCGGTCGGCATCAACGTCGATCGTCTGTTCACGATCACGTTCGCGGTCGGCAGCGGACTCGCGGCGCTCGGCGGCGGCCTCGCCGTCCAGCTCCTGGGCCTCACACCGAGCTTTGCCATCATCTACCTCGTCTATTTCCTGCTCGTCGTTGCCGTCGGCGGCTCCGGCAGCATTTGGGGCACACTCGCCGCCGCGCTGGTGCTCGGCGTTTCCGACACCGCCGGCAAATATCTCTTCGCTGATGCAGGGAGCTTCTGCATTTACGCGGTCGCGGTGCTGATCCTGCTGATAAAGCCTGCGGGTCTCTATGGACGCGAGTAAAACGTCCCCGCCCTTCGCCAGCAGCGAAATTGCGGCCGAGCGCGCGCGCGCCGTCAACTTCCTGGCCCGGCGCGACCGCTTTCGGCCCGCGGAAGCGCTACCGTGGATAGTCGCGATAGCGGCCTATTACGCCTTTCCCAACCAGATGATCCTGGGCGGACAGACGCTGATCATGGTCATGTTCGCGCTGTCGCTCGATCTCATCCTCGGCTTTGCCGGAATCGTCACGCTCGGCCATGCGGCTTTCTTCGGCGTCGGCGCATATGCCGCGGCCTTGTTGATCACCGACCTTGGCTGGAGCGAGCCGATTTCCGGACTCGTTTGCGGGGCGGTGCTGGCGGCGATCGCAGGTTTTCTCTTCGGCTGGCTGCTCTTGCGCTATCGCGGCCTGGCGCTGTTGGTGCTGACGTTGTCGACGACCATCATGCTGCAGCAACTGGGCAATCTGTTTCGCAACTTCACCGGTGGCTACGACGGTGTTCCCGGCATCAACATCGCGCCGCTGTTCGGGCTGTTCGACTATGATCTCTCCGGTCACACCTATTATCTGTATTGCCTCGGCGTGCTCCTGGTCGCTTTCTATGTCGTGCGACGGATCGTCTATTCGCCGTTCGGACAGGCGCTGGTAGGTATTCGGGAAAACGTCGCCCGCATGCACGCGATCGGCTCGCCGGTGCATCGGCGCCTCGTCGTCGCTTATGCGATCTCTGCAGGTCTCGCCGGAATTGCGGGGGCGCTGTTTGCGCAGACCAATACGTTGGTGACGCTCGGCGTGTTCGATTTCGATCAATCGGCCGCCGTGCTGATGATGCTCATCCTTGGCGGCGCCGGCTGGCTATACGGCGCGTTCGTCGGCGCGGTGCTCTACATGGTGCTGCAAAACGAACTCGCGAAAATCAGTCCGGAATTCTGGCAGTTCGGCATCGGACTCCTGTTGGTTGCGGTGGTGCTGCTGACGCGGCACGGCGTTTTCGCCAGGCTCGCGGCTGTGAGACGGTACCTGCCGTGGGGAGCGAAGCGATGAGCACGGCGCCCGTAGCCGTCGTCCCCGCTCTTGAGATCACAGGCCTGCAAAAGAGCTTCGGCGCGATCCGTGTTGCCAACAATATCAATCTCGCATTGCCGAGCGGCGCCCGTCACGCGCTGATCGGGCCGAACGGCGCCGGTAAGACCACCCTGGTCAATCTGATCACCGGCGCGCTGCGGGCTTCGGCAGGCAAAGTGCTGCTTGATGGCGAGGATGTCACAACCCTCTCGCAGGCCGGCCGCACCCGGCGCGGTTTGGCGCGCACGTTCCAGGTCAACCGGCTGTTTCGCGGGCTGACGGTACTTGAGAACGTCTATCTCGCGATCGGCGAGCGGACCGGCGCCTGTCACCGCCTGTGGCGATCGGCGGGGCGCGAAACCACAGTCATCGAAGAAGCGCTCGATCACCTGCAATCGCTTGAACTTGTCGCCGACGCTTGCAAGCTGGTGCGGGAATTGCCCTACGGCCGCCAGCGCCTCGTCGAAATCGCGATCGCGCTCGCGCAGCGGCCAAGGCTCCTGCTGCTCGACGAGCCGGCGGCGGGCGTTCCCTCCTCGGAAACCCATCTGATCCTCGACGTGATCGCAAGGCTCGATCCCAACATCACGGTGCTGATCATCGAGCACGACATGGACGTGGTGTTTCGCTTCGCCAATCGGATCACCGTGCTGGTCGCCGGCGCGGTGCTGACCGAAGGTACGCCGGAAGAGATATCGGCCGACGAGCGCGTCCGCTCGGTCTATCTCGGAGAACGTCGCGCGGTCCACCGTGGCTGAGCCGGACCTTGCGCTGGAACTTGACGACGTGTCGGGCGGCTATGGCGAGACCGTGATCGTTGAGAGAGTCCGCCTTCGGGTCAAGATCGGTGAAACGCTCGCCATCATTGGCCGTAATGGCGTCGGCAAAACGACGCTTCTTTCCACCGTGATGGGACACAACACCCTCCACAGCGGACGCGTCCGATTGCTGGGACGGGATATCTCGCAGCTCGCACCCTTTCGTCGGGTGACGGCCGGATTGGGATACGTGCCCCAGGAACGTGAAATTTTTCCGTCGCTGACGCTGCGGGAAAATCTCGAAGTCGCGGCACGGCCCGGGCCGTGGACCATCGCGGCGGCGTTTAAGCTCTTCCCAAGGCTCGCGGAACGCCAGCTCAACCGCGGCAACCATCTCTCCGGCGGTGAGCAGCAGATGCTGGCGATTGCGCGCGCCCTGGTTGGAAACCCATCGGTGGTCCTCATGGATGAGCCCTCGGAAGGGCTCGCACCCGTCATCGTCGAGGAGCTGACCCGCGCGGTCCGCCATCTTGTCGATGCGCAGGGCCTGACGCTGGTGCTGGTCGAGCAAAATACCCGGCTTGCGCTCGACATCTCGCCGCGAACCGTGGTGATGGATCGCGGCCGGATCACCTATGACGGTTCCAGCGAGCCGTTGAAGCAGAGCCGGGAAATGCTCGATCGATTGATCGGAGTTGGGCGCTATTCGGTAGCCTGATCCCGGCCAGCTGCGCCTGCCTTATTTGGCCCGCTTTACCTCGCCCTTTTTGACGCCCGCCTCGGGGAACACCCACATGGCGGCGACCATCAGGACGGCAACGACCATGATAAAGGTCGAGAAGCCGTGGCGAATGGGCGACCCGCTCCAATAGGCGAGCACCGCCGCAACGATCAACACGATAGCCGACAGGATAGCTTTGACGTCGCTTGGCATGGAATCGCCCGAAGCTGAACCTAGTTGGCGCCGACCGGAACCGCCGCCGCCTCGTCGGGACGCCGCGGCTTGCCGCGCAGGGTTTTCTTCAGGAACCGCGTGTCGTAGCCGTTGAGCAGCGTTCCCAGGAGGCCGCGGTCAAGGTCCGACGTACCAAACGCCCAGTCGGCGATCGGAAAAGTCAGGTTCATGTTGACCTCCATCATCAGCCGCGCGTTGTGGTGTGCGGTATGATGGCGGCGCAGCGTGTTGACGAACGGACAATGCCGCACGAACCAGTTCTCGTCGACGTGGCAGCAAAAGTGCATGAACTCATAGATCAGATACATTCCCGTGGTCGTCGACATGAACAGCCAGCCGACATTTGCCGTGAACACCGTGCCGAGAATCGCGGCGGCCGGTATCGACATCAGGATGAAGACCACCAGCGCATAAGGCGGAAACAGGGTCACACGCCAGTCCTTATGGTCGCGGAACCGCATCTCCTCGTCGCTGAAAAACTGATGATGATTGAGCGTGTGCCGCTCGTAGATCGCGCGCAGACCTTTGATATCCACCGGCCGATGCATGATGAATTTGTGCACGGCCCATTCGAACAGGTTGGTGAAGAGGAAGGTAAGCGGCACCGTCAGCCATTCGAGAGCGGTGACGTGGTGAATGTGCGCGACGTAGACGTAGAACGCCGCAGTGCCCATCGCGTAAATGATCACGACGTGAAGGTAGCCGTCGTACCAGCCAAGAATGCGCGAGCGGTATTCCTGACGGAAGTCGATCTGGCGCTGGCTGATCATCTTCGCTCTCCCTCGATCATCGGCGGTTTTTTTTACTGTCTTATTTTTATGCCGTTCTTATGTGTTCCGTATCTATCACCGGCGGCTTACTGCTTCAATGTCAATGCGTTTCGCGCTGCCGCAAATAGGCGTCAACCTCGTCGCCGGTGACAAGCCAATCGTTGTCGAGATTGGCGATCACGTTTTTCATGAATGCCTCCGATAGCGCGATGGCGCGTTCCTTGTCGCCGAGATGGTCGAACAGGATCGCCAGCGCCAGTTGCCGCGGGCTCGTTCCGTCGTAGGTCCACTCGAAGCCGCGCTTGGTGAACTGCTTGACCTCGTAATGCTCCGGCAACGGTTGCCCATCGACCGTAACGACGAGGCCGTCCATCGTGCGCTTTCCCTCGTAGACTTTCATCTTTTCAGACCTGCACGGCGCGGCTCAACTCGTATATTACGAGGCATTGATTTTCGCCGGTCAAGCGAAAGCGAGCGATCACGCGACGGGGATGCGACATGCCGTTGATAGACGTGCTGACCCCGCTTGCGCTGTTCATGGCGCTCGTCCTCGCTGTGTCCTTGCACGGCCTCGCCGCCAGCGGCCATTTCCCGCGCGGCCAAAGAAAATCCACTGTAGCGTCCGGTTTCGGATCGGTCCTGCTCTTCGGCTCGATTGCTCTCGTGGTCGTCTGTTTCGTCGCTGGCATCGCGGCTGCGGCGCGTTTCATACCCTGGTATGCGGCGATCATCGGCGGCGGATTTTCATTGCTCGCGGCCCCGCTCGTCTTGCGATGGTTTCCCGACCGCTTTGTCGACGGCCGCGGCGCGCCGGTTGCATTTGCGGGCGCCAGCGCGGCGCTTGCGCTCCTGATGATGTGGCTCGTCGTCGGCGCCCGGTGCGATGCTTCCGCGGATGCCCCCTCGCCGCTGCAAATTGACAAAACGAACGTTTTGTCTTTGAGCCAAGCTCATGGCAAATGTCCCGGTAGATAGCCCATTCAGGCTTTTCCTGCGGGCTGCGTTATGCTAAACGATCGGTTGGTGATAGTGCCGGAGCCAAGCCGTGACCGCCACCAACGCCAAGACTGTTGCGAGCGCCAAGCGTCAACCCAATCGGTGGCCGGCAATTCTCGACGCTGCCGCGTCGCAGTTTGCCGAGCGCGGATACCACGCGACCAGCATGCGCGACCTGGCCGCGGCGACCGCCATGACGGCGGGAGCGATCTACTTTCACGTCGCCAGCAAACAGGCGCTCCTTCTCGCCGTTTATGAGGAAGGCATACAGCGCATTCTCGATCGGGTCGAAGCGGCGGCCGCCGGCGAGCGCGAGCCTTGGGCGAGGCTGGAGAAAGCCGTTGCCGCGCATCTGGAATCCATCCTCGACGCCAGTGCCTATGCGCGCGTCGTCATTCGTATCCTGCCGAGCGATGCCCCGGAAATTTCCGCAGAGCTGAAGGAATTGCGCGATCGTTACGAGGCGCGGCTGCAGCGATATTTTTCCGCGATACCCTTGCCGCGGGAGCGCGACGCCACGATCGCGCGTCTCGCATTGCTCGGCGCCATGAATTGGACTCCGGTCTGGTACAAGGAAGGCGGCAAGTCGGTGCAAGCGATCGGGCGCGAATTGCTGGCGCCGCTGCGCGCGCTGGCCGGCGTCAAAGTTCTGCGGGGCCGCAAATGACGAGCAAACTATCTCCGCCCGCCCGCGTGCTGGTTACCAAGATCGGACTCGATGGGCACGACCGCGGCAGCCGGATCGTCGCCGCCTATCTGCGCGACGCCGGCATGGAGGTCATTTACACGCCGCCGTGGCAATCGATCCCCGCCGTGGTCAAACTGGCGATGGAAGAGGATGTCGATGTGATCGGCGTCAGCTCACTCGCGACCGATCATCTCATCGTGCCGAACCTGATGGACGCTTTGCGCGCGGCCGGCCTCGGCCACATCGGCCTGTTGGTCGGCGGCATCGTACCGGAAGACGAGCGCCCGGCGCTGATGCAGGCGGGCGTCAGCGCGATTTTCGGACCGGGCAGCTCACGCGACGAGATCATCGGCCATGTCGCCGTGCTTGCCGCCAAAGTACGCGAAATGAAGAACGCCGAGTTAGGGGAGATCGCCCAATGACCACGGAAGCTGTCCAATTGTCGCTGCCCGGCTTCGAGCAGGCGCATGGCCGCTGGCGCGGCGAATATGGCCGGCAGATCGGCACGGATCGCGTCATCAAGAACCGCTCGCGAATCGAGATCAAGCCGCTGTACACGCCGCGCGACTGGAACGGCGACGCCTTTCTCGAAGATCTCGGCTTTCCCGGCCAATATCCCTACACCCGCGGCATCTATCCGACCATGCATCGCGGCCGCACCTGGACGCAGCGCCAGCTGATCGGACTGGGCACGCCCGAGGACTACAACAAGCGCGTCCGCATCATTCTCGACGCCGGCGCTACCGCGATCAGTCTGTTGCCGTGTAATTCAGGCTTCCGCGGCGTCGACTGCGACGAGGTCGATCCGGTCCTGCTCGGCACGTGCGGCACCGTGATCAACACCACCGACCACATGGATCGCGCGCTCGACGGCGTGCCGCTCGGCAAAATCTCCACCGCAATGAACGATCCCTCCCCGTTCACGCTCCTGGCCTTCACGCTCGCCGTCGCCAAAAGGCGCGGCATTCCGTGGACGTCGATTACCGGAACCTCGAACCAGAGCGACTACATTTCGCATTTCATCGCCAATCACATGTTCTACCGGCTGTCGCTGCCCGGCTCGCGGCGGGTTTTGCTCGACCACATCGAGTTCTGCCGCAAGCATGTGCCGGGCTGGAATCCGGTGTCGGTGGTCGGTCAGCACATGCAGCAGGCCGGCGCGACGCCGGTCGAGACCATGGCCTTCACCATCTCGACGGCCTTTCAATATGCGCAAGACTGCATCGATCGGGGCATGGACATCGACGTCGTGCTGCGGCGCTTCACCTTCTTCTTCGACATCTCGATCAGCTTCTTCGAGGAGGTCGCCAAATTCCGCGCCGGGCGGCGCATCTGGGCGCGGCTGGCGCGCGAGCGCCTCGGCGCCAAGGATCCGGGCTCGTGGCGGTTCAAATTCCACGGCCAGACGTCCGGCGTCGATCTCACCGAGCAGCAGCCGTTGAACAATATCTCCCGCGTCGCGGTACAGGCGATGGCCGGCATCATGAGCGGACTCCAGTCCCTTCACACCGACGCCTACGACGAAGCGATCACCACGCCGACCGAAGAGACCGCGCGCATCGCGGTAGCGACGCAGAATATCCTGCGCGAAGAAGCGCATCTCTGCGACGTCATCGACCCGCTCGGCGGCTCCTATTACGTTGAGACTCTGACCGATCAGATGGAGCATGAGATGGAAGCGCTGATCGGCAAGATCGACGAGGCCGGCGGCATGTACAAGGCCGCCGAGTCAGGCCTGATCCAGTCGATGATCGGCGAATCCGCGCTGGCCTTCCAGGAACTGGTGGAGAGCGGCGAGGAGAAGGTGATTGGCGTCAATTGTTTTCAGAACGACAACGCGGCGCACCAGGGCAGGCCGACCGAGCGGCCGAACCTCGACCGCATGAACGCGCATGTCGCGCGCTTCAAGGCCTACAAGGAGGAGCGCGGCCAAGCCGACGTGGGCCGCGCGCTCGATGCACTGGCGCGCGCCGCCAACAGCGAGCGCGAGAACGTTTACGCGCGGATCGTCGAGGCCGCCGAGGTCGGCGTCACTCACGGCGAGATCGTGAGCCTGCTTCGCAAGGAGCTCGGCTTTGGACATCCCCTTGTCGTTGTCTGAGCCCGCGACGGCGAACGAACCGGCGCGGGCGCCCGACGATATCATCGACAAACTGGCCGCCGGCGATCCCGCGGCGCTGGCGAGGTGCATCACTTTGATGGAAAGCGGCGGCCCAACCGCCGACAGCATCCATCGTCGCGTTTGCGCCAAAGCGGGACGCGCGGCAGTGATCGGTTTCACCGGTGCGCCGGGCGCGGGCAAATCGACGCTGATCGACGCCTATATCGGCGCGCTGCGCGCCCTCGGGAGCAGCGTCGCCGTTGCCGCCGTCGACCCATCAAGTCCGATATCCGGCGGCGCCATCCTCGGTGACCGCGTGCGGATGCGCCGCCACGCCGAAGATCCCGGCGTGTTCATTCGCTCGGTAGCGTCGCGCGGCCATCTCGGCGGCTTGTCGGAAAGCATTCACCGCATCGTCGATGTGATGGACACAGCCGGCCGCGATTTCGTCATCGTCGAGACGGTCGGCACCGGCCAATCCGAAATTGAGGTCACCGAGATTGCCGATATCTGCGTCGTGGTGAATGCGCCGAACATGGGCGACGACGTGCAGGCAATGAAAGCCGGCGTCCTCGAAATCGCCGACGTGCTGGTAGTCAACAAGTCGGATCTTCCGCTCGCGCAGCGCACCACCGATCAGCTCAAGAACATGCTGAAGCTGCGGCACGATAAGCGCGATATCCCGGTCATCGAAACGGTCGCGATCAAAGATGCCGGCATTGACGCTTTACTCTCCACGATCGCCGGATTGCTCGCGACCCGCGCCAGGGACAAAGAGAAGAACCGCGCGCGGCGGATGCGTCGGCTGATTGCTCAATCCGCCGGCCGCGTGGTGCACAATCGGATCGGCGATGATATCAGCGAAGAGATGGAAGGCTTGGTCAAAGAGGCCGCCTCCGGCGAAATCGGCATCGCCGAAGCGGCCCGGCGCGCGCTGACGATCATTCGCTAACCGTCACGGCCGGGCTAGTCCCGGCCATCTCGCTTAGGAGGGCACTTTGCCCAGATAAGGGAGATCCCCGGCACAAGACCGGGCATGACGAACTCACCCAACGCCTGCCGCCGCGGCGCGGCCGGCCGCCCGGCCCGAAAAAATGCAACTGCCGAGGAACGTTCCCTCCAGCGCGGCGTAGCCGTGAACGCCGCCGCCGCCGAACCCGGCTACTTCGCCGGCGGCATAGAGCCCCGGCACAGCTTGCCCATCGGCGCCGATGACGCGGCTATCGAGGTCGGTTTGCAAACCACCCAAAGTCTTGCGCGTCAGAATATTCAAGCGCACCGCGATCAGCGGACCGGCGGCGGGATCGAGCAGCTTATGTGGTCTCGCCGTCCGAATGAGCTTGTCGCCGAGATAGCGGCGCGCCGCGCGGATGGCCATAATCTGCGCGTCCTTGCCAAACTTATTATCGAGTTGCCGGTCGCGCGCGGTAATCTCGCGCTCGACGTCATGCAGGCTCAGTAACGGGTCCCCGCCAACCAGCGCGTTCATCCGCTCGACGAGCCGCGCCAGATCGCGCTCGACGATGAAATCCTCACCCTTCTCCATGAAGGCCTTGACCGGACCGGGGATGCCCTTCCTGGCGCGGTCAATAACCTGCCGCCAGCTTTTGCTGGTGAAATCGGGATTTTGCTCCGAGCCCGACAGCGCGAATTCCTTCTCGATGATCTTTCGCGTCAGGATGAACCAAGAATAATCGTAACCGGTCTGCATGATGTGCTTGAGCGTGCCGAGCGTATCGAAGCCGGGATAAAGCGGGACCGGCAGCCGCTTGCCGCGCGCGTCGAGCCAGAGCGACGATGGTCCGGGCAGGATACGAATGGCGTGCTCGGTCCAGATCGGATTCCAGTTCTTGATGCCCTCGACGTAATGCCACATGCGGTCGCGGTTGATGATGGTGCCGCCGGCGGCCTCGGTGATCGCCAGCATGCGGCCATCGACGTGGTCGGGAACGCCGGTGATCATCCGTTTGGGTGGCGGCCCCAGCCGTTGTGGCCAGCTCTTGCGCACCAGCTCATGATTGCCGCCGATGCCACCGGACGTCACGATGACCGCCTGCGCCTTCAGCTCGAACGTGCCGACGACCTCGCGCGAACTCTTTTGGCCGCGCTCGATATTGCTCGGAGCCAGGACGTCGCCGCGCACGCCGTCGACCGCCGCGCCGGATTTCGTCAGTTCGTTGACGCGATGCCGGAATTTGAAGATGACGAGTCCTTCACTCTCACCCTCACGCGCGCGCTTTAGGAATGGTTCGATGATGCCTGGTCCAGTTCCCCAGGTCAGATGAAACCGCGGCACGGAATTGCCATGGCCGACCGCATTGCCGCCGCCGCGCTCGGCCCAGCCGACCACCGGGAAGAAACGGATGCCGCGTTCGCGCAGCCACGATCGTTTCTCGCCGGCGGCGAAGGCGACGTAAGCCTCGGCCCATTTTCGCGGCCAGAAATCCTCTTCGCGATCGAATGCGGCCGTGCCCATCCAGTCTTCGAGCGCCAGCGCGTGCGAGTCGCGGATGCCCATGCGCCGCTGCTCGGGCGAATCGACCAAAAAAATGCCGCCGAGCGACCAGAACGCCTGGCCGCCCAGAGATTGCTCGGGTTCCTGATCGAGAACGACAATCTTCTTCCCGGCGTCGATGAGCTCCGCTGCCGCGACGAGGCCCGCAAGTCCCGCTCCAACGACGATCACGTCGGCATCATAAGCCATTTTTCACTTGCCGAAGCTGAAACACATTAACAGCATTCCTTGGCGCGTTGCCAGTCGCCACGCCGGCGAGCCATCGTCGGCGCCGTTGGTCAGTTGACCTTTTTGACCAACGGACAATCGCTTTGCGCAAGCGGACGGAATGCCTGTTCGGCGGGAATCGTTTCCACGAGTTTGTAGTAGTCCCATTCGGACTTCGACTCGGATGGCTTCTTCACTTCGTATACGTACATGTCATGGACCATTCGGCCATCCTCGCGAATGCGCCCGTTCTTGGCGAAGAAGTCGTTAATCGGCATCTCCTTCATCTTCTTCATCACCGCCCCCGCCTCGTCTGTTCCGGCGGCCGCGATCGCCTCCAGATAATGGATCGTCGAGGAATAGTCGCCGGCATCGCCCAGATGCGGTACGCGCTTCATTCGATCCTGGAAGCGTTTCGACCAGCTCCGCGTCTCGTCGTCGCGGTCCCAGTAGAAGGCAGTCGTCAGCACCATGCCTTGGGCGATATCGAGCCCCATCGCGTCGATGTCGGGCTCCCACACGAGCAAACCCGCGATGGTCTGCTTGCCGTTGGCCGTCAAGCCGAATTCGTGAGCCGCCTTGACGGCGTTCACGAACGTGGTGCCGGATCCGGCGATGCCGACGACCTTCGCGCCGGACGCCTGCGCCTGTAGCAAAAAGGACGAGAGATCCAGCGCGGCGATGGGGTAGCGCACCGACCCGACGACCGCGCCTCCTCGCGACTTGATCACCGCAGCGGTGTCGGCTTCAAGCGAGTGGCCGAACGCGTAGTCCGCGGTCAGAAAAAACCAGCTGTCGCCGCCTCGCTTAAGCATGGCTTGCCCGGTGCCCTGCGCAAGCGCGTAGGTGTCGTAGGAATAGTGAATGCTATTGGGCGTGCATTGGTCGCCGGTAATCCGCGAGGATCCCGAGCCGTTGACGATCGCGATGCGGTTCTTCGCCTTGGCGACATTTGCAACCGCGATCGCGATCGGCGAAACGATCAGATTGGCGATCATGTCGACCTTGCCGACGTCGAACCACTCGGTGGCCTTCGCGACCGCAACATCGGGCTTGTTCTGGTGGTCGAAGACAACGACTTCGATCGGCCTGCCCAGCACTTTTCCGCCGAAATCCTCCACCGCCATACGCACCGCAGTCACGGCCCCCTCGCCCGATTCATCGGAGAACTGCCCCGACAAGTCGGTCATGACGCCAATGCGAACGACGTCGTCGGAAACGGCACCCTGCTGGCCCAACGCCGGCGCGCACCCGACACAAAGACCGGCCAGCAGCGCCACGACATGCGACACGTTCCTCGTCATCGGCATCCCCCCTATCTCGCGCTTGAGCACTTGGCGACCTCGCGCCTGAGATCTGCACATCGATGGCGCCGGCGCGAATAAATAAGCTGTTCCCGGAGACGGAAGCAAGGCTGCCAATCTATCTACGATCTAGCCATTCGCACCGGCGGAGGCATCGTTACCTGGAATGCGGCGATCCCGCGATCGAGCCATGCGATATTGCCAGCGCCGCGGGCTCCGGGCCGTTGTTGCGTGCCTGCCCAATGCAGCGTCGCGCGTTGACACAATGCCGGTTCAAGGAACATGTTGGCGATTGGCAAAAATGCGACGCGCCGCGGCGGGTTCACATCGAGAAAATCAGATCGGAGGGCCAATGACCGCGATTTCCGATACCGCCCCCGCGCAACTTATCCGCTGGCGCTATCTCGGATATGCCGTGCTCGCGCTTGGCGTGATGACCGCCGCGATCGCGAGCCACGATCAATGGTTCCTCAATTTCGTGCATGTCATTTGCGGCGTGCTGTGGACCGGCATTGACCTGTTCATGGGGTTTGTGATTGGGCCGATCCTGCGCAAAGTCAGCCCGTCGGTGCGTCGTGAAATCATTGTCCGGCTAGTACCGCGGACGCTATTTCTGATGCCGACATTGTCGATTATCACCGGAACTACGGGCTGGTTTCTCGCCAAGGATCTAGGCCTTCTCGACGTTCCTTGGCCGCAATTCGGTTGGGTCGCGGCGGCGCTCACTCTGGTGGTTCTGATGACGATCCAGGGCCTCGGCTATCTGCTGCCGACCAACTTGCGGGTTTGCCTCCAGTTGCGCCAGCCCGATCCCGACCTTGCCAAGATCAGCCGGATGATGCGCAATTACTTTATTGCCGTCGGCATGCAGGGGGCAATGCAGGTCCTGACCATCGTCATCATGGCCCGTTTCGTGACCGGCCTTTGAGCCCGGCCAGCGACTAGGTCTAGCGCACCGCGCCGGTGGGTTTGTTCTGCTCTAAGAACTCCGCGGCGGCCGATTGCAGCACGCCCGAGCCGCGAACAGCGCGCATGCCGGACGCGTATCCGCCCGGCAGACGGGTCTTACTGCATATTCAAGATGATCGTCTTCTTATGCGTGAAATGCTCCAGCATCGCCTCGAGCGTGGCTTCTTTGCCGAGACCGGAATTCTTGACGCCGCCGTAATTGAGGTTGGAGGTCACGACGAGGTTCTGGTTGACCTGAACGATGCCGGCCTCCAGCCGGTGCGCCCCGTCCAGCGCTGTCTTGAGATTGGTCGTCCAGATCGTCGCCGCCAGTCCGTATTCGCTGTCATTCGCCTGCTCGATCGCGTCGTCATAATTCTTGAACTTGATGACGCACGTAACCGGACCGAATATCTCCTCGCGCGCGAGCTTTGAATCGTTGGTAGCGCCGGTGAAGATCACCGGCTGGATGAAAAGCCCTTTGCTGAGTTTCTGGTCGCTCGGAAGCTGCGAGCAGGTAATGGCTTTCATGCCGGGCGTCGCTTCGCCGATATCGATATAGCTTTTCACCTTGTCGAATTGCTGGGGCGAGACGATCGTGCCGATATCCGTAGTCTCGTCGAGCGGGTCGCCCATTTTCATGGCGTCGACGCGCGCGCGCAGGCGTTCTACGAACGTGTCGTGGATTCCCTCCTGCACGAAAATTCGCGAGGCCGCGGTGCAGCTCTGCCCTTGGCGGGTGAAGCGCATACCGGTGACGGCGCCGTCGACGGCTTTGCCCAGGTCCGCGTCGTCCATCACGATCATCGGACTCTTACCGCCAAGCTCCAGCGTGACGGGTATAAGCTTGTCGGCCGCGGCCTTGTAGATGATCTTTCCGGTCTCGACCGAGCCGGTGAAGGTCACTTTGCGCACATCCTTATGCGTCACCAGCGGCCCGCCGCATTCGGGGCCCATGCCCGAGAGGATATTGAGCACGCCCGGCGGCAGGATCTGATTCATGATCTGACAGGCGCGCAGCACTGCGAACGGCGACTCCTCGGCCGACTTGACCACGACGGCATTGCCGGCGACGAGCGCGGGCGCGATTTTCAGCGCCATCAGCAACATCGGCACGTTCCACGGGATAATCGCGCCGACCACGCCGAGCGGCTCGCGCACCGTCATGGTCAGCATGTCCGGCCGGAATGGAACGGTTTCGCCCTTTAGCTCCGAGCCCAGACCGCCGAAGAAGATAAAGACATCGGCCAGCACCGAAGCTTCGACCCGGCTTTCGGTGCGCAGCGCCTTGCCAGTTTCGAGCGCAACCAGACGGGCCAATTCCTCGATGTGTCCGTTGAGCGCGCGTCCGCATTCGGAAACGAGCCTGCCGCGTTCGCGCGCCGGCAGTTTCGCCCAGGTCTTCTGGGCGCGGCGCGCCGCTTGCACCGCAGCATCGACATCAGCTGCTTCGCCCAATGCCGCGTCGCCGATAACGGCGCCGGTCGCCGGATTGACGTTCGGAAACGTTCGACCGCTGCGGGCCGGCACCATTGCGCCCTCGATCAATAATTTTCCCGACAGCTCGCCGGCGAGTGCGAACGGGTCGACGTTGGGCTGGAGTTGGTTTTGTTGCGGCATTATTGGGTCCTTGTTGGCGGCTCCTCTATATTCCAAGCTAAGACGAATGCCCGCAGGCGACAACCCTGAGGAGACGCCTATGATCAAGCCGCTGGCCGGAATTCGCGTGCTCGATTTCTCGAAAGTCCTGGCCGGCCCCCTGTGCACGCAATATCTCGGCGACCTCGGCGCCGACATTATCAAGGTCGAGCCGTGCGTCGTGGGCGACGAGACCCGCGGTTGGCCGCCATTCCACGGCGACACCGCCGCCTTTTTCCTCAGCATAAACCGCAACAAGCGGAGCCTCGCTGTCGATCTCAAAACAGCTACCGGCCGCGAGATCGCCCGCAAGCTCGCCCGCACCGCCGATGTCGTGCTCGAAAGCTACGGCACGGGCGTAGTCGAACGCCTGGGCATCGACTTCGCGACCCTGAAGCGCGAGCGCGATGACCTGATCTATTGCAGCATTTCCGGATTTGGCCGCACCGGGCCGCTCAAGGGTAACCTGGGCTACGACGTGATCCTGCAAGCTTTCAGCGGAATCATGAGCATGACCGGGGAAATCGGCGGCGGACCGGTGCGCAGCCCGTTCTCGCCGATCGATCAGGCGACCGGCCTGCATGCCTTGACCGGCATCATGGCGGCATTGCTCGAACGCAATCGCACCGGCAAGGGATGCTATCTGGAAGTGTCGCTGTTCGAAACCGCGGTCGCCTTTCTCGGCTACAATCTCCAGATCTATTGGGAAAAGCAGACGCTGCCCGAGAAGGTCGGGTCAGGTCACGAGTCGCTTTGTCCTTATCAGGCCTTCAACGCGAGCGATGCGCCGCTTCTCCTCGGCATCGCCAACGACAACCTGTGGCGCCGCTTCTGCCGGGCGATCGATCGCAACGAGCTTGCGACCGAGCCGCGTTTCGAGACTAATCGCGCGCGGGTGGCACATTTTGCCGAGACGGTGAGCCTGGTCCAGGCGATCATCGTTACGCGCAGCCGCGACGAATGGATTGCACTCTTGACTTCGATCGGCGTGCCGTGCGCGCCGATCAACACGCTACGCGATCTGCTCGATCACCCGCACACCGCCGCCCGCGGCATCATCCTCGACTACGAGCATCCCGATCTTGGCTCGTTAAAAACGGTGGCGCAGCCGATCGTATTTGACGGCGCGGAGCGAATAGTGACGCGCCCGCCGCCGCTTCACGGCAAGCATTCGCGCGAAATCCTCGCCGAGATCGGCTATGCAACCGAAACCATCGATCGGCTGGTCAAGGACGGCATGGTGGTGACGCGGGACTGAGCCGGATTTACGACGGCAACTTCACGCGGCGATCGTTCGGAGAATGCCGTCGGCGGTTTTGATCTGCTTCAGTTCGCCCCGCCGCCGCATGTAGTTCACATGCGCGAGCACCTCGCCGAATGCGAAGCCCATCTGATGAGGATCCAACTTGCGCGTGAAAACAAACGGCACCAGCTCGGCCGCCGACCGCGGAGCCACCTGGCAGGCTTGCAGTATCCGGTCGCAGCGCGAGTGATGGTGGGCGATCAGTCCTTCGATTCGCGTGTGCAACCCGTAGAACGGCAGATTGTGCCCGGGAAGCACAAGGACGTCGTTATCGACGCCCACACCCAGTGCGTTCAACGATCGTACGTACTGCCCAAGCGGATCGCCTTCTGGATCGACCGCGTTGACGCTGACGTTCGGAGAAATCTTGGCCAGCACCTGGTCGGCCGCCAAAAATAGCTTGTCGGCGCGGCACACCAGCATGACCTGCTCCGGCGAGTGCCCGCCGCCGGTCAGCACGTCGAACTCGCGGCCGCCGATGCGCAGCACGTCGCCGGCAACGACGCGATGGTAGGTCGGCGATAGCCCCGACATCAGTTTGAGATAAGCGTGCCCGCTGGTGACAACCAACTGCGTCGTCGCCGCGTCAAGACCGTGATCGAGGTAGAAACGGCGATAATGCACCGCCTCGAGCGCGCCGGGGTCGAGATGCAGATTCAGGCTTTGCAGATATTCGGTGGCCGACATGTAGAGTGGCACGTCGAAGCGCTGCAGCAGAAAGCCCGCCGCACCGACGTGATCGGGATGAAAGTGCGTGGCGATGATCCGCGTCAGCGGCCGGTTGGCCAGCAGGTCATCGAGCAACGGCTGCCAAGCGGCCTGGGTCTTTTTGTTGCCGAGCCCGGTGTCGATCAATGCCCAGCCGTCGCCGTCATCGACAAAGTAGATATTCACGTGATCGAGGAGGAACGGCAACGCCATGCGCGCCCACAGAATTCCGGGCGCAACCTCGATGGTGCGGCCGGGCTCGGGCGGCAATGTCTGGGCGAACTCGAGCTCTGCGCCCGGAACATTCGGCGATGTGGTCGGAGACTGCATTACGTTTGTGCTCATGATATGCGGGAGGCACCGCAATAACTTCGAAGGGGGGCGATAACATTCGCCATCACGCCTGACTATAGACGCCGGCGCAAGGCGTCCATGCAATCCGCCTCGGTAGAAGCCGCCCGGCAGTCCGAAACCGGCCTCGATGCCTTCTGGCGACGGTCAAAGCTATAACGCATAATCGCGGCAACGCACGGCCAACGGCCTTTTGCGCCGTTCGATCTTGGGCAAGCTTAATAGGTGAGATAATGGGAGGACGCTATTTCGAACAGTTCGAAATCGGCCAGCATTTCGTGCACGAAGTGCGGCGGACCGTCACGGACATGGACAACATCCTGTTCTCGACGCTGACGCACAATCCGGCGGCAATCCATCTCGACCACGAATACGCGAAAACGACCGAATTCGGTAAGCCGCTGATCAACAGTATTTTCACGCTCGGGCTCATCGTCGGTCTTTCCATCCAGGACACGACGCTCGGCACGACGGTCGGCAATCTCGGCTGGGAGGAAGTTCGCTTTCCCAAGCCCGTCTTCTCCGGCGATACGCTGCGCTCGGAAACCACCGTGGTCCAGATCAAGGAGAGCAAGTCCCGCCCGACGCAGGGGATCGTGACCTTCGAACACAAAGGCTACAATCAGCGCAGTGAGGAGATTTGCGTCTGCCGGCGCGTTGCCTTGATGTTGAGAAAACCGTCATGAGGCTGCGGTCGCTTCTGTTTGTTCCCGGCGACAGCGAGCGCAAGTTCGAGAAGGCTCGCCATTGTGGCGCGGACGGGTTGATCCTCGATCTTGAAGACGCGGTAGCGCCCTCACGCAAGGCCGAAGCGCGCGCGCTGGTCGCCGGTTTTGTCATAGACAAGACGCCGCGAAGCTGGAGCTTCTGGGTGCGCGTCAACCCGTTTGATACAGCCATGACACTCGACGATCTTGCCGCCGTGGTCGCGCCAGGTTTGGTCGGAATCGTTCTACCGAAGGCGAACGACGCGCAAGACGTATCGCGGCTGGCGCACTATCTCGATGCGTTCGAGATGAAGGCCGGTGTCGAGGCGGGACAGGTCAAGATACTGGTCGTCGCGACCGAAACGCCGCAGGCGATGTTCAATTTAGGGACATACGCGTCGCCACATCCTCGGCTTGCGGCACTGACCTGGGGTGCCGAGGACTTGGGCGCGGCCATCGGCGCGACGGCCAACAAGGAAGCGGACGGCGAATGGACCGCCCCTTATCAAATCGCGCGGTCGATGTGCCTGTTCGCTTCGGCCGCCGCCGATGTTCTTGCCATCGATACGGTCTATGCCGACTTCCGCGATACCGAAGGCTTGGCGGCAAGTTGTCGCCGCTCTCGGCGCGACGGTTTCGTCGGCCGTGTCGCCATCCATCCCGATCAGGTTGAAACCATCAATCGCCGCTTCTCGCCGTCCGACGAGGACGTGGCGCATGCCCGGCGGGTGGTCCAGGCATTTGCCGACCGGCCGGACGCCGGCACCATCGGCATCGACGGCAAGATGTACGATATTCCGCATTTGAAGCAGGCGCGGCGCGTGCTCGCATCGATCTAATAGGGTGAGTTCATGACAGCGAAGCCGCACACGCCCGCCGACCAGAATCGCCAGACCCATCTCGACGCCATCAGACAGGGCGTGCGTTCGGTGGTGACGCGCTTCGACGACGAATACTGGCTCGAACGCGACGACGACGGCGAGTTTCCAAAAGCGTTTCACCGCGCTATGGCCGACAATGGCTGGCTCGGCATCACCATGCCCGAAGAGTATGGCGGCTCCGGTCTCGGCGTGTCCGAGGCGGCCATCATGATGCACGAAATTTCCAGCCACGGCGGCGGCATGGCGGCGGCTTCTTCGGTGCACATTAATTTGTTCGGGCCGCATCCGATCGTGGTTCACGGCACCCCTGACCAGAAGTCGGAATGGATACCGGGTCTGGTCGCCGGCACCGACCAATGCTGCTTCGGCTTCACCGAGCCCGATGCAGGGCTCAACACGGCGCGCATCAAGACCTTCGCCGAGAAAGCGCCGGGCGGCTACGTCGTGCACGGCCAGAAGGTGTGGACGTCGACGGCCCAGGTCGCCAACAAGATCATGCTGCTGACGCGCAGCACGCGTTATGAGGACGTCAAGCGGCCCACCGACGGCATCACCATCTTCTACACCGATCTCGATCGCTCCAAGATCGAGGTGCGGAAAATCGCGAAGATGGGCCGCAAGGCCGTCGACTCCAACGCCATTTTCATCGACGGGCTGTTCATACCGGAAGCGCATCGGATCGGCGAGGAAGGCAAGGGATTCAGCTACATTCTGGACAGTCTCAATCCCGAGCGCGTTCTGGTCGCGATGGAGGCGATCGGCATCGGTCAGGACGCGTTGCGGCGGGCGGCCAAATACGCGCGCGAGCGCATCGTGTTCGACCGGCCGATCGGCAAGAATCAGGGCATCCAGCATCCTCTCGCCGAGCGCTGGATGTATCTGGAATCAGCCTACCTGATGGCGGTGCGCGCGGCCGACCTCTATGACCGTGGCGAGCCGTGCGGCGCCGAAGCAAACGCGGCGAAATTCCTCGGCGCCCGCGCCGGCCACGACGCCTGCCTGCGGGCGGTGCTGACGCATGGCGGCTTTGGCTATGCCAAAGAATATCACGTCGAGCGCCTGCTGCGCGAAGTAACGCTGACCCTGATTGCCCCGGTCACCGAGCAGCTCATTCTTTCGTTCATCGCCGAGAAGGTGCTGGGGCTGCCCAAGTCATATTGAGCAAATACTGTTGAAACGAATGTTTCGCGGCTTACGGGGATGCAAATCCTGCAAAGCGCGGCGCGAAGCAGGATGGTGGGCGCACAAGGACTCGAACCTTGGACCCGCTGATTAAGAGACTGCTGTTTTTGCCGAGAAAACAATGGGCTGGCTGTAAAGGGAATGATTTCGTGGGGTTCAAGATCAATAGCTTGGACGCAATATGTAAAGGCATGGACGCCGCGCGGGAAAAAGCTACTGGCCGCCGAGCGTATGGGACGGATCGGCGTTGCGTTGGAGCGCTGAGCGGCACATGCAGGAGGCCGACGAATTGAGACGATATCGCGAGGCGAAATTCGGCAACGCCGGCAAGTGCGCAACGGATGGCGATGGCACGATCCCGTTCGCAAAGAGGTCGCGCAAGAAAGAATGAGCATCGCGCACAGGCAACGAACGAGGTCGTACGATAATGACGGAAGAAAAGGAAAAGAAGAAGAAGCACATTAGCGGACGCGAGGCTACCTATATGGCCGTCGAGAACGATAAACGTCGGCCAATCGCCATTGACCCGTCCCCCGAC
>JBEKSB010000014.1:0-33357 GCA_049517455.1 Xanthobacteraceae bacterium
TACGGCGGCGCCCCCATGCCGGAAGCGACCATCCGTCGCCTTGCCGAGAAACTGCCGGCTCTGGTGCTGTCCAATCTCTACGGCGCCACCGAGACTATTTCGCCAACCACCATCATGCCGCCCGGCGACGGGCTCGCGCATGCCGACAGTGTCGGAAAAACTGTGCCGTGCGGCGAGGTACGGATCATGGACGATACCGGCCGCGAAGTGGCGCCCGGTCAATCCGGCGAAATCTGGATTGCCGGTCCCATGGTCGTCCCGGGCTATTGGCAAAATCTAGACGCCGATCGGGAGAACTTCGTCGGCGGATATTGGAAATCAGGAGATATCGGCAGTAAGGGCGAGGACGGTTACGTGCGCGTCTTCGACCGCAAGAAGGATATGATCAACCGCGGCGGGTACAAAATCTATTCGGTCGAGGTCGAGAACCTGCTGATTCAGCATCCTGCCATCCTCGAATGTGCAGTAATCGGACGACCGGACCCGGTGCTGGGCGAAAAGTCCCACGCGTTCGTGGTGTCGAGCGCACCCGGACTCAGCGATCAGGAGCTACGCGACTATTGCGCAACGCGCTTAGCCGACTACAAGATTCCCGACGGCATTACGATCTTCGCCGAACCGCTGCCGCGCAACGCCAACGGCAAGGTGATCAAGACCGCTTTAAGAGCGCGGCTCCTCGAGTCCGTGCCCGAGGCCCGTTAGCGTGTGCTGAACTGGCGGCATTCTGTAGCGGCAGGCTCGCCACCGCGCGTGAAAGGCTTTCTCGTTGAAAACCCGCGCCGCCGTGCAGCGGTCTGCTGCGGCGGCTGTGCGATTGACGGGGCGCTTGTCAGTCGAATAGGCTATTTTGAGGGGCCTGTAACAAAGAAAAAAGCTCCGTGGGAGGTTAGTATGCGGTATTTCCCGATCCCGCGCTTGTTCCGCCGCCGCGCTGAATCCTCCACGCCTGTTTCACGTCGATTGCCAATCGCAGTGTGATGAGAATGCACGCGTCTCAGCGCCCACACCGCATGCCGCATGCGTGGCCGTGGGGCGGGAGTCGCGCTCGATGAAGGGGAAACTTCTTTCTCAGCAGGTGATCGTATTTGCCGTCTTCGTCGTTCTTTTCGTGGCGTTCTCGGTCCTGCTGCCCGGCTTTTTCTCCGCCGGCAATCTTCTGACGCTGGTGCAAAACGTCGCCATTCTCGGCATTCTCGGGCTGGGGATGGCCATCGTCGTCATCGGCCGCGGCATCGACATTTCGATGGTGGCGTCGCTTGCCGTACCGGCCGGCCTCGTTCTGCAGATGGTGCAGAACGGCTATCCGATCTCCGAGGCTTTGATCGCCTCCCTTGCTCTCGCGCTACTCTTCGGTTTGGTCAATGGCTGGCTGATCGCCTATGCCGAGGTGCCGTCGCTTTTCACCACGCTCGCCTCCGGACTTTTTCTTGCCGGCCTCGGTCAGGTCGCTTTCTTTCAGTTGGACGTAGTTCAGTGGCCCGCCAAACTCGATGGCCTCGCCTGGCTCGGACGTGGGACCCTCTATGGCATACCGATGCCGGTGATCATGTTCGGCTGGTCGACGCTGCTGGCCGGACTGTTCCTGCGCTGGACGCGCATCGGCGCCTACATTTATGCGATCGGTGACAATCCCTTCGGCGCGCGTGTCACGGGAATTCCTACCCGGCCCATCATCGTCCTCCAATATGTGCTGGCAGCCCTAATCGGCGCCTTTGCCGGGATGGTAATGGCGGCGTCGGTCAACAGCATGGCAACGCGAATTTTCAACTCGACAATGATCTACGACGTCATCCTCGTCGTCGTGCTCGGCGGCATCGGACTTTCCGGCGGTCGCGGCGGCGTGATCAACGTCGTGATCGGCACACTGCTCATCGGTACGCTGCTGAACGGCATGACCATCATGGACGTGTCCTATTCCGGCCAGAACTTGATCAAGGGCGTCATTTTGCTGGTCGCGATCTTGACCGATTCTTTCATCAATCCACGAAATGAGGAGACGGCGCAGCAGGGAGACATCTGAGCGTCGGTAGGGCTGAGCATCTGACTACGAACACTTCCAAGGGAGGAATGAAATGACTGACAGTAAGCGAATATTACTCGTAGGCGCCGCACTGCTTGGGGGGCTGCTTGTGCTCGGCCAACAGGCGTTTGCACAAGGCAAGGGCTTGGAAGAGCCGTTCCGGGCCGACTATTACAAAAAACTCGAAGGCAAAACCGTCGCCTACGTGCCAGTGGCGATGAGCTTCGATCTGGCACAAGGCTGGATTGCCGGCGTCAAGAAGGAACTCGATCCCCTCGGCGTCAAGGTCGAGATCCGCGATCCGAACTGGAGCACGAACGCCGGCGCACAAGCGGTGTCGACTCTGATCAACGAGAAGCCCGACGTCATCATAGTCCATAACCCGGACGTTCAAACATACGCGAAGCTGCTGCAGAAGGCGGAGAGCTCCGGCATCTACATCGTCCAGATCAACATGCGATCGAGCTACGAAACCACCGCTTTCGTCGGCGCCGACTGGGTCGAGGTGGGCGAGAAGGATACCGAGGCGGTGATCAATGCTTGCAAGGGCAAATCGAACAAGATCGCCATTATGCAGGGCGCGCTTTCGGCTGCGGCGAGTGCTTACACCTTGAAGGGGGTTGAAAACGTGCTCGCAAAGCATCCGGAAATTACGGTGGTGTCGAGTCAGGCCGCCGACTGGGATGCTTCCAAGGCGAAGGGCATTGCCCAAACCGTGCTGAAGCAACATCCCGATCTTTGCGGTTATGTGGGCTTCTGGGATGGCATGGATATCGGTACCGGAGCGGCCATCGCGGAAGCCGGGCTTACCGGCAAAGTTTTCCTCGCCACGTCGGGCGGTGGCGAGCAGAAGGGCGCCTGCGATCAGGTCAAGAACGGCGTGTTCGATCTTGACCTCAGCTACGACGTTCCGACGCAAGCGAGCAACATGGCGGCGATGATCAAGTGGCTGCTTGTTTCCGGACTGAAACCGGGCGCGGACAAGGCGTCGATCTACACGACGCTTATTCCTCTCACCAAAGATAATGCCGGGACCGAAGGGGCGTGCTGGAGGCTCGGCAAATCCTGACCCGGATAGGCCTGTAGCTCAAACTAGTTGCATCGTGGCGAGCAAAGCCCTGTCGCGATGCAACTCAAACCAAGAATGATCGTTGTCATGCCTCTCACGTATCGATGAACGAAACCTTCGTTAAATTCCGTTATCGTTGGTGGCCGGATCATCTCCTCGGCGAGATTCTGTCCAAGCGTTGGACCGAGACGGCGATCCCGGTGTTCGTGCTCATCGTGGTTGCGGTGGTGCTGAGCAGCAACATCAGGGGTTTTCTTTCGCCCGCCAGTCTCGCCGACAGCGCGCGTCAGGCCGGAGAGATCGGCTTCGCCGTTCTCGGCATGGCGCTGGTGATGATCGTCGGCGGCATCGACCTCTCCGTAGGATCCATGTTCGCGCTCACCAACCTGTGCGCGCTTCTGCTCATGCATGTCCTGAAGTGGCCTGTGGTGGCCGCGGTACCGGTGACGATTCTGTGCGGTTGTCTGCCTGGCGCGATCAATGGCGTGCTCATCGGCTACTTTCGCTTGCGCGCCTTTATCACCACGCTCATCACGCTCATTATCTACCGCGCCATTTATGACATCGTGACCCTTCAATACTCCGTTCAGATCGCCGGTGGATTTCCCGATTCCGCAGTATGGGACTTCATGGGCACCGGCGACGTCTTGGGAATTCCGCCGATCGCCTTCGTCTACGCCGTCGTAGCAATCTTCGGCCACGTCTTTCTGACGCGTTTACGTCCGGGCTGGCACATTATAGCAATCGGCGGCTCGCGCCGCTCGGCCTACAACACCGGTGTCGCGGTTCGGCGCACAGTCGCGGGATGTTATGTCGCCTGTGGAGGATTGACCGCGATTGGCGGCATTTTCTTCGCGGCGCGCTTGGCGACCGCCGGCGGCGACATTGGTGTTGGCCTCGAGATTACGGTACTGACTGCGGCGGTGCTGGGCGGCATCAGTCTCGGCGGCGGCAAAGGCTCGGTCGCAAAGGCGTTCGTCGGAACGCTGATCGTCCTCCTGATCACCAATGGGCTGACCACAATGCAGGCGCCGGGCGGCATCAATCGCATGGTGCTCGCGTCAATCCTCATTCTTGCCGCCGTCATCGATGTTCGCTGGCTCAAGAATCGCTACCGTATCATCAACAAGGTGTATGTCAGTCCGACCTACCATCGCTTGGCACCGGCGCCATCAACGGCAGCGGGAAGCGGCACGGTTTTCGCCCTTAACGACAAGCTGCGCGACGTGACCGCGATTGGGTTGGGGCAGATCGAGGCCCCAGAGGACGTCATCCTCGACCGCTACGACAATCTTTATGCGGGTTCGCGCCACGGCGACATCATCCGATTTTTTCCGCCAGACTACGAACGCATGGAAGTCTATGCCCATATCGGCGGCCAGCCGCTCGGCATGGCATTCGATAAGAACGATAATCTCTACGTCTGCGTCGGCGGGATGGGCCTCTACCGCATCAATGCCAACCGGCATGTCGAGAAAGCAACCGATGAAACCAATCGCAGCCTGCTTTCAATCGCCGACGACAGCCGCCTGCGCCTTGCCGACGACCTCGATATCACGCCCGACGGCCGCATCTTCTTTTCTGAGGCGACCGTGCGCTACGAGATGCACGAATGGGCCGTTGACGGACTTGAAGCGCGCGGCAACGGGCGCATCATTTGCTACGATCCAAATGCCAACACGACGCGAACCGTTATCCGCAATCTGAAATTCCCCAACGGTATTTGCATCGCTAGCGACGATCAATCGCTCCTGTTTGCCGAAACCTGGGGCTGCACTGTGAAGCGCTACTGGTTCGATGGCCCGAAGATTGGCCAGATCGACGTCGTGCTCGACAATCTCCCGGGCTATCCAGACAACATCAACCTCGCTTCGGACGGCAATTACTGGCTCGCACTAGTCGGCATGCGCTCTCCGGCGTTCGATCTCGCCTGGCGGATGCCGGGGTTCCGGAGGCGCATGGCCAAGCGCGTACCCATCGACGAGTGGCTCTTTCCCAACATCAACACCGGGTGTGTCATAAAATTCAACGAAAAGGGTGAGGTGCTGGAAACGTTGTGGGACCTGGGCGGAATGCACCACCCGATGATCACATCTATGCGGGAGCACAGGGGGTATCTCTATCTCGGCGGCATCATGAACAATCGGATCGGCCGCTATAAGCTTACGGAAGCCGATCCCGATTTTGTGCAATACGATGTGCGATGGAGGCGGCAGCGGTGATTGCCGTCCTGCGGGACTTCACGGACAGGGTTTTGGGGCGGGGTGAAGCGGCAATCACGGTGCCGCCGTTCGACGGAGCGCTGAAACCAAACCAGCTCCTCGAAGGCGCTGCTGTTGTGGCGCAACTAGATGCGCCCGACGATCTGGCCACGAATGGCCGCTCGGTATTCGTGTCCGACGGCCCTCGTCTGTTGCACCTCGATGGATCGGCGCTCAACGAAGTGCAGCGGTTCGACCGCACTATCACCGCGCTTACGTGTCTGCCGGACGGTGGGTTCGCGGTTGCGTTCCAGGGCAGGGAAATATGTATCCAAGGCGGCAAACATGATGGGACGCGCTGGTCGGATGCCGCTGGGAAGCCATTTTGCGCGGTCAACGCGTTGTCACCTGCACCGAATGGAAAACTGCTGGCGACTGACGGGTCAGCGACCCAGCCCTACGATAAATGGTCCCACGATCTCATGGGACTCGGCCGCACCGGCCGGATCCTCGAACTCGACTGCTCGACCGGAGCGGCGCGCGAAGTTGCCGCCGGTCTGAGCTACGCCTTTGGCGCCTGTAGCGCAGGCGAGGAAATCTGGGTCTGCGAAAGTTGGCGCCATCGGTTGCTGCGATGCGGCGCCGGCCGCAGTGGAGCAGTGCTCGACCGTCTGCCGGGTTATCCTTCGCGGATTACGGCGGCCGCGGGCGGCGGCTTTTGGCTCAGCGTCTTTGCGGCGCGTACGCAACTCGTCGAGTTTGTGTTGCGCGAGACGGCCTTTCGCAAGCGTATGATGGCCGAGATCGAGCCCGAATATTGGATTGCACCGACGCTCAGTTCCGGCCGGACGTTTCTCGAACCGATGCAGGGCGCGCATATCAAAACCATGGGCATTCTCAAGCCCTGGGCACCGCCGCGCTCGTACGGCCTGGTCATTCGTCTGTCGCCGGAAGGGCTGCCTCGTTATTCCTTTCATAGCCGGGTCGACGGTAAGAACCACGGCGTGGTCGCGGCCGTCGAGTGCGGGGGCAACCTGTTCGTCCTTGCCAAGGGAAGTCGGCGGCTTCTTCGGCTGGATATCGCCGACGCCGAACGGAGACTTCTTGCATGAGCACTCCCATCCTCGAACTGCGTCAGGCGACCAAGAAATATGCCGGAGTTCCCGCGATCGACGCAGTCGATTTCGCGCTGATGCCCGCCGAGATCCATGCACTCGTCGGCGAGAACGGCGCCGGAAAATCGACGTTGACCAAAGTGATGGCAGGCGTCGTGACGCTTACCTCGGGCCAGATGCTGATCGAGGGGAAGGAAGTGAATCCGCGCACGCCGAGCGAGGCCAGGCAGCTCGGCGTCGCCATGGTCTTCCAGGAGAATAGCTTGGTTCCGACGATGACGGTGGCGCAGAACCTGTTTCTCGGCCAGGAGCATTTCTTCAACCGATTGCGCGGAATTTACATCGCCGCGCAGCAATTCCTGCAGTCGCTAAATTTCGATGTCGCACCGACCGCGACCGTCAGCCTGCTCGGTGCGGCCAAGAAGCAGATGGTCGAAATTGCCCGTGCCGTGCTCCACAACGCCAAGGTCATCATCTTCGATGAGCCGACCGCGTCCCTGACCCCGGAGGAGAAGAAGTATTTTTACGATCTCGTACTTGATCTCAAGAAGCGCGGCGTCTCGATCATCTTTATCTCGCACGCGCTCGAAGAGGCGCTGCAGATCGCCGATCGGATCACCATCCTGCGCGACGGCAAGCATGTCGTTACCGATCTGAAGCAGAATTTCGATCGTGCCCGTATAGTCCAGGCCATGGTGGGACGCGACCTGTCGCAAACTCTTTACGGGCAACGCAAGGCGACGGTCCGTCCGGCGGGCCGCCGGGTGCTGTCGATTCAGAACCTGCGCATGGCGACCATGGTCAAGAACAATTCACTCTCGATCTTCGCGGGCCAGGTCACCGGTATTTTTGGACTCGTCGGCGCGGGTCGCACCGAAACTTTCAAAGTCGTCGCCGGCGTCATCAAACGTGATTTTTTCCACGGCGGCGAGGTGCTGTTTCACGACCGGCCGGTCCGCTATCTGGTCCCGGCATCGGCGGTGCGAGATGGCATCGTGTACGTCACCGAGGATCGCAAGATCGAGGGCTTTTTCGAAACGATGTCGATTGCTCAGAATCTCTACATGGGATTGCTAGCCAAGCTTGGCGGCAAACGCGCCATTGTGTTCAACAGCGAGGCCGACCGCCTCGCGGAAAAGTGGATTACTGCGTTGAATATTAGGGCTACTGGTAAAGATGCAAAAGTGGTCGAGCTTTCGGGGGGCAATCAGCAGAAAGTAGTGATCGCCAAATCGCTCGTGCAGGAGCCCGAACTCATTATTTTCGACGAGCCCACCCGGGGTGTCGATGTTGGCGCCATCGCCGAGATTCACCAACTCATCAACAAGCTGGCGGATGAGGGCAAGGCGATCGTCGTCATCTCGTCATATTTGCCCGAAGTTATGGCAATTTCGGACCGGATATTGGTGAGCCGGCAAGGCAAGGTGGTTGAAGAGTATTCGGCACTCGAAGCGACCGAAGAAAAAATCATGTACGCCGCCGTACATTAGGCCCCGACCAATCCCCGCCGCATCAAATTGGGTCAAGCCATATGATCGTGACCGTTGCTCGCATGTCGGCTTTTGGCCTAGGCTGTGTGAAAACATGCGCGGGCGAGGAAGACGCAGAATTGCATTCTCTATTGTCGTCTCCCGACGGTGTTCACCAGCGTTGTTGTTTTTCCAATCGGCAAAATCGAGACAAACTTTCTATCCGCAAATTCAATTTCGGAGTTTTCACACAGCCTGGGCCCGAAGCTGACCAGCGCCTACCCCTTGTCAATGTCAGCTAATCGGGGTGAAGCAGACGTGGCGATTTGATCGGCGACATGTTGACTCCATCGATCGAGTGCATCTTTGCGCTCTGTCAAAAATTCATGCTTCTGATACACCGCCGCCACTCCTGAAATCGTCCCAGCCTGGTGATTGAGTATTTTATCGGCGACATGTGGCGGCACCCCAAGACGTGCCATGCCGGTGACGACAGTGCGGCGTAGGTCGTGGATCCGCCATCCAGTTACGCCTGAAAGCTGATCCAGAGCTTCCTTGGCGTATTTGAATGATTGGAAGTTCTTGCCGCCTGAGGTCGCGAAGACAAAACGACTGTGTCGTGGCTGGCCTTTGATGATCTCCCAGACCCGATCAGAGAGGTGAACGAGATGGGCTTTCGCGTTCTTGGACCGGTACGAAGGGATATGCCAAGTGCGGGTTGCCTCGTCGACTTCGGTCCAAGCCATTTGCGCAACTTCCTCGCGGCGCTGGCCAGTGAGCGCGAGAACTTCAAGGATGGCCCCGAAAGGGCCTAGCATACTTCGCCCTGTCAGAATTACCGCCGACAATTCCTTGTCATCCAAGGCGCGGTCGCGCGAACGATCAGGCGGGCGGAGATTAAGTCCCTCGACGGGAGAAAAATCGATTACGGCTCGCCCCACGCACCACCGAAAGAAGGTCTTTAAGACCTTGGCGATGTTGCGATTGGCTCCCGGACCTCGCTGGGCGACTTCGCCCACAAGATCGACGATGTCTCGCCGCTTAATGTCATGGATGCTTTTCGTGCCCCATCGCGGGATGACGTCATTGCGGAGCCGACTGGCGACGGCAGGGCCGGACCGCAGGCCGGCCAGCCGCTCAACGATGAACGTCTCAACAAGTCCATCCACGCGATCGACGACCAGACGACGCCGTGAGTTTGCTTTTTCAGCGGCAGGATCCCGGCCGTCGAGGCGTGCCACGAAAATCTTCTGAGCTTGGGCCCGCGCCATGGCGAGGGTTACCCGGCCGTAGGGCCCGATCGTATATTTGCGCAACCGCGAGCCAGCCCCACCGGTGCGGTAAAGGACGATGAAAACCCTTTTGCCTTTTGGTGTGACTTTGACGCCGAAGCCCGGCAACCCTGCGTCCCAGTAAACCGTCTCCTTAGCGGTGACATGTAAATCGTCGATCGCACTCTTGGTAATTTTGATGGTCGGCACCTGACCCTCCCGCGCTACCTTGGCCCCATATAGGTAGCATCCACGGGCAAACGAGAGGATAGCCGGTAAATCGCAGTCTAATTGAAATCAATATAATCCACTGCAAAATCAACAACCGTCAACCGCCGTCCATCTCGGTCCGCCGATACCCCGAGACCGCCCGGGTGCGGAGTGCAAATCCGCCCGCGGGCACCGCCCTTGCTCCCACAATCGGGTATGCCTCGCGAAAGCGACCCTCGAATGAGCAAGATGAGACACGCCGTAACATAATCGGTGACTGTTGTCAACAACGCGATGTTGTACTTCACAGACCCATGCGGGTATATTAGCGGTTGAGGGGTGAGTCGTGAGCATCATTGCCCCTAATCGGGTCGTCTACCTCAATCCTTTGGAGGAGAGCGGCCCCGTCCAGGAACCGCTAATGCGTTTTCGGCTGACTTATGAAGGAGAATTAAAGGCGTCTGGGCGCGACCCCGAGAATGGGCAACACAACCGAATGGCTCCGCACAAGCAGGCCATTCGGAAGATCTTTCACGGTCAGCTAAGGCAATTTTGGCAGACGAATAAGTTTCTAAGAGAACAGACGCTCCATCAAGACGAAATTCATATAGCTCCGGGACAAGTGCCACACTTTATGGGCACGTTATTCATGGGGGTCGGCAGCGGTAAGACATTGCCATTGGTCGAGTATGTCGGGTCGAATTTCCAGAGGAACGGCTATCGATTTGTCCCATTGGTTTGCGAGGAGTTTTCGCTTCTGTGCAACCTCAATATTCTGTTCTTGCGTCGCGATTACCCGCTTGGAGTTATCAGCGCTGGCGATCTCGACAACCGCGTGAAGACCATAATTGATGCGTTGCGAATGCCTCAAGGCGCGCACGAATTGAGAGGCAACGAATCCCCGGCGGCGGGCGAGGACCCGTTCTTTTGTCTTTTAGAGGATGACGACTTAGTCACGGGTCTAACCGTAGAATCAGATATGCTTCTTGATCCTCCGCCGAGCGGCGATGCCGGGCTTAGTCAAGTCAAACTGGTTATTTCTGTCGAATTAAAGCCGGATAGCGTGACGATGTTCAATCTCGGTTTCGCTTAGCAAATGCCGGCGCAAGCTTTTTGAATGCGCGATCTAGCGTATCAGGACTTTCATCAACACCGAGCTTTCGAGCGGTCTCAAGAAACCGTTCGTATTGCCGCTTATCCTTCTCCTTCGGCTTGCGTTTTTGCTTTTCGCCGGCTTTTCCCATAGGGCCGCTCAGTTATGAGGTGTTCGATAGGTTAGTCGCTTGCCCATGACGCCTTTAAGTGCGCGTTCGGTTCGCGCCATGTCGTCTACGCCCAACCGAACACGATTGGAATAGCGGAAATCAAATTCGGCGAGATAGCGGTGCAGGTGCTTTTCGCTGCAATGCTGGTAGACGCCCTTCATGCCACGTTTGAAGATCGAGTAGTAGCCTTCGACAGTGTTGGTGCTGATTACCCGCTCACCGTCATAGCGAACGTACTCATCAGCGCTGTGCTTTACGGTTTCGTGGCTGGCGAACCGCCGGCCGATGTCGTCATAGTGAGGCGCTTCGTCGGTCATCAATTCACTTTCGCGAGCGATGTTGTCGCGAACAAGCGAGTGAACCTGTCCGGCGCTGGTATCCTCGATATGGAAACTACGCGCGCCGCCTCCGCGCTGTACGAGAGTGAGAACCGCGTTTTTGTGTCCCCACCCACTGCGGCGTTTCTTCTCGCCTTCAATGCGACCGATGAAGGTTTCATCGGCTTCGACGATCTCGCCAGCGCCGCCCATCGGGGTCATGCCGACAACACGCATGGCCTCACGGATGCGATGCGACATGAACCATGCGGTTTTTAAGGTGACGCCCAAAGTGCGCGAAAGCTGGTTGCTCGAAATGCCTTTCTTGGACGAGCAGAGCAAGAAGATCGCTTGCAGCCAAATCCGCATCGGGACGTGACTGTCCTCGAAAACTGTTCCAACCTTCACGGTGAACTGCTTGCGGCACTGGTAGCACTTGTAGGTGCCAATGCGGGTGCTCTTGCCCTGCATCTTTGAAAGGCGATCAACGCCGCCGCAATGGGGGCAAATGGGGCCGTTCGGCCACAATCTGGCTTCAACCCAAGCGTAAGCGGCAGTCTCATTTTGGAGGACTTCTGCGGACAGGATCGACTTAGCCATGACACCGTTTTCCATTATGTAAATCAATGATGTCACGGAACAATGGGTCTGTCAAGTACAATATTGCCGTCAACAATAAAGGCGCCATTTACGTGACGGCCGTGGCATTCCGTGCGGGCGCTGAAAAAGGGGCATAGTTAGAATAAGCGCGCGTAAATCCACAGCCAGCTGGCGGCCATCTCCGGGCCGTCAAGTTGTCACATTTCCATGCCGCCATTCGCGGGTCGGTGGAGCCGCCCGAAAAGGGGCGGACGGGATGTAAGGGGATGCATCATGAGCTCTGTCAAGCCGGTCGATAAATCGCCCGAAATGGAAGTCGAGGGAAATATCCGCGAGTTGGTGCGGCGCGACAGCACGGCGCTTCGCCACGCCGAGAGCGACAGCGAAATGAGTGCAAACAATCTCAATTCGTTGCTGCGCCGGGTGTCGGCGACTTCGACGCGCGAGATTGACGAGCTCATCGGTGAGTTGCAGACCTTGCGCGAAAAGCTGCAAGCCGACGGTAATCGCGTTCAACGTGACATCGCGGAATACGCGGAACTGAGTCAATCGGTGATGCAGGTGACGAAGATCATCTCGGAGAGCGTGAAGAAACTGCCGGGCGCTCCAAGCGTCAGCCCTTAGGGCGAATTGGTCCGCAGGATGTGTTGAGCGAACGGCTCCGCTTGAAGCGGCCGGTCAGGCGACAAGTGCCCGTTCTCTTGCTGCTTGTGGTTACGCGGCGCGAGCTTGAAAAGCCGCGCAACCCCACCACCCCTGAAGCCACCTGCCGGCGGCTTCATCGATGATGCTCGCCTATCGGCCTCCGCCGCTTACCAGCAGGGAACGCACCTGCAACAACGGGGAGCGCACGCACTGACCCAGCCCGGGCCACAACCACAGTAACCAGTTCCTCCGTTACATGCCGCCGGTTTGATGATCGGGGTTGCGTTCTTGAGCGCATGGATGCTGGAGGTTCCGCGCTCCTGATTTTGCGCGCTGGCCGGCAAGGAGATGGCTCCCAGCGCGAGCGCCGCTGCCGCCAAAGTTATGGTGAGTTTTCTCATAGGACTTGCTCCTGTTCGCAGGACTGCCTGAAGAGACAAAAGCAATATACACGATTCCGAGGGTCCCTGCGAGGTTCCTTTTTCGTTACCGCCTTATTCGCACCGACCCATTCCCCACTCACGCCGTGACGACGTAATTCCCGAACCTTTTTAGATTTTCTTTCTGCTTCTCGTTGCGCGGCGGCAGATTGAACAGGCGCGCGGCATTGCCGCCTAAGATGTTGTGTTTGGCCTTCTCCGACAGGAATGGCAGATCCCAGATCGTCGACGGCAGATCGAAATCCCAGTGCGGATAGTCGGAGGAGTACAGCAGTTGTGTTTCCGCGTTGATCATGCGGAAGGTGCATTCCATCGCGTCGTAATCCTGAATCTCCATCGGCTGCGACGAGTAATACATGTCGCGCATGTAATCCGACGGCTTCTTTTTCAGGAGCGGCGCCTCGGACGGCCGCAGCATGTATTCGTGGTCGAGCCGCTGCATAAGGAACGGTATCCAGGCGAGGCCGGATTCCATCCAGATCACCGGCAGTTTCGGGAAGCGCTCGCTAATGCCGTTGATCACCCAGTTGGTGCAGTTGATGACGTTGTACCAGGTGAAGCCGAGCGCATGCGCAGAGATGAAGCGGTTGCAGCTCTTGAAAACCGGTTCGCCCCAGTTCACGCCGGAATGAAACGCGATGGCGAGGCCGCGTTCCTCGATCGCGCGATAGACTTTCATGTAGGCATTATCGTGCACGCCCGTGCCGGAGCGCACGGTCGTCACCATGAAGCCGCCGACATTTTTGCGCCCGCCGAACGTCTCGACGTGGCGTAAAGCCGCGTCGGGATCGCTGAATGGCAGGCACAGCAGGGAAAAGAACCGGCCGCCCGCTTCCGGCATCACCTTCTCGGTGAGCCAGCGGTTATAGGCCCAGCACAGCTCGACCTCCATTTCGGTCTGCGGATGCAGGCCGATATTGAGCATGCCGGTCGGGAACAGGCAGGAATAATCAACGCCCATGGCATCCATCCAGCGATGGCCGAGCTGCACGTCGCGGATCCTGCCGTCATCGGTCTTCTCGGTCTGGCGCAACGGGTAGCGCGTCACGCGGCCGCCCATGTCCTGATAGCCGGTCGGGATCGGCACGATGCCCGGTTGCTGCTTCTTGTTGCGGCCCGACATGGTGAGCTGGCGCAGCACATCGTTTTCCATGAACGGCAGGAATTCGTCGTAGTGCTCGTTCTCGTAATGATGCGCGTCGGCATCGACGATCAGAATGTCGTCGAAATTCCGTTTGTACGCCTGCTTGCGCGCATGCGCCAGGAGCCGAGAGGTGTTGAGCTCCTCGGTAGGCACGCGGCGGCCGCGGTCGGATATCAGATCCATGATGTTGCTCCGGGCATTCCAAACTCTTGCAGCGACTATTAACGTCCCGTCCAGCCTTGCCACATGCCGAGCTCGAAGGCGGCAAGGTCGGCGGCGCGGAGTAATCCGCTGGCGGTGACCATCACGTCGGTGGCGGACAGCGAGTTCTTCGCCACCGGCATGAACTGCTCGCCGGCTTCGCGGCGCGCGGTATAGAGCCGGCAGGCGGCCGCGATCACCGTCTGCAACGCCTCGGCGCTGAGAACGTCGAGCCGTCCGTCGGCGATGCCGCGCGCGATCGCGGCAGCGACGCGTTTTGCTTCCGCGGAATTTGCGGCATTCGCAGCCTTGGCGTTCGGCTTCGCCGGCCGCTCGGCGGTGCGTGAGGCGCGAGCGGCCTTGGCCGCGCGATCGAGTGCGTCTTTGGTGGCGCGTCTAGGCGAGGACATAGACCTCGTCTCCCTTTTGCACGATCTTGTACTTTTTCAGCTTCATGCGCCGGTCGCTGACGCATTCGCCGGTCTTCATATCGTATTCCATGCCGTGCCACGGGCACACGAAATGCAGTTCGCTCTCGGAGAAGAACAGCCCCATCGAGGTCTTGTCCGGCCGCAACCGCTCCTCGACCTTGGCGATGGTCAGCCCTTCGCAGGCCGGCCCGCCCTGATGCAGGCAAAAGTTGCTGTAAGCGTAGAACTCGCCCTCGTGCCGGAACACGCCGATCTCGTTGTCGCCGACAAAGACGATGCGGCGCTCTCCGTCCTTGAACTCGCCAACCTTGGCGACAAATTTTTCCGGCATTGGCGTTTCCAGTTATTTCATTCCACATAGCATGAACCGAGTTGGGCGTGCACCGCTCGCCCAGCGTTTATTTCCGTCACCCCGAGGTGGCCGCGAAGCGGCCTCGAAGGATGCCAGCCCGGGCCGGCATCCTTCGAGGCTCGCTTCGCTCGCACCTCAGGATGACGGATACCTCTACGCGATCCGGTTGCTGAACTCGCCGATACCCTCGATCCAGACCTTCACCACATCGCCGGCCTTGAGGAATTCGCCGCTCTCAGCGCCGACGCCGGACGGCGTGCCGGTCAGGATCAGATCGCCGGGATGCAGCGTCATGTTGATCGAGAGTTGCTCGATCTGCTCGGCGAGCGTGAACAGCATTTTGCCGGTGTTGGAATCCTGCTTGAGCACGCCGTTGACCCATAGCTTGAGATCGAGATTCTGCGCGTCGGTGATGTCGCTTGCCGGCACGATCCAGGGCCCGATCGGGCACGAGCCGTCGAAGCTCTTGTGCTTGGTCCAGTCCATCTTGAAGAACGACGTCTGTTCGACACCGGCCCTGCGGCCGCGATCGCGCGCCGAGAAGTCGTTCGACGCCGTATAGCCGGCGACGTAGGCAAGCGCCTTCTCCTTCGGTACGTCCTTGGCCGGCCGGCCGATGACGGCGGCAAGCTCGATCTCCCAATCCAGTTCCTTGGCGTAGTGCGACGCTTTGATGGCCGCGCCCGGATCGGCGATGGTGCGCCCCGCCTTGATGAAGAACCACGGCTTGAGCCCTAGCTCGTGCGGATCGGGCGGCACCGGTTGCCCCGACTTCTTTGCCATCGCCGCGGCATGGTCGGCATAGTTGGCGCCGGCGCAAAAGATTGTCGGCGGGAATGGCACCGGCGCGAGCAATTTGGTCTTGGCGAGCGGCTGGCGTTTGGCGCGGCTTTTTCCGGCGCCGGCGGCGGCTTTCTTCAGCGCGCCTTCGGCCGCCCTCCAGTCGGCGAGGATGCCGGCGACCGTGGCGTAAGCGGCCTTGCCGGTGAGCTTGGCGGCGTCGAACACTTCTTCGCCCACGACGATGCCCGCCCGCGGACCCTCGCTTGTTTTATAGGTCGCGAGCTTATACCCGGCCCGCTTGGTAGCAGCCATTTGCGTCTTCTCCCTTGGGGAAATTCATTCGCGTCGCAGGGCGCGCATTGTAGGGGCGGCCGGGCTCCGGACAAGGGCTTGACCGCTCACACCCGGCCGAGCGCGCTGAGCACGCGCTCCGGCGTGAACGGCATCTCGACGAGTGGCGCGGCGCCGAGCGGCCGGAGCGCGTCGTTGATGGCGTTCATGATGCAGGCCGGCGCGCCGGCGGTGCCGGCTTCGCCCGCGCCCTTGGCGCCAAGCTCGGAATCCGCCGTCGGGGTCACCACATGGCCGATATCGATGTCCGGCATTTCGCCGGCCATTGGCACGAGATAGTCCATCAAATTGCCGTTGAGGAGCTGGCCGCTCTCGTCGTAGAGGCAGTGCTCGTAGAGCGCGCCGCCGATTCCCTGCACGATGCCGCCACGGATCTGCTCGTTAACGAGCTGCGGATTGATCACGGTGCCGCAATCCTCGACGCACCAATGCTTGAGCAGCTTCACCGCGCCCGTCGTGGTGTCGATTTCGAGGTAAGACGCCTGCACGCCGTTGGTGAAGGCGAACGGCCACGCCCGCGGCACGTAATGGCGCGTTACCATGAACTCGGCCTGGAAGCCGGGCGGCAGCGTGTCGGGGCGGAAATAGACCACGCGGGCGACTTCATCGAGCGGCATGCGTTCACGCCCGCTATCGGCGTCGACAACGATGCCGGCGCGGATGTCGAGCGCGTTCGGGTCGGCTTGCAGGATCGAGGCGGCGGCCGCGAGCACATTGGCGCGCAACGCCTTGCCGGCCTGCCAGGCGGCTTCGCCGCCGATGCCGGCCGCCCGCGACGCCCAAGTGCCGCCGCCATAGGGCACATTGTCGGTGTCGCCGGTGACGACGCGCACCCGCTCGATCGGCACGCCGAAGGACGATGCCACACATTGCGCCATCACCGACTCGGCGCCCTGGCCCTGCTCGGTGACGCCGGAATGGACAAACACGGTGCCGGTGGCGTCGAGCCGCAATGTGGCGCCGTCCTGCGAGGAGATGCGAGCACCGCCGACGCCATAGAACGCGGCGGACGGATTGGTCACCTCGATGAACGACGCAAAGCCGATGCCGCGATGCACCCCGCGCTCTCGCAACTGCGCCTGCTCGGCGCGCAGTTTTTCGTAATCCATCATCGCCAAAATCTTGTCGAGCGAGGCGTGATGCGACAGCTTCTCGAACTTGATGCCGGAAGCGCCGGCCGCGGGATACGCATCGTCGGCAATGAGATTGCGCCGCCGCAGCTCCGCGGGGTCCATGCCGATCTTCGCCGCCGCCAGATCGACCAGGCCCTCGGTGACCGCCGTCGCGATCGGATGACCGACGGCGCGGTACTGGCACATGACATTCTTGTTCTGAAACACGACGCGGGCGCGGGCGCGATAATTCGGGCAGGTGTAGGGCCCGCCGACCAGATTGACCACCTGGTTCGCCTCGATGCCGCTGGTGCGCGGATAGACCGAATACGGCCCGATGCCGGTGAGATCGTCGATCTCGAAGGCGGTGATGGTGCCGTCGCGCTTGACGCCGATCTTGGCCTTGACGCGATGATCGCGCGCGTGGATGTCGGTGACGAAGCTCTCGAACCGATCGGCAACGAATTTGACCGGCCGCTTCAGCAGCTTTGCCAGCGCCACGGTCGCCATCTCGTCGGCATAGGTATGCACCTTAATGCCGAACGAGCCGCCGACGTCCTTGGTGAGAACGCGCACCTGGTGCTCTTCGAGACCGAGATGCTTGGCGAACAGGTTTTGCATCATGTGCGGCGCCTGCGTACCCTGATAGACCGTGAGGCGCGCTTCGCCCGGATTCCAGTCGGCGACGATGGCGCGCGGCTCGTTGGTCACGCCGGTATGGCGGCCGAATAAAAATGTCGTCTCAACGATCGCGTCGGCTTCGGCAAAACCCTTGTCGGGATCGCCGGCGGTGAGCGCGCGCTCGAACGTCAGATTGTCGCCAAGCTCGGGATGGATCACCGGCGTCGTCTTGTCGAGCGCGGTTTCCGCGTCGGTGACGGCGGCAAGCGGCTCGTAGTGGACGTGGACCAATGCGCAGGCGTCTTCCGCCTCGGCCCGCGTGCGGGCGACGACGGCGCACACCGCCTCGCCCTGCCAGCAGGCGCGATCGACGGCGATGGCGTGCTGCGGCGCCGATTTGATGCCTTTCAGATGCGTGAGCACCCCGACCCAAGGCGTGATTATCTCGGTTAGCTCGGCGCCGGTGACTACCGCGACCACGCCCGGTGCTTTTTTCGCTTCCGCCGTCTCGATGTTTTTGATGCGTGCATGGGCGTGCGGCGAGCGCACGAACGCGGCATGCGTCATGCGCGGCAGCACGACGTCGCTGACATATTGGCCGCGGCCTTGCGTCAGCCGCGCCAGATTCGGCCGCGGTACCGAGCGGCCGATATAGGAGTTCGGCCGGTCGAGCGCGGAAAGTCCGGAAGCCTGATCGTCGGCGATTTTCATGCCTTCGCTCCCGCGCGCGCTTGCGCCACCGACTCGATCGCGTCGACAATCGCCTGATAGCCGGTGCAGCGGCAGTAATTGCCGGAAAGATGCTCGCGAATGATTTCACGGCTGGGTACGCCGCCGCAGGCCAACAGCGCGTCAGCCCCGATGAGCATGCCGGGCGTGCAATAGCCGCATTGCAGCGCATTGCGCTGCTGGAACGCGAGCTGCAAATCGGCGATGGCGCCGGAATCCGACAGGCCTTCGATGGTTTCCACCTGCGCGCCGTCGCATTGCACGGCAAGAACGAGGCAGCCGCGCACGACCTCGCCATCGAGCCGCACCGTGCAGGCGCCGCACACGCCGTGTTCGCAGCCGATATGGGTGCCGGTGAGCGAGAGATCGTCGCGCAGGAAGTCGACCAGCGTCTTGCGCGCCTCGACGCGGGCGGAAATATCCTCGCCGTTCACGCGTATGCTGATGTCGAGATGACGCGCGCTCATGCAAGCCCCGGCGGCCGCTTTTCTTACGCCTTGATAGCATCGCCCACCAAAGGACGCCAACCGTGCAATCGCGGCGTCCAAGCCTGTCGTCTCAGTAAATTTAACAATTGCACGGGCGCGCGCTTACCGATTTGGTAGGCCCGCCGAAGGCAGCCGGCCGGGCGCTGCCGCAATATGAGGACCGATCGTGCCGGATCAATTGACCGATCTCATCGAGGAACTGGCGCTGGCCAACCGCATCCTGTCGCATGAAGGCGTGCTCGATGCCTTCGGCCACGTCAGCGTGCGCCACCCGACGGATCCTGGCCGCTATCTGCTGTCGCGCTCGCGCTCGCCGCTTTTGGTCGAGCCGGACGACATCATCGAATACAAGCTCGATTCCGAGCCGGTGAAGCGCACTACCGCGCGGCCCTATTCCGAGCGCGTCATTCACGGCTGTATCTATCAGGCGCGCAGCGACGTCATGGCGGTTTGCCATCATCACGCGCCCGCGGTGATGCCGTTTTGCGTTTCCGGAAAGCCGATCGTGCCGGTCTTTCACGTCGGCGCCACGATCGGCGAGCAGACGCCGTTCTGGGACCAGCACGACGAATTCGGCGACACCAACCTTCTGGTCGTGAAGCAGGAGGAAGGCCATTCGCTCGCCCGCGCGCTCGGCAAACATCCGGTGGTGCTGATGCGGCGGCACGGCGCTACCGTGGTCGGCGGCGGCTTGAAGGAGGTCGTGTCGCGTTCGATTTTTCTCTGCATGAACGCCCAATACCAGATGCAGGCCTACATGCTCGGCGCGCCGTCGCCGTTGCGTCCCGGTGAGGTCAAGCTCGCGGGGACGGTCAATGTGATGCCCACCGTCGTGGCCAGGACCTGGGAATATTGGACGATGCGGCTGGAAGCGAGCGGCGGCTGGCCGCCAAAGTCAAAAGCGAAACCGACGGATGATGCGCGGCTGAAGCCGGGTGCGGCCGTTCCCGAGGCCGCAGCCGAGAGCAAGAAACGGCGGTGATATGCTGAGCTTCTCGCGCCGCGCCTTTCTGCCGTTGCTCACGGGCCTGCTCGGCGCGCCGCTTGGGTTACGTTCGGGTGCAGCCATGGCCGAAGACAGTGCGTTTCCCGCGGACTTCGTCTGGGGCGCCTCGACTTCGAGCTATCAGATCGAAGGGGCGGTCGACGCGGACGGGCGCGGCAAAAGCATCTGGGATGTTTTTTCCCACACGCCGGGACGGGTGAAGGGCGGCGATACCGGCGACGTCGCTTGCGATCACTATCACCGCTGGCGCGAGGATGTGGAATTGCTCGCGAGCGGCGGCTTTTCCGCTTATCGCTTCTCGACCGCGTGGCCGCGCATTCTCCCCGCGGGTGCGGGCGCGGTCGAGCAGCGCGGCCTTGATTTCTACGATCGCTTGGTCGATGGGCTCGTCGCGCGCGGCGTCACGCCGTGGCTTTGCCTCTACCATTGGGATCTGCCGCAGGCGTTGCAGGATCAAGGCGGCTGGCTGAATCGCGACATCGCCGAAAATTTCGCCGATTACGCGCGCGTCGTGGCGCGGCGGCTGGGCGACCGCGTCAAGCATTGGGCGATGTTCAATGAGGCCAACATCCACGCGCTGTTCGGGCATGGCATGGGCAGCCACGCGCCCGGCCTGACCGGCTTGCCCAACATGCTCGCCGCGATCCATCACCAGAATCTTGCGCAAGGCCGCGCACTGCAGGCGCTGCGCGCGGAACGCGCGGGGCTTTACCTCGGCACGGTGGCGAACATTTCGCCGGTGCGGCCGTCGTCGGATCGCGATGAGGATCGCCGCGCCGCCGTGCGGTTCGACGCGTTCTGGAACGGCGTAACGCTGGACCCGCTGTTCAAAGGCTCTTATCCGGCTGCTGCCGCAGCCGACTTTGCGCCGCTGATCGTGGACGGCGATCTGCAAACGATCCGGCAGCCCGTCGATTTTTTCGGGATCAATTACTACGCACCGGCGTATGTCGCGGATGCGCCGCAAAGCCTGTTCGGCGCGTGGTTCGGCGCGGTGCCCGCCGGCACGCGCTTCACCGCAATCGGCTGGCCGATCGACCCGAGCGGCCTCACCGAGACGCTGATCCGGCTGCGCGACGATTACGGCAATCCCGACGTGTACGTGACCGAGAACGGCGCCTGCTACGACGACCCGCTTGCGGCCGACGGCACCGTGCACGACCATGATCGGGTCGAATATCTGCGCGCGCATGTTGCAGCGGCGCGCTCAGCCCTTGCCGCCGGCGTCAAGCTGCGCGGCTATTTGGTCTGGTCGCTGCTCGACAATTTCGAATGGGCGGAGGGCTATAGCCGGCGTTTCGGCATCGTCCACGTCGATTTCGCCAGCCAGAAGCGCACGCCGAAGGCGTCGTTCGCGTTTCTTGCCGATACGATTCGCAAACGCGGGTGATCCGCCACGCCTGACCACTCATTCCCGCGCAAGCGGGAATGCTACTGCGCTACTTGTGCATCTTTGCTGCGGCTCGCCTCACGGCCGCCTCACTAACTTTGCCGGTTCTTTCCCTCATCGTGCCTAGCGTCGTATTCCCTCGAAACTGAGGAATGGGTGTCGAAAGATTCTTGTTGAGCGTATCGCTGCGTTTTTGCTGAATCTCACCGTCCTTATCACGATGACGGCCGTCTAGTCCGGGTTCTTTCATAATTTGAAACTCGCTTTCTGAGTCGTAAGAATTATACCGCCTGTTGGCGGTCGGAAGCCATCCCAGAGGATATTGGTTCACTGCGTCAACGTCGTTCGCCAATCCCGTTGTAACCGTTGCTCGCGCTCGTTCGGATGCCTCCGCCTCCCGAGCGGCGTTGGCCAAGTCTGTGTGAAGCGACGCCGCAGTATCAAGACGAGGGATGGGTAGATTGAACATTACTTTATCGAAATGACGGGCACCGAACTGCTCATCGTCATTGCGAGGAGCGAAGCGACGAAGAAATCCAGACTGCGGTGCAGCAAACTGGATTGCTTAGCTTCGCTCGCAATGACGACGGGGCGGTAGTTTCCCTCTTTCGGGCCATCAATGCCGGTCGCGGGCGGCGGCGCTGATGGCGTTGAGCATCGCCGCGCGGTCCTTCTTGAGGACGCGGCGCACGGATTGCTGGGCGCCGATCTGGCCCATTTCGCGCTGGCGCATGACCGTGGCCGACGTCATCAGCGGCTCGACGCCGAGCTCGCGCAACGTCGCCACGACTTCTTCCATTTCGGCGGCGCGCCGTTCGCCGTGGCTCGCCATGCGTTCGAGGTTGTAGGGAACGACCTTCGACCAATCGAGGCCGGGATAATTGTGCTTCAGCGACGCCGCGACCTCGTCCACCACGCCGGCGCGCGCGGCGGCGAGAAAACATTCCAGCGTCAGCGCCTCGATGCCTTTGATCATCACGCCGCGCACCATCTTGATCGCCGCCGCAGCCCCGATCTCCGAGCCGGCGATGCTCGCGCGCATGCCGAGTGCGGCGAGCGCCGGCGCGATGGTCTCGGCATGGTGGCCGGCGAGCAGTAACGGTGTCTGGTGCCGCGCCGGATGAATTGGCGCCATGACGGCGACGTCGACGTAGCGGCCGGCGTCACCGAGAAGTTTTGCGGTCTCTTGCTTGCGGCCGGGCGACACCGAATTGATGTCCAGAAAAAACGGCTTGCCGGCAAGATGCGCCTTCACCGATTGCGCCGCTTCGACGCTCGACGCCGCGGTGACGGCAGATAGGACGATGTCGGCCTCGCGCACCGCATCGGCCGCGGCCGATGCACAGCGCACGCTCATTGCCTCGGCCGCGCGCCGGAGAGGCTCGCCTTCGGTTTGTGGAAACAGAATGTCCCAGGCCGCGATGCGTTCGACGCCTGCTTCGCGCAAGCCGGCGGCGATAGCCTGGCCCGCTTCGCCAAAGCCGATGAAACAGATGGCCGGCTTCGTCTCTGTCATTGTTATTCCTTGCATCGACGCTCGCCGATGATGGCAGGATCGGTGTATGTTTCGCAATCCCGTCCTCGCCCTCAGCTCTGGACATTTGCATGAAACATCTTTCCTGCCGCGACCGGCTTGAACAGGCGCTGGCGCGCATCGCCGACCCCAAAGGCGAGGGGGCACGGGCGTGCCTGACGGTCTATGCGGAGCCCGCCCGCGCGGCGGCTGATGCGGCCGACGCCCGCGCCAAGCACGGCGTTTCGCTCGGCCCGCTCGATGGCGCGATCGTCAGCATCAAGGATCTGTTCGACGTCGCCGGCGAGCCGACCCGCGCCGGCTCGAAAGTCCTCGCCGACGAAGCGGCGCCGGCCAGCGCCGACGCGGCGATCGTGCGGCGGCTGCGGGCCGGCGGCGCCGTCATTGTCGCCAAGACCAACATGACCGAGTTTGCCTTGGGCGCGATCGGCGCTAATCCGCATTTCGGTACGCCCGGCAATCCGCGCGATCGGGCGCGTGTGCCCGGCGGCTCGTCGGCGGGCGCAGCGGTAGCCGCCGCCGATGGCATGTGCGAGATCGCGATCGGCAGTGACACCGGCGGTTCGGTGCGCATACCGGCAGCTTTGTGCGGCGTCACGGGCTTCAAGCCGAGCCGGCAGCGCATTCCGACCGCGGGCGCGTTCCCGCTGAGCACCACGCTCGATTCCATCGGGCCGCTGGCGCGCAGCGTCGCCGATTGCGCCAAGGCCGATGCGGTGATGGCCGGTGACGACTTTACGCCGCTCGAACCGCTGGCGCTCGCCGGCCTTCGCGTCGGCATCGCGCAAGGTTTTCCCCTCGACAATCTAGACGAGACTGTCGGCGGCGCGTTTGCCGCGGCGATCGGGCGGCTGGAGCAAGCCGGCGTCCGGCTCACGCGCGAGCCAATGCCGTTGTTCGATGAAATGCGGGAGGTGAATGCCTATGGCGGCATCGTGCAGCCCGAAGCCTGCGCCATTCATAAAGAACGGATGGCGCGGCGCGCCGCCGATATCGACCCCAACATACGTGTGCGCCTCGAACGCGGCTGTGCGGTCTTGGCGGCCGACTATATCGGCATGCTCTATGCGCGCGAGCATCTGGTGCGCGCCATGGATCGGCGGCTTGCCGCGCTCGATGCGCTCATCATGCCGACCTCAGGAATTGTCGCGCCGACGATCGCGGAGGTGGCGGACCCGGAAATATTCGCCGCGCGCAACGCGATGCTGCTGCGCAATACCTCCATCGGCAATTTCTTCGATCTCTGCGGCGTTTCCCTGCCGGTTCCGGCCGCGCTTCCGGTCGGGCTCATGCTCGTGGCGCGCAACGGCCAGGATCGCATGCTGCTCCGCATTGCCGCCGCGGTCGAAAAAATGCTGGCGGGTTGAAAGCCTTCCTCAGAAATCGCGCAGCGCGTCGAGCATCGTTTGATGACGTTCGGCGCCGAGCCTTTCGATCAATCTCTTTTGGTGCCGTGCCGCCAGTATCTTGGCGCGGGCGAGTAGCGCGCGGCCTTGCGGCGTAAGCTGCAAGGCGTGGCGGCGGCCGTCGGCGGAGCATGGTAGCCGCTGGATCAGGCCGCGCTCTTCGAGGCGATGCAGCAGACGCACCAGCCGCGCCCGCTCGATGCCGAGGGTAGCCGAAAGCTCCGCCTGCGAGAGCCCGCGGTTAGCGCCGGCCACGACCAGCACCGAGAACTGCGCCGGGCTGACGTCGATGCTCGCCAGCGCGCGGATAAAATCCTGGAAAACCCAGACCTGGAGCCGCCGCACGAAGTAGCCGAGATGGCCGTTGAGCACGTCGAGCGCGATAGCTTGGCGCGGACTGTGCCGCGCCGGCGCCGGGCTGCGCAGCGGCAGGGTCGACCTTTTCGGTTTCCTCGTCCCGGCCATTGCATCGTCCTCCCAGCGTATCGCCGGTCCCAGTCGGGCCGCTGCGACCAACGTGCTATTGACGACAATTGTTGTCCTGGTCAACAATACGTGCGGTGGTCCTTGGGACGAGGGGCCGTCCAGTTGCGACACTTTCGAGCTTGTGGCCGCTCAAATAAATCCGGCATCATAGGGCAAAACCGGACAGTATGAGCCACGGGAGGATCACGCTATGAAACATAAATCGCAGTCGAATTCCGCGCGCGTAACCCGCCGTACCTTTGCCGCTGGAGCAGGCGCCGCCGGGTTCGTCGCCGGCATCGCACCCTTCAACATCGTGCGCGCGCAGGGCGGCCCGCTGAAGGTCGGCGTACTGTTGCCGCGTTCGGGCATCCAGGCCGGCATCGGTCAGAGTTGTCAGCTCGGCGTCGATATCGCGCCGGCGATCTTGAAGTCGCTGGGCCTGCCCGATCTCGCGATCATGAACGCCGACACCGAGTCGAATGTCGATACCGCGCGGGCCCGCGCGGAAAAACTGATCAGCGACGGCGCGCAGCTTCTGGTCGGCGCCTTCGATTCCGGGCAGACCACCGCCATCGCCCAGGTTGCCGAGCAGAAGGGTATCCCGCTCGTCATCAACATCGCCGCCGCACCGCCTATCACCGAGCAAGGCTACAAGTTCGTGTTCAGGAATTTTCCGACCGCGCCGATGATTCTGGGCGATGCCTTCGCCAGCCAGAAGGAAATCTTTGCCATCGTCGGCGCGGCGCCGAAGACGGTGGTGTTCATGCACGTCAACGACACCTACGGCACGGCGATGGCGAAAGGGATCGGCGCGATCATGCCGAAATTCGACATGCCGTACACGATCGCCGATGAGATCGCTTACGATCCGGCTGCGCGCGATCTGTCCGTCGAGGTGGCGAAAGCGAAGGCGGCCAATGCCGACGCGCTTCTGGTCGTCAGCCGCCTCAACGACGCGATGCTGTTGACGCGGGAACTCGTCAAGCAACGCTGGACGCCGCAAGGGATCCTGAGCATGGGGCCGGGTTGGTACGAAGATCAGTATATCAAGACGCTGGGCAAGCTTTCCGACGGTCCGATCAGCCTCTCGCCCGCTCCCGACCCGCACAAGAGACTGACGGCGGTGCTCGAAGCCGCATTGGCCAAGATAGACCCGGGCATCAACCTCAACGCCAACCACACCTTCACCTTCGAGGCGCTGCTGGTTGCCGCCGACGCCTATAAGCGCGCCGGTTCGACCGATCCCACGGCCCTCGCCGATGCCATCCGCAAGACCAACATCACCGACAATGTCAACATCGGGCCCGGTATCACGTTCAATGCCAAGGGCCAGAACGACAAGGTGAAGGATGGCGCGTTTCAGAATCGCGGCGGCAAGCTCATCATGCTGGCGCCGAAGGAAGCCGCCAACGGCAAACCGGAATGGCCGCTGCCGCCGTATCAAAGCCGTGGGTGAGACGCTGCAATCGATCTAGCGTCGTTCCCACGCAAGCGGGAACGAAACCGCTTGACCTGGGGTTCATCGGTGCCGTTTGACGTCTATCTCAACGTCGCCGTCGGTGGAGTTTTGACCGGCCTCGTCTACGGTCTGATGGCGCTCGGACTTTCGGTCATCTTCGGCGTCGTGCGTGTGGTCAACTTCGCCCACGGCGAGATGATGACGATCGCGATGTTCATCGCGGTCGCGATGTGCACGGGACTCCACCTTGACCCGCTGATTGTGCTGATCCCGATCGCGGCCGTCATGTTCGCGTTCGGCTATGTGCTGCAACGCGGACTGATCAATCCGTTCATCACCCGGCCCGAGCACACGCAGTTTCTGCTGCTGGTGGCGCTGGCGATCATCATCACCAATACGCTCCTGATCATCTTCGGGCCGGACGCCCGGTCGGTGCAGACCTCCTACGGCTACGAGAGTTTCCAGATCGGCCCGATGATCATCGACGCCGCCAAGGTCTATGCCGGCGCAGCCGCGATTATCTTCGCCGCGGCGCTGTTCGCGTTCTTCCGGTTCACGCTCGTCGGCAAGGCGATCCGCGCCTGCGCCGACAACCATACCGGCGCGCTGGTGGTCGGCCTCGACGTCAAACGCCTGTATGCGCTGACCTTCGGGCTCGGTGCTGCCTGCGTCGGCGCCGCCGGCACGATGATGGTGCTGCTCATCGACGCCACCCCGATGCTCGGGCCGAGCTATACGCTGCTTGCCTTCGTCATCGTTATCACCGGCGGTCTCGGCTCGATGCCGGGGGCGCTCGTCGGCGGGGTGCTGATCGGAACGACCGAGGCGCTAGCCGGGCTTTTGTTCACGCCCTCCATCAAGAGCATGTTCGCCTTCGCCATACTCGTCCTGGTGCTGCTGTTCCGGCCGCAGGGCATCCTTGGCAAGAGGCTCTCATGATCGAGCGCATCATTGCGCGCATGACCCGCGGCGTGTCGAGCCGCGCCGCAATTCTGCTTGCAGTGTTGCTCGCGGTATTGCTGGCGGCCCCCTGGATCGTCAACGATTATCTGCTCACCGTGCTCATCATTATTCTTTATTTCGCCTATACCGGGCAGGCCTGGAACATCATGATGGGCTTTGCCGGCCAGCTCTCGCTCGGGCACGCGCTCTATCTCGGGCTGGGCGGCTATGTTGCGGCGATGTTGTTCACGCAGTTCGGCATCGCTCCGTGGCTCGGTCTGCTGGCCGCAATTCCCATTGCCGCGGCGTGCGGCGCGGTCATCGGATTTCTCGCTTTCCGGTTCCGCGTCGCCGGCGTTTATTTCGCCATCCTGACCATCGCCTTTGCCGAGTTTGCCCGCATCGGTTTCGACAACTGGAACTACGTCAACGCCTCGAGCGGCCTGTTTCTGCCGGTCAGGCAATATGCGCACAACGACGCGTGGCGGCTGCGCGGCGATCCGACCATGTTCTATTACGTCATCCTTGCGGCGACGGTGGCCGTTTTCGTGCTCTGCCATTTCCTCCTCCGCAGTCGCGCCGGCTATTTCTGGCTCGCCATCCGCGAAGACGAGCAGGCGGCGCGCGCCGCCGGCATCAACACCTTCCGCTACAAGATGATCGCGGTCATGGTATCCGCCGCGGTGACCTCATTCGCCGGCGTTTTTTATGCGTTCTTCTACAACAACCTGTTTCCCGAGCAGGTTTTCAGCATTACCCGTTCTGTCGAGATCATTCTTGGCCCCATCATCGGCGGTATCGGTACGCTGTTCGGCCCGATCCTCGGCGCTTTTGTACTCACGGGCCTCGCCGAAACACTCAACTCCGCCATGACATCGTTCGGCATCGAACTACCGGGAGCGCGCCAGGTTTTTTACGGCATCTGTCTCTTGATCGTCGTCGTCGCGCTGCCGGACGGCGTGTGGCCGCCGCTGGCGCGCCGGCTTGGCGTGGGGAAGGCCAAGAAATGACTGCGCTCCTCGCGCTCGACCGGGTCAGCAAGCGTTTCCGCGGTCTTGTCGCCGTCGACGCGGTCAGCTTTATCGTGCCGCAAGGCGCCATCTTCGCCGTCATCGGCCCGAACGGCGCCGGCAAGACCACGTTGTTCAACATGATCGCCGGCGCGATGGCGCCCGACGCGGGCTCGATTACGTTTGCCGGCAAGCCGGTCCAAGGCCTGACCGCCGACGCGATTTGCCGGCGCGGCATTGCCCGCACCTTCCAGATCGTGCGGCCGTTTCCGGCGCTGAGCGTCGAGGACAACGTGACCATCGGCGCGTTGCTGCACCACCACGATGTCGAGGAGGCGCGGGAGTGTACCGGGACGCTGCTGCAGCAGCTCGATCTCTTCGACAAGCGGCACCGTATCGCCTCGACGCTGACGCTGCCCGATCGTAAGCGGCTTGAGGTCGCCCGCGCGCTCGCGACCGAGCCGCAGCTTTTGCTGCTCGACGAGGTGATGGCGGGTTTGCGGCCGCCCGAGACCGACCGCATGGTCGCGATCTTGCAGGCGCTCAACCGCGACGGTTTGACCATCCTGCTGATCGAGCACGTGATGCGCGCGGTGATGGCGCTCGCTTCCCAAGTCCTTGTGCTCGACCACGGCATCGCGATCGCCGAAGGCTCGCCGGAACAAGTCGTGCGCGATCCCGCGGTGGTGCAATCCTATCTCGGCGTCGAGGTGGTGTGATGCGTCTACTCGAACGCGTCGTAGATCGTTTCCACGACCTGGCCGGTGGTGACGTTCACCAGCAGCAGGTCAGGTCCGTAGCGCACCCATTGGAATCCCGGCGGCGGCGGATCGAGGCCAAGACTAGCCCAGTCGGCATAGTAGTAAGCCGGCGCCAGGAAGAGCGGCGGCAGGATCGCGCCGGCCGCCCAGCGCCGGTATTCCCAGCCGCTCGGATAGACGAACGGCGCGAGATGGATGCGATTGAACGAGCGGCCGTGCCAGCTGAACTGGTGTCCCGCAACAGGCAGACCGCCGGGACGAGGCCCTCCGGGCCCGGGATGCGCGCCACCGAAGCCGGGGCGTGGTCCGGCATGCGGCTGAACAAAAGGCTTTGCGCCGCCCTGAGGTCCGCCAACCCTCGCAGGAGGTTTTCCGCCGCCGCCCGGTGGTTTACCGCCGCCCGGATGATGCTGCTGATTGTTCCCTTGGGCCACGGCAAGCGTCGGCACCGCGAGCGCCAACATCGCGGCAATGGCAATTATGCGCAACATTTCGACCTCTCGTTTTTTTTCAATTTGCGAAGCACTCGTCGAGGACAACAATATCAAAGTCCTCGTGGCAGTGTAACCCGCCATGCGCGTTGGAAGGTTGACACGTGATGCTGAGCGTCGAAAACCTCGATGTGTTCTACGGCGACGTGCAGGCGCTCGACTCGGTGTCGCTCGTCATCGAGCAAGGCGCGATCGTCGCTATCGTCGGCGCGAACGGCGCCGGCAAAACGACGCTCATTCGCGCGCTCGCAGGAATGCTGCCGCAAGCGCGCGGCCGGGTCGTCTTTAGCGGCGCGGATATTTCACGCTGGCCAAGCCATCGGGTCTGCGATCTCGGGCTCGGCCAGGTGGCGGAAGGGCGCCAGGTGTTTCCGACGCTTTCTGTGGCCGAAAACCTCGACATTGGGGCCATGGTCCCGCGCGCCCGCGCTCGCCGCGCCGGGAACCGCGAACGCGTGCTGGCGATGTTTCCCAAGCTTGCCGAGCGGTTGCGGCAGCCGGCGGGCACGCTGTCCGGCGGCGAGCAACAGATGCTCGCCATCGGGCGCTGCCTGATGGGCGCGCCGCAACTCATCATGTTCGACGAACCCTCGCTCGGCCTGGCGCCGGTCATCGTTCGCGGCGTGCTCGACACCATCCGCGATCTGAACGGCGAGGGCATCACCTGTCTCTTGGTCGAGCAGAACGTCGCGCTTTCGCTCAAGCTTGCGAGCCGCGCCTATGTGCTGGAAAACGGTCGCGTGACGCTGTCCGGCAGCGGCGACGAGCTCCTGGCCGACGACCGCGTCCGCAGCGCTTATCTCGGCTTGTAGGGATTAACTCGGGGGCCGTCAGAACGAGCGCCGCAAGCGTTCCATGATGACGCCGAGCGCCGCAACCCGCGCGCTCAACGGCGCCAGCGGAAAGGATTGCCGAAGCCGATTGTACACGTCGGCGGCAGTCGGCGCATCGATATCGGCGAGCGCCGCGGCCATGGCGCGGGCGAGGTCGGCCTCGGGCCGTGCGCTCAGCCTGGCCGGCACCATGGTCACGTCGCCGAACGGAATTGGCGGTTGCACGCGTGACGTAACTCGGCGGGCGGCCATCGGCAAAGCTCCAAAAGAGACCAGACTTCCCCCTCAACCCGCCAAATTTGCTAAAGTTCCATTGTCGCCGTTGTAGCCGCGGCTCCTTCCGCTTACTTGTTGTTGGGCCTTCATATTCGGCCACGTTCACAGGCACTCTGTGTTGGGGAGTTCACCGTCATGAAACTTTATTACGCGCCGGGCGCCTGCTCACTCTCACCGCACATCGTTTCGCGCGAAGCCGGCTACGAACTCGAACTCGAACAAGTCGACCTTCGCGAAAAGAAGACTAAGACCGGCAAGGATTTCTTGAGCATCAATCCGAAAGGTCAGGTGCCGGTGCTCGAAATCGACGCCGGGCAGCGCCTCACCGAAGGGCCGGTCATCCTGCAATACCTGGCCGATCAGAAAAACGCCACCGACCTCATGCCTGCGGCCGGGACGCCCGAGCGCTATCGCGTGCAGGAGTGGCTGAACTTCGTTGCATCGGAATTGCATAAGACATACGGCCCGCTGTTCCGGCCGACCACTCCCGATGAATTCAAGAGACTGTCGAAGGAGGTTATCGGCAAGCGGCTCGATTGGATCGACCAACAGCTCGCCGGCAAACACTACCTCATGGGCGACAAGTTCACCGCCGCCGACGCTTATCTGTTCACCGTGCTGCGCTGGTCGCCGCGCGTCGAGATCGATCTGAGCAAGTGGCCCAACGTCAAGGCCTATGTCGATCGCGTCGCTGCCCGCCCGAAGGTGCAGGAAGCGATGAAGGCGGAAGGGTTGCAGTAAATAAGTGCCGCGGGCGGCGGATGGATTTTCTGTCGTCCGTTATCCGACCGCGACGGACTCCAGCGCGGGACTCTGCTCCTTGAGCTGCAGCCGATAGAAGGAGGCGTAACGGCCGCCTTTGCGCAGCAGCGCGTCATGCCGCCCGGATTCAACGACCAAACCGTTCTCGACCACGAGAATGTTGTCGGCATGGGTGATGGTGGAGAGCCGGTGCGCGATGACCAGCGTCGTGCGTCCTTTCCGCAATTCCGCGAGTGCCTCTTGCACATAGCGCTCGGATTCCGAATCGAGCGACGCGGTCGCCTCGTCGAGCAGGATGATCGGCGCGTTTTTGATCACGGCGCGAGCGATCGCGAGGCGCTGGCGCTGGCCGCCGGACAGCTGCATGCCGTGCTCGCCGACGGGCGTGTCGTATCCGGCGGGAAAGCCGAGGATGAATTCGTGCGCATGCGCGGCCTTGGCCGCGGCGACGATCTCGGCTTCGCTCGCGCCGACCCGGCCGAGCCCGATATTCTCGCGGATCGTGCCGCGGAACAGTTGCACAATCTGGCCGACATAGGCGATCTGCCCGCGCAGCGAGTCGCGCGACACGGTGGCAACGTCCTGGCCATCGATCAGGATACGGCCGGAGTCGACGCTGTAGAAGCGAAGGATCAGGTCGAGCACGGTCGACTTGCCGCCACCCGAGGGGCCGACAAGGGCCGTCAGTTTTCCCGGCTGCGCGATGAAGCTCATGCCGCGCAGCACCGGCGTGCCGGGACGATAGGCGAAACGCACGTCGGCGAATTCCAGACGCGCCGTTGAGAGTTTCAGCGGCGGGCGGTCGGTATCGTTTGACTCGCCCGGCGGGGAGTCGATCACCTCGTAAAGGACGCGAACGCCGACCAGATTGTTATTGAGGTCGATGTTGAGCCGCGCCAGCCGCTTGGCCGGTTCGTAGGCGAGCAAAAACGCCGCGAGAAACCCAACGAACTGGCCCGGTGTCGCCCCGCTCGCAATGCCGCGGTAGCCGCCATAGATCATCGCCAGCGCGATGGCAAAACCGCCGAGCGTCTCCATCAGCGGACTAGCTCGATTGGCGACTCGCGCCATTTTGTTCGATTGACGCTCGACCGCTTCGACGCTCACTGCGAGTCTTCGTCGCATCTCGTTCTCGAGCGAAAAGGCCTTGACCATGCGTAGGCCTTGCAACGCTTCCTGCATGGTCTCGATGATGCGCGTGCCACCGGTGAACTGAATCATTGCGATGTTGCGCACGCGGCGGATCAGCTTGCGCAGGAAAATGATGGCGGGCGGTGCTACGATAAAGCCGGCAAGCGACATCACCGGGTCCTCGGTCACCATCACGACCGAGAGCCCGATCAGCGACATCAGATCGCGGCCGATGGCGGTGATGAGGAGATTGATGACCTGGCTGACCGCGTTGGCGCCGGTGGTCAGCCGGGCAATGAATTCCGATGAATGGCGGTCGGCGAAAAAGCCCATATTCTCACGTAACAGCTTGTCGAACATGCGCTGCTGGTTGTCGGCGACGATGCGGTTGCCGATCGAGGTGAGCATCACGGTGGACCCGTAGGTCGCCATGCCTTTTGTCGCGAAGATCGCCATCGCGATGATGCCGATGATGACGATGCCTTGAAAGTTGCGATTGACGTAAGCCTCGTTGGTCATCGTGCCGAGGAGATAGGCGCTGAGCGCCGTACCAGCGGCGGCCACGAGCATCAGCAGGGAGGCGATGGCGTAACGCCGCCAATGCACCAACGCCTCGTCGACCAGGAGACGGCGCACCAGAACAAGCGTCGAATATTGATCCGGGGATCCGGCCGTAGAATCTTTCATACGCGATCCGTTGCGTCCTGCTGCGGCCGGCATGCGCGAGGCCCGCGCCCCCGTGCGTTCCATGCCCGGAAGGGCCGGAGTTTTCAAGCTATTTCGGCGCCGCTATGACCGTTCGGAACTTGCGATTGCGGGAGCGGCCGGCGCGAGTTCCTTGCCGTGATGCCGCTCATCGGCGCGCCGCTTCGTGAGCGCCCGCTCCCAGGCAAGTGCGTGCGCGACAATGATCGCAAGGCCGTCGAAGCGCGGCTGCCAGCCGAGCGTCGCGCGTGCTTGCTGCGAATCGGCGACGATCCGGGCCGGATCGCCCTCGCGCCGCGGCGCGATTTCGACCTTGAAATCGACGCCCGAGACGCGCTTGACGGTCTCG